>NZ_JAUTAY010000001.1:1274497-1593122 GCF_030818795.1 Microbacterium sp. SORGH_AS_0862 | reverse complement strand
GGGGCTCTCATTCCGACATCGGAGGCTTCTGAGGCGCGTCCGGTCGACGTGTTCTTCCCCGGTGCGCCCGCCCCGACGAAGGATGCGGCGAAGGAAGACGCTCCGCAGGAGGATCTGCTCGCCGTGCCCGGCGCCCGCTTGATCCAGGTGGATCCGCACGCGATCGTCCCCAACCCTCGTCAGCCGCGGACGAACTTCGATCCGGACGACCTCGCGGAGTTGGTGCACTCCGTGCGCGAGTTCGGTGTGCTGCAGCCGGTCGTCGTGCGCGATACCGGCGACGGAACCTACGAACTCATCATGGGCGAGCGGCGTACCCGCGCCGCGCGCGAAGCGGGGCTGGAGACGATCCCCGCCATTCTCCGTGAGACCGCCGACGAGGACCTGCTCCGCGACGCCCTCCTCGAGAACCTCCACCGGTCGCAGCTGAACCCGCTCGAGGAAGCGTCGGCGTATCAGCAGCTGCTCGAGGACTTCGGTATCACCCAGGAACAGCTGGCGACGCGGATCGGACGGTCGCGCCCCCAGATCTCCAACACCATCCGCCTGCTGCGCTTGCCGGTTCCGGTGCAGCAGCGTGTCGCCGCCGGCGTGCTCTCGGCGGGGCACGCCCGTGCGATCCTGTCCGTTGAAGACGGTGAGAGCATGCAGCGTCTCGCGGACAAGATCGTGAACGAAGACCTGTCCGTCCGTGCGGCGGAAGCCGCGGCCAAGGGCGCCGCCTCAGTCAAGCGCCCGGCGCCGAAGGCGGGGGCGCGCCGCGCACATCTCGATGAGATCGCAGAGCGGTTGGGGGACCGCCTCAATACACGTGTGAAGATCTCCATCTCCGCACGAAAAGGCCAGATCGCGATCGATTTCGCCACCATCCAGGACTTGAACCGCATCCTCAGTGAGCTTGGCGAGGAAGAGCTCGGCTCATCTCGCTGACGTGAGCGGAGAATCGCTCCTGACGAACTGAAACGGGGCGCTCTGACGTGGTAGAACCACGTTCGACGCGGCGCCGTGACTTTGCGTCTCGAATCGGTTCGCTCGGTCAAGAGGCCGTGGGCGAGGACCCGAGGGCATCGGACGACGGCGATGCCCTCGGGGACCCCGTCCCCTCGCACGAAACGTAGGCTGGAATCATGACCTCCGAATCCCCACGCCGTCGAGCCAGTCTCGAACTGCTGCGGGCGGAAGCCGCGGACGAACTGGCCGCCCTCATCCATGAGCGACTCCGTGAGGGGGAGGACCCGTGGGACTTCATGGAAGACCTCCCCACGGTCGATGAGCTCGTCGTGTTCCTCCTGCGCGCCGAGAACATCGCCGAAGCCGGCGGCAGCAAGCCGTCACAGGCGCGCCACTATCGCGTGCTCCGTCAGATCGCCCTGGACTATCCGCCGCTGACCCGTGCCGTCTGGCGTCTGCTCGGCGACACGAATACCTCACGCCGGTGGGACGCCACCGTGCGGCCCGAAGCATCCTGAACCTCGCACGGAAGAAGCCCCCGGAGATTCTCCGGGGGCTTCTTCCGTCTGGGAAGCGGATCAGCCGATGAACGCGGCCAGATCCTGCTCGAGCGCGAACTTCGGCTTGGCGCCGATGATCGTGGTCTTGACCTCGCCGCCCTGGAACACCTTCATCGCCGGGATCGAGGTGATCTGGTACTTCATCGCGAGATCCGGGTTCTCGTCCACGTTGAGCTTGAGGACCGTGATCTTCTCGGGGTTCTCCGCCTGGATCTCATCGAGAACCGGGGCGACCATGCGACACGGACCGCACCATTCCGCCCAGAAGTCCACCAGGACAGGACCGTCTGCTTCGAGGACATCCTGGTTCCAGGTGCTCGAGCTGGTCGCCTTCGCGCTCATTGTCATTTCCCTTCGTAAGCCTTACTCGTACCGAACACCCGACGGGGTCCGGATGTTCCCTCAGACGACCGGCAGACCCTCGATCTGATCGGCGTCGGGCTGCGGTGCGCCCGCCTCGTCCAGCGCGGCGAGGAAGTGCTCCGCGTCCAGCGCGGCGATCGTCCCGGATGCGGCCGCGGTGACCGCCTGGCGGTAGGTCGGATCGATGACGTCGCCCGCGGCGAAGACACCGGGCACCGAGGTACGCGACGACCGTCCGTCGACCCAGATCGTTCCCTCGGGGGTCAGGTCCAGCTGGCCGTGGACGAGCTTCGTGCGAGGGTCGTTGCCGATCGCGACGAACACGCCCTGCAGGTCGAGCTCGCGCGTCGAACCGTCGACCGTATCCTTCAGCACGACACCGGTGACCGCCTCGTCACCGAGGATGTCGACCACCTCGCTGTTCCACACGAACTCGATCTTCTCGTTCGCGATCGCGCGCTCCTGCATGATCTTGGACGCGCGAAGCTCGTCGCGGCGGTGGATCACGTACACCTTCGTGGCGAAACGCGTCAGGAAGGTGGCCTCCTCCATCGCGGAGTCGCCGCCGCCGACGACGGCGATCGTGCGCTCGCGGAAGAAGAAACCGTCACAGGTCGCGCACCACGAGACGCCTCGGCCGGAGAGGTGCTCTTCCTTCGGCAGGCCGATCTTGCGGTAGGCGGAGCCGGTCGCGAAGATCACGGCCGCGGCCTCCTCGACCGCGCCGGAGCCCAGCTGGACACGCTTGACGGGGCCTGCGAGGTCGAGCTCGGTGACGTCCTGGTAGAGGATCTCGGCGCCGAACTTGCGGGCCTGCTCCTCCATCTTGGTCATGAGCTCGGGACCCTGGATCCCCTCGGGGAAGCCGGGGAAGTTCTCCACCTCGGTGGTGTTCATGAGCTCACCGCCGACCTCGACGGAGCTGGCGATGACCAGCGGCTTGAGGTTGGCCCGGGCCGCGTAGATGGCGGCGGTGTAGCCTGCGGGGCCGGAGCCGATGATGATGAGCTGACGCACGTGCGTTCTCCCTCGTGGTTTCAAAGTGCCCAACATATGGTATCCGCGGGACATTCCCGCGGTCCCTTTGTCAGCGTCTGGAAAGGATGCGGCGAAGCGGTCGCAGCGCCGGGGCGAGTTCAGGGGTGCGCAGCGCCGCAAGCACTCCCAGGTACACGATCAGGGTGACCGCGCCGATGATGCCGGTGCCGATGGCGCCGAAGATCTTGTCGGAGGTCGTCCACCCGGTGTCACCTCCGAGGAGGAGGTAGACCCCCCATCCGGCCGCGGCCGCCGGCAGCGCGGCGACGGTGTAGCGCGCGATCGCGACGAACCACGAACGGATGCCGAGCGAACCGATCCGGCGGCGCAGCAGGATGGCGGCGAGCACCGCTTGTACGGTGATGGCGATCGACTGACCGAGCGCGACGGCGGCCGCGAGCCATGGCGTCGGCGCGAGCCAGGCCGCGGCGAGGGCGGTGGCGATCACCAGAACCGCTTGCACGGTCGTGAAGACGAACGGTGTGCGCGTGTCGTCGTAGGCGTAGAACGTGCGCTGCAGGACGAAGAGCACCGAGAGCGGCAGCAGGCTCACGAGGTACGCGATGAGTACGGGGGCGAGCTCGGCCGCATCCACCGCGTTGTTCACGATGATGCGCGAGGCCGGGACCGACGCGACCACGAGCGCAGCCGTCGCCACGACGATCAGCAGGCTGATGATGCGGATGCTGCGCGACACGTCGCCGCGCACCTCATCGTCGCGGCCCGCCGAGGCGTGCTCGCTGATCTGCGTGAAGTACGGCGTCCCGATCGAGAGCACGATCACCGAGTAGGGGAGCATGAAGATGAGCCAGGCGGTCTGTGTCGCGAGCGTCGAGGCGCCGTCGCCGGTCGCCTCGGAGATGACCCGGCTCTGAATGAGCCCCGCGACCTGCCCGACGACGACCATCGCGGCGGTCCAGCCCGCCAAGCGGCCCATGTTGCGAAAGCCCAGTCCGCGCCAGTGGAAGTCGGGGCGCAACCGGAGCCCCGTGCGTCGCCAGGACACGAGCAGGATCAGTGCCTGCACCGCGATGCCGAAAGTGGCGGTGCCGCCCAGGGCCGCGATGGATGCGGCGCCCCAGTCCGACACCGCGGAGCGATCACCACCGATGACGAGCATCAGAAGCAGGAAACCGGCGATGGAGATGACGTTGTTGAGGACCGGGGCCCAGGTGAACGGCCCGAAGATGCGTCGGGCATTGAGCGTCTCTCCCAGGAGGGAGTACAGGCCGTAGAAGAAGATCTGCGGCAGGCACCAGTAGGCGAACGCGGTCGCCAGGGCGTGCTGCTCGGGGCTGTAGGCGGGCGCGTAGAGCGTGATCAGCACCGGTGCGAGCAGCATCGCCACAGCCGTCACGGCGAGCAGGACGACGATTCCCGCGGTGAACAGCGCGGAGATGAAGCGCTGGCCGCGATCCTCCCTCGCGCTTGTCCGCACGATCTGCGGAACGATGACCGCCGTGAGCACACCCGCCGAGATGATCGCGTAGACGTTGTTCGGCAGCTGGTTGGCCTGCGCGAAGGCATCCCCCGCGCGGGAGGACATCGTGCCGAGGACCGCCACCAGCACGATGGTGCGGATGAGGCCCGTGATCCGGGAGACGAGTGTTCCCGCTCCCAGCAGCACGCTCGCCCGGCCCAGTCCGCTCACGCGTTCTCCTCGTCGTCGGTGCGGCTCGCATCCGCCTTGTCGCGTCTGCGGCGCCGGACGGTGCGGACCACGCCGATGGTGAGGAACGCGGCCGCCACCACGACGAGCGCGGCAAGGCCGATTCCCTCCCAGTCGGCTCGGACGTTGACGTCGACCGTCTGCGTCTGGCCGATGGGCACGTACGCGGGGCTGCGCAGGCTGAGGTCGATCCTGACGTCGCCGTTGCCGATCCGTGCGTTCACGGGGACCTCGACGAGCGTGTTGGCGGATGCGGCGGCGACCACGGCATTCTCGCGTTCGACGTCGACGCGCAGATCATCCGGGGAGGCGACGAGCACCACGTTCACCGGGTAGGGCAGGTCGTTGCGTACCCAGAAGCGCAGGTTGGTTCCCGCCGTCAGCAGGTTGAGCGCCGTCGAGGGGACGATCGACACCGAGTCGAGGGTCGCCGTGGTCGCTTCCGCGTGTGCCGTGACGGCGCCCTGCCAGCCCGACGGATCGCCGAGCCATGCGCCGCCCAGCACCTGGAGGATGGCGGCGCGCTCGCGTCCTGTGAGCAGTGAGGGGTCGTCGAGGATCGTGGCGAAGCTCTCGATCTGCGCGGCGCCGGCGAGCATGCTCGTGAGTGCCGCCGGACGTGAGGGATCGACCGATCCCGCCGAGACCTGGAGCTCTGTCGGGGAGGCGCCGAGCAGGCTCGACAGACCCACGGCGGTCATGCCCGTGGTCGCCGCGGAGATCGCTCCGCGCAACCCCTGCGGGTCGCGGACGGCCGATCGTCCCAGCGTGACGAGGATCGGGGAGCCCTGCGCCGTCGCGGACGCGAAGGTCAGATGCGCAGCAGCGGCAGCCGCATCCGCCGCGCGGGTCGTGGGCTGAGTGGCGGTGGACGCGGCCTGCAGTGCCGCGGATGCGCCCGCCGACGCGACCAGCAGCTCACCGCCACCGGCCCGCGCGTGCGAGGTGGATGCGGCGGCCACCTGCGCGCTGTCGACGATCGTGATCGCGCCCGGCGTCGCCGCGGTGAGCCACCCGATGAGCTCAGGTGAGGCGGTGCCCGACGGCGGCCAGTAGATCGTGGAGGCGCCATCGGCGCCCACGTCCAGGAGCGCGTCGAGGGTCGGCGGCGTGGGGTCGGACTGCTGCGTGTCCGTCGGAGCCGGCGTGGGCGCGCTCGGCTGCGCCTTCAGATCCACGTACGCGTTCAGCGATGTCGGCGTCAGCGGCGCGCCGAGTCCCGCCGCGAACTGCGTGCTCACGTCGGCGTCGCCGTACTGCAGCGCGAATCGCGGGTTGGGCAGATCCATCAGCCGCTGGAGCCACGCCTGCGCGGACTCCGGAGCGGAGGTGCCGCGCGCCCGGATCGAGGCCACGATCGCGGGGTCGACGGCGAGGATCGCGGAGGTTCCCGAGACGGCGTCGAGCTGCGCGGTCAAAGCGCCGTCGGCCGCGGTGAGTGAGGCCAGCTGGTCGGTCGACAGCATCCCCGTCGTCAGGGCAGGCGCGGTGATGGGCACGATGACCGCGACGGTGCCCGTGGGGCCGGTGCCGATCGTGACCACGGAGCGCGCCGTCTCTCCGGCGACGCTGACCCATAGCGGGTAGACACCCGCGCCGCGGCCCGCGAGTGCGGGGTCGTCGGCCGCGACGACAACACTCGCCGAGCTCGACTGCCCGGGTTGCGTCTCCTCGATCGCGCTGGATCCGACGACGCGCCCCGCGGGGGCATCGGACGACCCGGACAGCCAGGCGTCGAGGGCGGCGGACCCGTCCAGCGGTGCGTCCGCGAGCAGCAGCTCCGCCGTCGAACCGGGGGTTCTCGCTGTCGTGCTGTTCTCGAGGGAGACGAGTGCGGTGAGCGCCTCGCCCGTCGCCAGCACGCCACCGGACAAGGGCGCCACCGACACCTCTACGGTTCTCGTCTCGGACGGCGAGGGCGTCGGGGTGGCGGCGGTCGCGGGGGTGGCGATCCCCAGCACGATCGCGACGGCGATGAGCGGCGCGAGCAGAAGTCGTCGCCGCCGGAATGCGGGGGTGCCCGTGCGGGCCGAAGTCGGAATCATTCGTAGCTGAGCAGGATCCTGTGCGGAGAATCCGCAGGGTCGGGAGCGAGTCTACGGGCCCCGGCCTGGGATTCACCGAGCGCACGCCCGGGTTGAATGGACTCATGCACACCGCCATCGCCCACCGCCTCGCCGACGATCTGCACGCGGCGGGTTTCACGACCGCGGTTCTTCAGTCGTTCATCGGCGTCGCCGCCGAGTCGGCGCTCACGCGGGCCGTCGCCGTGCCGGCCCGACGGGTGCTCGCTCGGCATCCGCATGAGGCGGTCGCCGTGCTCGCGCGCCTGTTCGTGCTGGGGGACGCCGTCGACGCCGCATCCGTCGCCGCGGCGCTGCCCATGACGGGACTCGAGGATGCGGAACGGCTCGGCGTGATCGAACGCCGCGGGCAGCGTGTGGTGCCCGCCGTGGCGCTGCGCCCGCACGTCTTCGCCGACGGCGGCGACGGATGGATCGCGAGCGATCTGGACGAGCTCGCCGGTGTCTTCCCGCTGCGCGCGGACCACGTGCTCGGCGTCGGCGGCGCCGGCAGGACGCTCGTCTCCCTGCTGCCGGCAACCGGGAACGGCCGCGCCCTCGACCTCGGATGCGGGTGCGGGCTGGTGGCGTTCGAGTTGCGCCGGAGGGGGTTCGAGGTCGTCGCGACCGACATCTCGCCCCGGGCGCTGTGGTTCACGCGGCTGGGTTCTGCGCTGAACCGGCTGGAGGGCATCGACGTCCGCGAGGGCAGTCTGTACGAACCCGTCGGCGACGAGCGCTTCGAACTGATCGCCTCGAACCCGCCGTTCGTCATCACCCCCAGGGTCGCCGGCGTGCCCGCCTACGAGTACCGGGACGGCGGTCGGGCCGGGGATGAACTCATGCGCGAGGTCGTCGCCGGTGCCGCATCCCATCTCGTCGACGGGGGGCGTGCGATCATGCTGGGCAACTGGGAGGACCCTGACGGCCTGGCGGGGCTGGAGCGGGTGCGCGCGTGGACGGAGGGCGTCGGCGCGTGGGTGATCGAGCGCGAGCAGCTCGATCCGGCCCGGTACGCGGAGCTCTGGGTCCGCGACGGCGGCACCAGGCCCGGCAGCGACGAGCACGAGGCGCTGATCGGTGCCTGGCTCGACGACTTCGAGACCCGCGGTGTCGCGGGCGTCGGGCTCGGCTGGGTGCAGCTCATGCGCGGTTCGGGACTGCGCCGCTTCGAGCGGGTCGCGCAGGGGGTCGACACCGCCGTGCTCGCCGCGCACACCGCCGCCGTGTGGCGGGCAGCGGCGTGGCTGGATCGCACCGATGACATGGTGCTCGCCGCATCCGTGCTGCGCGTCGCCGCCGACGTCACCGAGGCCCGGCACCACCTTCCCGGTGCGGAGGCGCCCAGCGTGATCGAGCTGCGCCAGGGAGGCGGACTCGCCCGCACGGTGTCCGCGGACCCGGCGCTCGCCGCGCTCGTGGGCGCGAGCGACGGGGAGCTGCCCGTCGGCGTGCTCATCGACGCCATCGCGGACCTGCTCGAGGTCGATGCCGGAGCGCTGCGAACCGACCTGCTTCCGAAGGTCCGGGAGCTCGTGCTGACCGGGATGCTGGAGGTGCCGCACCGCGCGGCCGATTAGGCTCGTTGCATGCTCAACATGGCCGAAGGTCTCTCGCGCCTGGGCACCCTCGCCTCCTCACCCGTCGTGGTCGTGCTCGCGGACGCCTTCGCGGACGCGGGACACGAACTGGCCGTCGTCGGCGGCCCGGTGCGCGACGCGCTGCTGGGGCGGACGACGCACGACCTGGACTTCACGACGGATGCGGATCCCGACGAGATCCTGCGCATCGTCACGCCGATCTCCACCGCGCAGTGGGACATCGGCCGGGCATTCGGCACGATCGGCGCCCGCATCCGCGGCGAGCAGGTCGAGATCACCACGTACCGGGCCGACGCCTACGACGGCGAGACCCGCAAACCCGTCGTCGCGTTCGGCGACTCGCTCGAGTCCGACCTCGTGCGTCGCGACTTCACCGTCAACGCGATGGCGCTCCGTGTGCCGGGCCCGCAGCTCGTCGATCCGCACGGCGGCATCGAGGATCTCGTCGCGGGCGTGCTGCGCACCCCCACCGATGCGCGGATCAGTTTCGGCGACGACCCCCTGCGGATGCTCCGCGCAGCGCGCTTCTCGTCTCAGCTCGGCTTCACGGTCGACGCCGATGCGGTCGCGGCGATCTCCGAGCTGCGTGAGACGCTCGGGATCGTGAGCCCGGAGCGCATCCAGGGCGAGCTCGTGCGTCTGTTGCAGACCGATGACCCCGTGCGCGGTCTGCGTCTGCTTGTCGACACGGGGCTGATCGACCTGTTCCTCCCCGAGGTGCCGGCGCTGCGCCTCGAGGTCGATGAGCACCACCACCACAAGGACGTCTACGAGCACTCGCTCACCGTGCTGCGGCAGACGATCGAGCTCGAGCGCACGCGGCATCCGGACGCCGCTCCCGACGTGCCGCTGCGCCTCGCGGCGCTCCTCCACGACATCGGCAAGCCCGCGACGCGCCGGCTCGAGCCCGGCGGCGCGGTCACCTTCCACCACCACGACGTGAAGGGATCGCGGATGGCGCGCAAGCGCCTGCGTGAGCTGCGGTTCGACTCGGCCACGATCGAGTCCGTCGCGCTGCTCATCGAGTTGCACCTGCGCTTCTTCGGGTACGCCGAGGGAGCGTGGACGGATGCGGCGGTGCGCCGCTACGTGCGGGATGCCGGCGACGAGCTGGAGCGCCTGCACATCCTGACCCGCGCCGACGTGACCACGCGGAACAAGCGCAAGGCCACGCGGCTGCGTCTGGCCTACGACGACATCGAGCGGCGCATCGACGAGTTGCGTGCGCAGGAGGAGTTGGACGCCATCCGTCCGGAGCTCGACGGCAACCAGATCCAGCAGATCCTCGGCATCTCGCCCGGGCGAGAGGTGGGCGAGGCGTACCGGTTCCTGCTCGATCTGCGGCTGGATGAGGGCGTCCTCGGGCCCGAGGAGAGCGAGCGCCGCCTGCGCGAATGGTGGGCGGCGCGGGGCTGATGCCCGCCGACCGGTGCGTGGCCGCATCCGGTGCTCGGCCGCATCCGCCCGACAGGAAAAACCGCCCATCAGGACGCTCTGACGCGAATCGTCCTGATGGGCGGACATCTCCTGCGGGAGGGATGCGGCGCCGGCTCAGACTGTGGCGGACGCGGCCTCTGCGATCGAGCGACCGCCATCGCGCGCGGCGTCCTCGGCGGCGGACTTGATGTCGGCGGCGATCTCGGAGAACTGATCCAGCGCGGGGTTCACACCCACGAGGGTGAACGAGCGCTGCACGACGCGGAGGTCGAGGCCCCACACGTCCTCGAGCACGCGACGCAGCCATGCAGTCGAATGGTCCCAGCCCTCCTTGGGCGTGCCGGCGTCGTAGTTGCCGCCGAGCACCGTGACCAGCACGGCGGGCTTGCCGCGCAGCGCCGTGCCCTGCGGATCGATGCGCGGGTCGGTGTAGGCCAGGTCGAACCAGGTCTTCGCGTGCTGCGAGACGCCGTAGTTGTAGAGCGGGACCGTGAGCAGGAGGGCGTCGGCGTCGATGAGCTCGTCGGCGAGGCGCGTCGCCAGGGCGAGGGCCTCGCGCTGCTCGGCGGTGCGGTCGGCGTCGGGCAGGTTCCTCCCGGTGACGGCGGCCGCCCACGCTGTGGCCGGGACCGGCTCGGCGGCGAGGTCGCGACGGACGACCGTCTGGTCGGCGTGGGTGGCGAGCCACTCGGTCTCGACGATGTCGCCGAGGGCGCGGCTGGCGGAGGTGGGGGGAAGGATGCTCGCATCCAGACGGAAGAGGGACATTGTGCTCCAATCGACCTAGCGGCTAGTAAAAAGAGAGTGACTCCGTGAACGCTAGCACGGCTAGACTGGGGTGCGTGGCCGCAGAGCAGCACGACGAGCGTCAGTGTGACGCCGCCGTGTCGCGCGCCTTCTCGGTTCTCGGCAAGCGCTGGAACGGCATGATCCTCGACGTGCTCGGCGAGGGGCCCCTGTCGTTCGTGGGGCTGCGCCGGGCCGTCACCGGCATCAGCGACGCCGTGCTCTCGGATCGCCTCGTCGAACTCGCCGACGCCGGCCTGGTCGTGCGCGATGTGGATGCAGGTCCTCCGGTCGCGGTCTCCTACGCGCTGACGGATGCGGGCGCCCGCCTCGTCCCGATCCTCGCCCAGCTGGGCGCCTGGGCCGACGGCAACCTCTCCGCCACCCGCTGACCCCCGCGTCCCCGCCTCCGCCCGCCGGCGCGCGCCCGTTCGCCGGTGCGCCCGCCCCGCCCCGCGCGCGCCCGTCCGCCGGTGCGCCGGTGCGCCCGCCCCGCCGTCAGCATGTCCCACTTCCTGCAGTGCATGTCCCACTTGGCGCAAGAAAGTGGGCCCGGAACTGCGAAAAGTGGGACATGGATGTCGATGACCCCGCACACACCAACGTTCCCCTGTCACAGATCGACGTCCGGACGTCGATCTGTGACAGGGGAACAGGGGGTGTGGGTCCACGAAGTGAGGGCGTCAGGGGGAGGAGCACCCTCAGGGGGAGGTTCCTCAACCGGGGCCCCTCGGCGCGGAGGTTCCTCAAGGGGTCCCACCGGACGGAGGTTCCTCAAGGGGCCCCTCGGCGCGGAGGTTCCTCAACAGGGGTACCTCGGGACGAAGGCTCCTCAGTCGCGAGGGTCGGAGTCGAGGGCCTCGCGCACCAGGTGGCTGATGTCGATGCTCACGATCCGCGCCGGTCCGGCGGGTGGGGGCGGCGGAGCCGCGGGGGCGTCACCGTTGGCGGACGCATCCGGGCGACCCTGACCGATCATGCTCATGGCGTCGCCTCCACCTCGGGTGCGGGCTCAGGAAGAGGCGCCGTATCCGTCCCCGTACTGGGCCCGAGCGTCGGACTCGGCGTCGGTTCCGTGCCGGCGTCCGGCTGCGCGGGCACGGCCGGAACCTGTGCGAACGGTGCGCGGGGCAGGGTCCCGATGGCGGTGTCCGCATCCCACTCGCTCACGCCCGTCGCCTCGCGCAGCGGGAACACGTTCCACAGCGGGGAGCGCCCCGTGCCCTCGTAGGCCGTCGTGACTGGACCCCCGCCGCCCAGGAAGTACTCGTCCCACCACCATCCGTTCATGACACCCTCGGTGCCGACGGTCGTCAGCGGGGTTCCCTGGTCGGTGTACAGCTGCACGTTCTCGAGCGGGTTGCCCTCGGCGTCGTAGGCGAACACGTTGCGCACGCGCTCCCCGTCCAGCACGAGACCGGGCTGAGTCGTGTCCATCGGGACGTAGTTCGCATACGCCGACTGCGAGGCGAAGTATTGCGGCAGCACCGTGGGCGCCGCGATCAGCGCGATCGCCGCGACGATCGTCGCCGCCACGTTGAGCGCGCTCCGCAGGCCCCGCACCCAGCGGTGAGGCAGCCACTTCCCGCGCCCCCACTGGATGCTGAGGAGCACCAGAGCCGCCAGGATCGCCCACGCCACGATGTTCGTGGGCACGTAGTCCGCCCTGCCGATGAACGGAATGGTCAGGAACACCAGCATGAGGTAGAACGCCACCCCGCGCGCGATCCACCAGACCGGGCGCAGCGACACGAGCAGATCGAGCGTGGCGGAGCCGAACCGGGATGAGCGGATGCGGGTGGCTGCCGCCTGCCGGGCGCGCTCCAGCTGCTCGCGCACCGGCACCTTGACGGCTCGACCGTTGCGCTCGGGAAGTCCCGCGGCAGCGCGGAGCTCCGCGGCGTAGGTCGCCGCATCCGGGAGGGAGAACGCCTCGCCGCTGTCTTCGGCCTGTTCGGACAGGTCGGCTTCCAGACCGTCGAGCAGGTCGTCGACCTCGTCGGCGGGCAGGTCGTTCAGTTCCGCGCGGACGGCGGCGGCGAAGGCCGGGATGTCGGCTCGGGGCTGAGTCGTGGCGTTCATCGTCCTTCTCCGATCGTGCGCAGCGCGGCGGGTTTTACGAGAGGCGTCGAGCAGCGTGCTCAGCGCGAGCGAGAACGAGGCCCAGTCCTCGCGCTGCGCGTCGAGTGCCGCGCGCCCCTGCGGGTTGATCGCGTAGTACTTGCGGTGCGGACCGCCGTCCGAGGGCACCACATAGCTCGAGAGCGACCCGGCGCTGTAGAGCCGGCGAAGCGTCCCGTAGACGGATGCGTCGCCCACCTCGCCGAGGCCGGCGTCGCGCAGGCGTCGCACGATGTCGTACCCGTAGGCGTCCTCGTGCTGCACGACCGCCAGCACGGCGGCGTCCAACACCCCCTTCAACAGCTGCGTGGTGTCCATCCGCGCTCCTCTCTCCTCTGCGAAGCAAGCTACCACGCAGTGCGCAGTAGTGCGAGCAGTGCAGTACCGTGTGTCGCACAACGACCCTGTCGCACCGCGTGCCGCGTGCCTACACTGAAGCCACCTGATCACCGTCGATCGGAGTCGTTGTGCCCTCGCCCTGGTCTCTGCGTCGCGAGGCGTCGGCCGAGAGCTCGCGCCTGCTGATCGAGCGCGCGCACGAGGAGTTCGTCGGCGGCAACGCGCAGGATCCGCGGGTCACCGCCGTGCGCGGTCTCGTCCGCGAGAGCTGGCAGCGCTCGGCCCGAAGCCTCGTCGGCGTGGAGGCCGTGCCGCCCCTGGATCTCATCTCGGACGAACTCGACGCCTACCGCCGCACACATCCCCTCGCGAGCGTCATGGACATGATCCGCCAGCTGCTGTTGCCGGGCGATGAGGACGAGTCGGGCGTCGTCGTCGCGGTGGGGGATGCGGCGGGCCGTCTGCTGTGGGTCGAGGGGGATCGCCGCATCCGCGACCTCACGGGCGACATGGGTTTCGTCGCGGGGGCGAACTGGTCGGAGCAGGCCGTCGGCACCTCGGCGCCCGGCACGGCCCTCGCCCTCGACACGTCCGTCCAGATCCGCGGAGCCGAGCACTTCAACCGGCTCGTCCAACCGTGGTCGTGCACGGCGGCGCCGGTGCGCGACCCGGAGAGCCGACGCGTGCTCGGGGTCATCGATGTGACCGGGGGCGCCGAGGTCACCACGCCGCAGGCGCAGTTGCTCGTCGACGCGACGGCGCGGGCGATCGAGGGGGAGCTGCTGGTGGCCAGGCTGCGGGCGCGCGCCGAACCGCCCGTGAAGAGCCGGCCCCCGCGTCGTACACGCGGCGCCACCGAGCACGCCACCCTCCGCGTGCTCGGGCGCGACCTCGCCGTGCTCGACGTCGTCGACGACCGGGGCACCACTGTGACCGAGCTGAGCGCACGGCACGCGGAGATCCTGCTCATGCTGGCGGTGCACCAGCAGGGGCTCTCGGCGGAGCGACTGGCCGCCCTCGTGTACGGCGAAGCCGCGCCAGTGGAGACCCTGCGCCCGGAGATGGTGCGACTGCGCCGGGTACTCGACGCCGTCGCCCCCGCGCTGATCCCCGCATCCCGTCCCTATCGGCTGACGAGCCCTCTCCAGACCGACGCCGACCATGTCGTGTCGCTGCTCGATCGCGGCGCGCACCGCGTGGCCCTCACCGCGTATCGCGGTCCCGTCCTCCCGGACTCCCGCGCGCCGGGGGTGGAGGAGCTGCGGCAGAGCGTGCAGGCGGCGCTGCGCGAATCCCTCCTCGCCGGGGCGGGGCTCGATGTGCTGCTGGCCTATGTCGACACGGATGAGGGACGCGAGGATGCGGATGCGCTGCGCCTCTGCCTCGGGATGCTCGCTCCGCGTTCGCCGCGTCGCGGGCCGATCGTCGCGCGCTTGGAGCAGCTCGGCGCCTAGTCGTCTCGACGCGCAACCCGATGCAACCCGGGGGTGCTTACGGTGTCGGGCAACGAGCGCGGCGCCGATGCCGCCTCCGTCCTGATCGTCGAAGGAGATGACATGACCATCGTTGAAGACGGCGTCTCGAGCGTCTACGCCGCCCCCGGGTCCCGCGGATCGGTCGCCGAGTACCGCAGCCGCTACGGCCACTACATCGGCGGCGAGTTCGTCGAGCCGATCAAGGGCCAGTACTTCGAGAACATCACCCCGGTCACGGGCAAGCCGTTCTGCGAGGTCGGTCGGGGTACGAGTGAGGACATCGACCGCGCCGTGGATGTGGCGTGGCAGGCGTTCGAGAGCTGGAAGAAGACGACGCCCGCCGATCGTGCGAACATCCTCAACAAGATCGCCGGCCGCATCGAGGCGAACCTCGAGAAGATCGCCGTCGCAGAGACGTGGGAGAACGGCAAGCCGGTGCGCGAGACGCTCGCCGCCGACATCCCGCTCGCGGTCGACCACTTCCGCTACTTCGCGGGGGTCCTGCGGGCGCAGGAGGGCTCGCTCAGCCAGATCGACGAGGACACCGTCGCCTACCACTTCCACGAGCCGCTGGGCGTGGTCGGCCAGATCATCCCGTGGAACTTCCCGATCCTCATGGCCACGTGGAAGCTCGCGCCCGCCCTCGCCGCCGGCAACTGCGTCGTGCTCAAGCCCGCCGAGCAGACACCAGCATCCATCCTCTTCCTCTTCGATCTCATCGGTGACCTGCTGCCGGCCGGCGTCGTGAACATCGTCAACGGCTTCGGCATCGAGGCGGGGGCGCCGCTCGCGCAGCACAAGCGCATCCGCAAGGTCGCCTTCACGGGCGAGACCACGACCGGCCGGCTCATCATGCAGTACGCCTCGCAGAACCTCATCCCGGTGACGCTGGAGCTCGGCGGCAAGAGCGCGAACATCTTCTTCGAGGATGTGGCCCGCGAGCGCGACGCCTACTACGACAAGGCGCTGGAGGGCTTCACGTTCTTCGCGCTGAACCAGGGCGAGGTCTGCACCTGTCCGAGTCGTGCCCTCATCCAGCGCTCGATCTACGACCGGTTCCTCGGGGACGGCCTGGAGCGGGTCGGCAAGATCGTGCAGGGAAACCCGCTGGATCCCGCGACCATGATCGGCGCGCAGGCTTCGAACGACCAGCTCGAGAAGATCCTGTCCTACATCGAGATCGGCAAGGCGGAGGGCGCGAAGCTGCTCGCGGGAGGGGAGCGCGTCGACCTCGGAGGCGACCTGTCCGAGGGCTACTACGTGGCACCCACGGTGTTCGAGGGTCAGAACAGCATGCGCATCTTCCAGGAGGAGATCTTCGGTCCGGTCGTCTCGGTCACGAGCTTCGAGGGCTTCGACGACGCCATCCACACCGCGAACGACACCCTCTACGGTCTGGGCGCCGGGGTGTGGAGCCGATCGGCCGACACGATGTACCGCGCCGGGCGCGGCATCGAAGCGGGGCGGGTGTGGACGAACACGTACCACCAGTACCCGGCGCACGCGGCCTTCGGCGGATACAAGCAGTCGGGCATCGGACGCGAGAACCACCTGAAGATGCTCGATCACTACCAGCAGACGAAGAACCTGCTCGTCTCCTACGCCGACGGGCCGATGGGCTTCTTCTGAGTCACGCCCGCCGCATCCGTGTCCCACTTTCCGCAGGAATCAGGGGTGAAACCTGCGGCAAGTGGGACACGGGATGCGGCAAGTGGGACACGGGATGCGGCAAGTGGGACACGGGAGGAAGGAAAAAGGGATGGACGAGGAACCGATCGAGCGGACGGCGGAACGGGTCGCGGTGACGGATGCGGCCGCATCCCTGCTCGTGGAGCTCACCGCGCAGCACGGCCCGCTCATGTTCCACCAGTCGGGCGGATGCTGCGACGGCTCCGCACCCATGTGCTACCCCGTCGGCATGTTCCTCACCGGACCGAGCGACGTGCGACTCGGCGCGCTGCGCGTCGCCGATCTCGCGCCCATCGAGGTCTTCATGTCCGAATCGCAGTTCGAATACTGGAAGTACACGCACCTGACGATCGACGCCGTACCGGGGCGCGGCGCGGGGTTCAGCGTGGAGGCGCCGACGGGGATGCGGTTTCTTATCCGGTCCCGGATGCTGGAGCCCGCGGAGCTCGAGGCGTTCGGCCTCGCGGCGGGCTGATCAGACGCCGACGCGCTCGCGCGCGGGAGCGGGCGCGACGACGACCTCCGGGTCGGGGTCGCGGCGGAAGATGATCTTGAAGATCGGGAAGAACACGGCGCACGAGATGAGGGCGTTGATGAGCATCGTGACGACGTCGGCCAGGGTCTCGCCGGTGGCGCCCATCGCCCAGACCGTGATGAACAGGTCGTACACGGGCGCCTTGTAGAAGCCCTGCAGCGCTGCCGCACCGAACGTGATCACGACGTAGGCGAGCGTGTACCAGAGCGCCGCCCACCACGGGTTGCTGTTGGACTTGAAGGTGATGTTGCGCTGCGCGAAGAAGTTCACGACCTGCGCGATGGCGAGAGTGAGCTGCACGGCGAGGAAGTAGGCGAGCCCGCCCCCGCCCGCCGGAAGAGCGCCGGCCGCGTAGTCGAAGATGAAGTAGTCCGAGCCGATGGGCAGGGCCTGGAAGCCGGTGTCCACGAGCGGCGTGAGGGCGAAGACGGCCTTGAACACCGGCATCAGTACGAGCTGGAGCACCGTCATCCCGACGTTGAGCAGCGAGAACACGATCAGCTGCGCCCACGTGGGGCGGGCGTCGGCGAAACGGGTCCATCCCCGTCGGATTCCTGCGAACATCCGTGGCTCCTTCCGAGGGCTCCGCCGGGCACCTGCATCCCGGTCCCGCGCGACGAAGCCGCAGCGAGTCCATCAGGCGTAGGAGCCTCCGACGTCGACGCCCGCAGAATCTGTCGGTTCCGCCGCACGAACGGTCACCGACGAGAACGACGAAGGGATGCGACCCCTGCGGGCCGCATCCCTTCGTCCGTGTGAGTCGTGGGACTCAGGCGCAGAGCTTCGTGAGCTCGTCGGACGCCGTCTTGAGGCGCTCGCTCGAGGCCTGCACGTCGTCGTTGATCTTGGTGAGTTCCTCGAGCTTGGAGGGGTCGGAGCCCGCGGCGGCGAGAGCCGACATCGACTCGCCGATCGTCTTGTACTCGTCGGAGACGGCCTGCAGCGGCTTCTTCACGTCGGGGTTCGTGACCTCGGCGAGGGCGTCGTCGAGTCCCTTCTGCACCGTCTCGAACAGGTCGGTCGTGGCCTCGCTGTCGCCCGAGGCGGCCGCCGACATCGAGTCGGTCAGCTTGCTCTGGGCGTCGCTGAGCTTGTCCTGGGCGATGGAGCACGCCTCCTGGACGGACTGCGACGAGGCGGCCGCGTCGCCGCCGCCGTTGTCTCCGCCGCCTGCGCAACCGGCGAGGGCGAACAGGGCGATGGCCGAAAGGGCGAGGGGTGCGAGTTTGCGCATGAGAATCCTCCGTGTGCTGCGTGTGCGGACATGGGTCCGCCCCCGTCACGGAAGACGCCCCCGCTCTTCACGCTAGAGGGCCGCCGCGGCCCGTCGTCCCCCCGTGAGAGGGATCTCATTCTGTACTAAGGATCGACGTAGGCTATGCCGGTGGATACGACGCGCATCGCGGAGGCGATCGTGCGTCGCTTCGCCCGCCGCACGAATCTCATGATCGCCTCGCGCACAGTGCGGGTCGACACCGCGCCCGCCCACCGCGTCGTCGCCGAGCGACTCACGGCTCTGCTGCACGATCTGGGTGCGGTCCTCACGACCGGGGCGGCCTCGGATGCGGGGATGCTGCGCTTCGACTTCACGGCTCTTCCCGCCGGCGCGGATCCCACGGATGTGCCTGTCCTCCTCGGCGGCGCGCCGCTGCCCGAGCGGCCCGACGCCGCGGCACGCATCGCCTTCGCCGCCTCTCACATGCCGGTCTCGGCGACCCTCGCCGAGGACATCGACGTGCGGGGTCTGCGCATCGGCGTGTGCATGGTGCTCGAGCCGAAGACCGCCCAGCTGGCGCTCCTGCTGCGCTCTCGCGGCGCCGACGTCGCGGTCTACGGTCACCCCGACGAGACGGATGCGGCCGTCGCCGCGGCGCTCGCGCAGCGGGGGATCCCCGTCGACGGCGGCGCCGACCTGTCGGGTCTCGAGGAGCGCGCGGCGGCCGAGAGTTTCCTGCGCCGGGGCTTCGACATTCTCATCGACGACGGCTCGCACCTCATCCGCCTGGCCCACGAGATCGACCCCGCGATCGCCGCATCCTGGATCGGTGCGAACGAGGAGACCACTTCGGGTCTCACGCCGCTGCGGCGGATGGATGCGGCGGGGCTGCTGCGCACCCCGGTCATGGCCGTCAACGACGCCGCCGCCAAGACTCGGTTCGACAACCGCTATGGCACCGGCTTCTCCTGCGTTCTGGCGATCGCGGACCTCCTCGATCAGCACGGGCTGACCGTCCGCGACCAACCCGCGCTCGTCATCGGCTACGGCCCCGTCGGCGAAGGCGTCGCGGCATACCTGCGCGCCCTGGGTGCGGCCGTCTCCGTGGCCGAGGTCGACCCGGTGCGGGCTCTCACCGCGCGCCACGACGGCTATGCGGTCGGCCCCGCATCCGCATTGGCGGACGGCGCGCTCGTCGTCTCGGCCACCGGCGTCGCCGGCACGATCGACGCGGCCCTCGCCGAGCGCGCCGTGGCGATCGCCGTCGCAGGCGGCGTGCCGGGAGAGGTGACGGCGGCGGCCGCCACATCCGCAACTCTCCTGCTCGGTGCCGGCGGAGCGGTGAACATCACCGCCGCCGAGGGCAACCCGATCGAGATCATGGACCTGTCGTTCGCGGTGCAGCTCGCCGCCCTCGACCACCTGCTGCGCACCCGCCCGGGTGTCGGCGTGCACGCGCTCCCGTCCGAGATCGACGACCGTGTCGGCCGTGCGGCGCTCGCCGCCCGCGGCGTGCGGATCGACGAGCGTTCCGCGACCGCCGGTTCGGACGGCGACTGGCGCTCGGCCCGCTACGAGGAGACCCGCGGATGAGCGTGGTGCTGTACTCGGCCGATCTGGTGCTGCCCATCACCGCACCGCCGATCCCGCAGGGAGCGATCGCCGTCAGCGGCGGCCGCATCCGCCACGTCGGCGATCGCGACTGGGTGCGCCGCGAGCTCACAGCCCGCGGCGCCTCGTTCACCGAGGTGCACTGGCCGGGGGTCCTCCTGCCGGGGCTCGTCAACGCCCACTCGCACCTGCAGTACACGGGCATGGCCGAGGTCGGTCGCGGCAGCTACCGCGGCTTCGAGGACTGGGCGGCAGCGTTCGACCCGGTGTACGAGCGCGGACACGACTGGAAGGCGGATGCGGACGCCGGAGCACGCGCGGTGATCGAGGCGGGCACCACCGCTGTCGCCGACATCGTCACCGATGCACCCGCAGCCGGTGTGCTGCACGACGCGGGCCTTCACGGCATCACCTACTGGGAGGTGATGAGCTGGACCAACGCCGACTGGGCGGCGACCGGCAGAGCGCAGGTCGAGGCGGCGCTGGACGCGCTGCCGTCCCCACCCGGCACCGGGCTCTCGCCCCACGCGCCGTACTCGCTGGACGTCGAGCCGCTGCTGGAGATCCCCGACATCGTGCGCGAGCGCGGCGGCCGCATCCATCTGCACCTCGGTGAGGCCGCGTTCGAGCGCGAGTCGGGCGGCCCGCATCCGACGCCGTGGCAGGAGCGTCGCGCCGGCAGCTTCCGCGAGCTGCGCGGCGACGGTTTCGGCACGGGGGCGACCGAGTTCGTCGATCAGCTCGGCGTGCTCGGACCCGACTGCCACATCGCGCACGGCGTCTACATGACCGCACGCGATCGCGCCCTGCTGCGCGCCCGCGGCACCTCCGTGGCGCTCTGCCCCCGCTCCAACGCCGTCATCGGCCTCGACGAACCGCCCGTCGCCGCCTACCTCGCCGAGGGCAACGGCATCGCCGTCGGCACGGACTCCCTCTCCTCGAGTCCGTCGCTGGACCTGCTCGCGGATGTGGCGGCGCTGCACCGCATCGCCAGGGCGCAGGGCTACTCCGACCGAGCTCTCGCGGCTCAGCTGCTGCGGGCCGCGACCCTCGGCGGCGCGCACGCGATGGGCATCGACACGGGCCCCGATCGCACCGGCTACCTCGCGGTCGGAGCCCTCGCCGACCTCGCCTTCCTCGACATCCCCGTCACGACGATCGACGACACGATCGAGCACCTCGCCACCGACGGCGCGGGCCACGCGGCGGCCACCGTGATCAGCGGCGGGTTCCGACACACGACACCCTCCTTCACCGAGCACACCGGAGTCAGCGCATGAGCACCCGTCCCGCCACCGCCGTCACCCTCGATCTCGCTCCGCATCCCGAGGGCGGTTGGTTCCGCCGGATGTGGACCGCGACCGCAGGGGTGGAGACGCCGACGGGCCCTCGGCCGGCGGCCACCTGCATCCACTACCTACTCACACCCGGCGAGCACAGCGCGTGGCACGTCGTCACGAGCGACGAGATCTGGCTTTGGCACGGACCGGGAACCCTCGAGCTGAGCTTCGGGGGCGAGGGCGACGAGCCGGTCGCCGAACGCACCGTGACCCTCGGGCCGGACCTCGCCGCCGGACACCTCGCGCAGGTGACGGTGCCGGCAGGCGTGTGGCAGTCCGCCCGGCTGGGCGGCGAGGTCGAAGCGCTCGTCAGCTGTGTCGTTTCGCCAGGTTTCAGCTTCGAGGACTGGCGACTCGCGCGTGATCTAGGCTGAGCGCGGCGTCGGCCACAGCAACCCGCCGACGCCCGACCCGACACCCCCTCTTCCTGCTTGGAGTCCCCGTGATCACGACCTCCCGCCTCCGGCGCCTGACCGCCGGTGCCGCCCTCGGCGCCGTCGCAGCGCTCGCCCTGACCGCCTGTGCCTTCGCGGGGGAGTCCGCCCCCGCCGCATCCGAGGACGGGTCGCTTCCGACCCTCACCGCGGGCAAGCTGACCATCGCCACCGGCGAGCCGGCGTACGACCCCTGGATCGTCGACAACGACCCCTCCAACCAGAAGGGTTTCGAGTCGGCCGTCTCATACGCGCTGGCGGAGAAGCTCGGCTTCTCGGCCGACGACGTCGTGTGGGTGCGTTCCACGTTCGACAGCGCCATCGCGCCGGGGCCCAAGGACTGGGACCTCAACATCCAGCAGTTCTCGGTGACCGACGAGCGCAAGCAGGCCGTCGACTTCTCGTCGCCGTACTACACGACCTCGCAGGCCGTCGTCACCTCCGACAGCTCGGCCGCGGCGAACGCGACGACGATCGACCAGCTCAAGGGCTACACGGTCGGCGTTATGAGCGGCACGACCAGTTACACCGTCGCCGCCGAGGAGCTCGGCACCGACAAACTCAGCGTCTTCAACAACAACGACGACGTCGTGCTCGCCTTCCAGTCCGGCCAGATCGACGCGTTCGTGATCGACCTGCCCACCGCTTTTTACCTCGCGAACGCCGAGCTCGACGGCGGCAAGATCCTCGGTCAGTTCGCCGACACGACCGGCGGCGACCAGCTCGCCTACGTGCTGCCCAAGGGCTCGGAGCTGACCGACCCCGTGTCGAAGGCGCTCGACGAGCTCCGCGCGGACGGCACGCTCGACGAGCTGCAGAAGACCTGGCTCAGCGAAGCCGTCGACGTTCCGGTCCTCGGCTGAACATGACCACGACCGACGCCGCGTGGCAGCCGAGCGAGCTCGAGCTCGCCCGGCGCGCCACGCGGCGCCGGCAGTCCACGAGATCGGTGCTGATCGCCCTCGCCAGCACCGTCGTCTTCGTCGCCGTCATCGGCTACGCGATCGTCTCCAGCCCCGGCTGGGAGGACGTGCGCCGGAGCTTCTTCGACGTCGACATCGCGCTCGCCGCCTTCCCCTCGGTGCTCGCCGGGCTGTGGGTCAACATCCAGGTGCTGCTGGTGGCTGCCCTCGCCGTCGCTGTGATCGGCACGCTGCTCGCCGTGATGCGCTCGCTGCGCGGCCCGGTGTTCTTCCCGCTCCGTGCCCTCGCCACCGTCTACACCGACCTCTTCCGCGGGATGCCGCTGCTGATCGTGCTGTACCTCGTCGGGTTCGGCATCCCCGCGCTCGGCATCTTCGGCCGCGTGCCGGTGGTGCTCTGGGGCACGATCGCGATCGTGCTCACCTACTCGGCGTACGTCGCCGAGGTGCTGCGCGCGGGCATGGAGGCGGTGCATCCCTCGCAGCGGATCGCCGCCCGGTCGCTCGGACTCAGCCACGCGCAGACCCTGCGCATCGTCGTCATCCCGCAGGGCGTGCGCAAGGTCGTGCCCGCTCTCATGAACGACTTCGTGTCGATGCAGAAGGATGTGGGACTCATCTCCGTCCTCGGTGCCGTCGACGCCGTGCGCGCCGCCCAGATCCAGGTGGCCGCGACCTACAACTTCACCCCGTACATCGTGGCGGGGCTTCTCTTCGTGGCCATGAGCCTGCCGATGATCCGTCTCACCGACTGGGTCTCGGCACGTCTCGCCCGCCGCGAGCAGACCGGGGGTGTCGTGTGAGCGTTCTCGACGTCATCGGCGTGCGCAAGGACTTCGGCGACCACCAGGTGCTGCGCGGCATCGACCTGACTCTCGCCCAGCACGAGGTCGTGGTGCTGATCGGAGCCTCGGGCTCCGGCAAGTCGACGCTGCTGCGCACGATCAACCTCATCGAGCAGGTCGACGACGGCCGCATCCTGCTCAGCGGCGACGACATCACCGATCCCACGGTCGATCAGGATGCGGTGCGCGCCCGCATCGGCGTCGTGTTCCAGCACTTCAATCTCTTCCCGCATCTGCGCGTGATCGACAACGTCACCCTGGCGGCGCGGCGCGTACACGGCGTGCCGCGCGAGCAGGCGCGTGCCCGCGGCATGGAGCTGCTCGAGACGCTGGGCCTCGGGGCGAAGGCTCGTGAGTTCCCCGACCGCCTCTCGGGCGGGCAGCAGCAGCGCGTCGCCATCGTGCGCGCGATCATGACGGATCCCGAGCTCCTCCTGCTGGACGAGATCACCAGCGCGCTCGACCCGCAGCTCGTGGGCGAGGTGCTCGATCTGGTGCGCGAGCTCAAGACCCGCGGCTCCACCATCCTGATGGCGACGCACGAGATGTCGTTCGCGCGGGAGGTGGCCGACCGCATCGTGTTCATGCAGGGCGGCACGATCATCGAGCAGGGGACACCCGCGCAGGTCTTCGACGCGCCGCAGCATCCCGAGACGATCCGGTTCCTCGAGCGCGAACGTCGCGGCGGCGCCCTCGCCTGAGCCCGTGCAGCGCTGGGTTTAGCGGGGGAGGGAGAACAGGAAGACGAGCGCCAGCACGTAGGCGCCGACGAAAGCCGCCAGGATGAGCAGGCCCTTGAGCAGCTCCCGCTTCTGGCGCAGACGCCGACCGCCGGCGGCGACGGCGGGCGGTGGGGTGATCAGCGGAGGCAGCGGCTCGTCGGATGCGGTCTCCGGCAGCTTGTCATCGCGCCAACGCGTCCATCGGTCGAGCTTCTGAGTGACGGCATCGACGGTGGTCATGAGCCACGTCCAGGTCGCGGGGTCCGTGGTGACCAGAGGACGCTTCGCGTACAGGAACAACCAGTCGTCGACGATCTCGACATCCAGCTGGGCGGCGTTGTCGATGAGCCGCGCCATGATGTCCGGCGTGAAGAGGTAGAGCGCGTCGCGTTCGTAACCTTCGGGGCAGTACAGCGCGAAGTACTGGTCGAACTCGCCCTCGAGGCTCAGGCGCTGTCCAGGGCCGAGCGTGACGGGCAGGTTGGACTGTCCCCACAGGCCGTTGTTGCCCAGAGCGTCGAGCACGATGTTCGGCAACGCGGTATCGAGCTTGATCGCCACGTAGCCCCAGTGGTACTTCGCACCCCGTTGGTTCGAGTAGCGGTAGTTCGCGAACTCGACGAAGCGGCCGCTTTCGCGGCGCAGGACGGGGAAAGCTGCGCGGAACTTGCCGCGGTGGAAGATGACACCCGGCAGATCGCGGTCGATCTCCTTCCACTCGTTGGCGAGCCCGTTGGCCCGCGCGAACATGTCGGTCCGGTACTTGAAAACGTGATGCCGTTCGACAGCCTCGCCCGACAACCTCCATCCGCCGGCAGCGAGCAGCAGGGCGCCGAGCAACGGCAGCACTCCCCAAAGAAGCGTGACCTCGAGGGATTCGCCCACGAGACCGACGAAGACCGCGAAGAGCGCGAAGGCGGTCCCGCCCACCCCGAGCAGCAGCATCGCGTTGCCGAGGGCCCCGTCGTCGGGTCCCGTCCTGGTGGGATTCCTGCGGGTGAACTCCTTCAGCTCGGCCGGGTCGACCGGAGCGGTGAGCGGCGTCGTGTCGAGCGTCATCGGTTCACCGCGTCCGCGTCCCATTGCAGCGACGAACCCGCGGGCAGCGGGAGGGCCTCGAGCGCGGGGTCTGCGCACAGGGCTTCGATCAGCTCCGCGTCGCCGCCGACGATGGTGGAGTCGAAGTCCACCTCGGTCGCCAGCACCCAGGATCGGTCCGAGGGCCACACGAGCGACGGGGATGCGGCGAACTGGGCGAATCCGGCGCGCTCCATCTCTTGGTCGCGCCACGGGACCTCGTGCGGCCACATCGGATCGGCGAAGACGTCCAGCGGTCCCCAGAACAGCACGTAGTCGCGGCCGGGCAGCGACAGCCGCGGTCCCCGCGAGACGGCGTCGTCAAGGATGCCGGACTGCCAGCTCTCCTTCGCATACGGGCGGTTGAAGGGGTCGTGCATCGCGTGGGCGAGCATCTCCTGGTGGCGCTCGAGGTCCGGCTCGTCGGACGAGGAGGAGAGGAACGCCCGCGTCGGCGCGATCCCGAGATGGCCGACCAGTCCGCCCCAGCCCTCCCACACGGCGGCGTAGCCGACGGCAGTGCCGCGGGCGGCGAGGTGCTGACCGATTGCGGCGAGAGTCGCCGCATCCAACTCGCCCTCGCGCGGGGCGTCGTACTCCCACCCGTCGTCGGAGCGCGAGCGTGCGCCGTAGACAGGGCCGTCCACCGGCGCGCGGCCGACCAGCGCGCCCCACTGTGCCGTGGCGTGAAGCTCGGTGCCGAAGGATGCGGCCGCGTCCCGCCATCGGGCGGCCTCGGTGTCGATCTCGGGCTGCGCGTCGGCGAAGGCGTCCCACGCGCGGCGGTGCTCGTCCTGCGGAAGAGGCGGCCACGCCATCCCGACCGGCCGCGACCGGGTCGTCGGATGGAACACACGGGCATAGGCCGCGAAGCCGCGGGGAACGACATCGTGCACGGTCCCCTGCCAGGGATCGTCCGTCCGCTCGCGCAGCCAATCGCCGACAGAGACGTCCGGGGTCCACTCCATGCGGCCACGCTACCGGCCGCGATCAGGCCTGGATGCGGCGGCGGGCCGCATCCGCTAGACTTCTGAGGTTGTCTGGACACGTCTGTGTCCCGACACGTGCATTACACCCTCCTGCTGCCGGGAAGTGCCCGGTAGCCGTTCTAGTCCGAAGGAGGTGGGTTAGTGACGCACTCGCACCAGTACGAGCTCATGGTCATCTTCGACCCCGAGATCGACGAGCGTCAGGTTGCCCCCAACCTCGACAAGTTCCTGAAGGTCATCACCAACGATGGCGGTTCGGTGGACAAGGTCGATGTCTGGGGCCGTCGTCGTCTCGCGTACGAGATCCAGAAGAAGTCCGAGGGCATCTACGCCGTCGTCAACTTCGTCGCCACCAGCGAGGCCACGCAGGAGCTCGACCGTCAGCTGAAGCTGAACGAGTCGATCCTTCGCACCAAGGTCCTCCGTGCCGAAGAGGCGATCGCTCAGGTCGCCGCCGAAGCCAAGCGCTCCGAGGAGAAGGCAGCCCGCAAGGCCGCCGCTCCCGCGAAGGCAGCGAAGGCCTAAGGCTCATGGCCGGCGAAACCGTCATCACCGTCGTGGGTAACCTCACGGCCGATCCCGAACTGCGTTACACGCAGAACGGGCTCCCCGTCGCGAACTTCACGATCGCCTCCACGCCGCGCAACTTCGATCGCGCGTCGGGTGAATGGAAGGACGGCGAAGCGCTGTTCCTTCGTGCATCGGTGTGGCGTGAGTTCGCCGAGCACGTTGCGGGTTCGCTGACGAAGGGAAGCCGTGTCATCGCGACCGGCCGCCTGAAGCAGCGCTCCTACCAGGACCGTGAGGGCAACAACCGCACCTCCATCGAGCTCGAGGTCGACGAGATCGGCCCGAGCCTGCGCTACGCCACCGCTCAGGTGACGCGCGCAGCCGGTGGCAACAGTGGTGGTGGCGGCGGACAGTCGCGTGCCCAGGTCGCCGACGAGCCGTGGGCGACCCCCGGCTCGCCTGCCGGCGGCAACAACACGGCGAACGGTGCCGACGCATGGGGCGCCCCCGGCGCCTACGGCGACGACACCCCGTTCTGACAACACACTTCTTCTTAAGGAAACAACATGGCTGGAAAGTCGAGCGGCGACCGCCGCAAGCCGCGGAAGGGCGCGAAGAACGCTGCTCCCGCGAAGGCGATCCGCGTCGGCGTCATTGACTACAAGGACGTCGCCACGCTTCGCAAGTTCATCTCGGAGCGTGGAAAGATCCGCGCCCGTCGTATCACCGGTGTCTCGGTGCAGGAGCAGCGTCTGATCGCCCGCGCGATCAAGAACGCCCGTGAAATGGCGCTCCTGCCCTACGCTGGCGCAGGCCGGTAAGGGGTACCGACATGGCAAAGCTGATTCTCACGAACGAGGTCACCGGGCTCGGTAGCGCCGGTGACGTGGTCGAGGTCAAGAACGGGTACGCCCGCAACTACCTCATCCCCCAGGGCTTCGCTGTCGCGTGGACCCGTGGTGGCGAGAAGCAGGTCGCGTCGATCCGCGCCGCCCGCGAGGCTCGCGCGATCCACGACCACGAGGACGCCGTCGCACTGAAGAACGCTCTCGAGGCCGACAAGGTCAAGCTCACCGTCAAGGCGGGCGCTGAGGGTCGTCTCTTCGGCTCGGTCAAGACCGAGGACGTCGCCAACGCCGTCAAGACCGCCGGCATCGGCGAGATCGACAAGCGCAAGGTGCAGTTCACGTCGCCGATCAAGTCGGTGGGTGTGCACGAGGCCACGGTTCGTCTTCGCGACGACGTGACCGCCGTGATCTCCCTCCAGGTGGTCGCCGCGAAGTAACGCCTTCGGGCATGCCGGATGGCGGGGAGTCGATGAGACTCCCCGCCATCCGCCGTTTCCACCCTCAGATCTGAGCGTGACGGCGGCGGGCGATCAGCGCGATGAGCGCGCCGAACCCTGCCAGGAGGAAGGCGCCGAGCGCGAGGCCCGCCACATCCGCTCCGCCGGTCATCGCGAGCGATCCGTCAGCAGCCCGTGCGTCTGCGCTCACGACGCCGGTCACGGCAGCGGGGCTCCCGTTCGCACCGGGCGTTCCCGGGGTGCCGGGGGTACCAGGCGTTCCGGGGGTACCAGGCGTTCCGGGAGTGCCGGGCTCACCGGGCGTGCCGGGCTCGCCGGGGGTACCGGGCTCACCGGGCGTGCCGGGCTCGCCGGGGGTACCCGGCTCACCGGGCGTTCCGGGCTCACCAGGGGTACCGGGCTCACCAGGGGTTCCCGGGGTGGTACCCGGGTTCTCGGTGGTCGCGTCGCCGGTCACCGAGATGGCGTTGCCGCCCAGCGTGATCGGCGCCGTGATGGGAAGACCCAGCTGCGTCCCGCCGAGGATCCCGTCCTCACCCGAGGTGAGCGCCGGGACCGTGCCGTTGCCGGTCGGAGCGGCCGTCTCAGCGTCGGTGGAGGTGCTGTCGCCCGTCAGCGAGATGGCGTTGCCGCCCACGGTCACGGGAGCGGTGATCGGTGCGAGCACCTGCGTGCCGCCGAGGATGCCGTCGGTGCCGTCCGTCATCGCGCCGCCCGCGCTGCCGGTGCCGGTGGTGCCGGACGCCGTGGCGGCGTCGGTCGTGGTGCTGTCTCCGGTGAGGGAGATGGCGTTGCCGCCGACCGTGACCGGTGCGGTGACGGGTGCGACGACCTGGGTGCCGCTGACGGCACCGTCGGAGCCGCCGGTCATCGCGCCGTTGGTGCTGCCGGTGCCGGTGGTGCCGGACGCCGTGGCGGCGTCGGTGGTGGTGCTGTCTCCGATGAGGGAGATGGCGTTGCCGCCCACGGTCACGGGAGCCGCGATCGGGGCGACCGCCTGCGTGCCGCCGAGGATGCCGTCGGTGCCGTCCGTCATCGCGCCGCCCGCGCTGCCCGAGCCGGTGGATGCGGGTGCCGTGACGGCGTCGCTCGTCGCGCTGTCGCCGAGCAGCGAGATCGCGTTGCCGCCCACCGTCACCGGAGCGGTGACGGGCGCGACGACCTGGGTGCCGCTGACGGCACCGTCGGAGCCGCCGGTCATCGCGCCGTCCGCGCTGCCGGATCCGGTGGTTCCCGTGGCGGTGGTGGCGTCCGTGGTGTCGCTGTCACCGAGCAGCGAGATGGCGTTCCCGCTGACGGTGGCCGGGGCGGTGACGGGTGCGACCACCTGGGTACCGCCGGCGACGCTGTCGGTTCCGTCGGTGGTGGCGGGCGAACCCGCATCCGATGTCGGCGCGGCGGGAGCCGTCTCGGCGCCGGACGACGTGCTGTCGCCGGTGAGCGAGATGCTCGTGCCGCTGACGGTGACGGGGATCGTCACATCGACCAGCGCCTGGGTGCCGCTGGCGACCCCATCGGTGCCTGATGTCTCGTTCGAGCCCGTGCTGGCCGTGGGCGCGGCCACCTCGGTCGCCGCATCCTGCGACGCGGAGTCTCCCAGCAGGGAGATGGCGTTGCCGCTGACCGTGACGGGGACCGCCACGTTGATCAGGCCCTGGGCGCCCGAGAGCAGGCCGTCCTGCCCGTCTGTCTCGGCCGCGTTCGCGACCGTTGCTCCGGCGATGGCGATGCCGCCGCCGATGAGTGCTCCGAGGAGCACTCGCTTTGCGAATGTACGCATGATTCTGTCTCCTGATTGATCGATTCGGACCGCGCGGAAGCGCGGATGCACGCGAGCGTGCAGGGATGTGTCGCGTGCGAGACGCGACCCGAATCGGTCAGTCGGGGGCGACGTCGGTGTCGAAGACCGGGGAGGAGGGAAGATCATCGTCGCCATCGCGGGGAGCGACGGCCGAGCCTGCAGAACCAGGCCACGCGGAGCCGTTCACCCATCCGAGGGCGAAGCTCAGCGGGCCGGACGAGGAGCCCGAGGAAGACGAGCCGGAGGGCGCAGAGCCCTCCCACGGAGCGGAGTGTCCAGGCAACGGCGGTGCGCCGAAGAGATCCAGGCTGCGGGCGGGCGCGGCCGCACTCGGCGTGGCGAACGCGGCTCCGCCGGCTCCCGCGACGCTCGCATGGCGCGCGTCCACCGTTGCTGTCAGCGCGGCCACGAGGGCTGCGGTGGCCGCTTCCTGCGTCGGGTGAGGACTCGCGCCGGGCTCGGACACCTGATCCGTGCCCGGAATGGGAACGGACGGGACGACTCCCCCGTTCGTCGGCTGACCGGGCGTGCCGATGACGGTGCCGACCGTGTCGTCCACCGAACCGACCACACCGGGAACAGCGCCGACCACGTCGGAAACGACGCCCACCACGCTCGGAAGGTCGATCGCGCCGACGACGTCGGAGACGACGGGAACCGGCTCCACGATCCCACCCACCCCGTCGACGACCGGCTGCACGACGTCGGTGACGACCGGCTGCACGATCTCTGTGACGACGGGTTGCACGATCTCCGTGACGACGGGCTCGACGACGGGCTGAAGCTCCGGGACGACCTCGGGCACGTAGGCGACGGTGTCCGACACGGCGGTCGTCACGGTCGAGACCGTCTGCGAGGCCGCATCCGTCACGGGGGCGACGGGCGGAAGGATGTCGCCGACCGCGCCCGTGGTCGCGCCGACGAGGTCTGACGCCGCGCCTGTGACGCCGCCCACGAGCCCGATCAGGCCGCCGCGATCGTCGTCGTCCGCGTGCGCGGAGGAGGTGGAGGTCAGTACGGAGACGCCCGCCCAGAGCAGGCCGACGCCGGCGGCGAGCAGGAGAATCCGGCCCACGCGTCGCGGTGATCCGTTCACTGACTCGTCCACGTCACCCCCTGTGCGTCATCGTCAGGCCAGTTGTGCCCGGCAATTTACTGGTAGGCGGGTCTGACGTGAGGGGGCTTGCGCAATGGGGGGAAACGTGGCAGGCGCCAGCGTGCCGAACTCCTCATCCCAAGACCGGACCTGTGCACAACTCAGGTCGATTCGCAACCTTAAAGCAGGACTTCAACCACATGACATTCCGCAGGTGTGGGTAACGCGAAATCCCAGATCAAGAGCCTGAAAAGTGGTGTGTACGGGAGGCTGTTATCCACTTATCCACAGTATCCGTCCACAGGGTGCGCGGCGTTTCGCGCAATTTCCCCACAGGGTTATCCACAGGGCCGTTTGCATGGAGAATGGGCCGACTTTAGCGTGGGGGAGGCTTCAGAGCCGGCCCGAGAAAAGGGCCCGCGTGCGTCAGGGGAGACGCGATGTCGGAGGCGGGTGATGTGCTTACGCATCGTCCCGTTTCTGTGTGCGCGGGTGCGCGGAACGCGGGTCGATCACGTTCGAACAGCGACGCCTTCCGGCGCCAGAGGGGAGTGTGGGCACTCGTGTCCATCGCCGACATCCCAGCGGACCGCCTCGAGCCCCGACGCGAGTACGAACGAACGCCCCCGCATGACGTGCTCGCCGAGCAGAGCACCCTGGGCGGCATGCTCCTCTCGAAGGATGCGGTGGCCGACGTCATCGAGAGCCTGCGCGGCGCGGACTTCTATGTTCCGAAGCACGAGCTGATCTTCGAGGCCATCCTCACGCTCTACTCGCACGGCGAGCCGACCGACGTCATCGCCGTCACCGACGAGCTCATCAAGACCGGCGACCTGCAGCGCGCGGGCGGCGCCGACTACCTCCACACGCTCACCTCGATCGTTCCGACGGCGGCGAACGCCGGCTACTACGCCTCGATCGTCTCCGAGCGGGCGTTGCTGCGCCGCCTCGTCGAGGCGGGCACGCGCATCGTGCAGATGGGCTACGCCGGTCAGGGTGAGGCGACTGAGATCGTGAACTCGGCTCAGGCCGAGATCTACTCGGTCACCGGAACCGAGACCACCGAGGACTACGTTCCTCTGACGACGGCGGTGGATGCGGCCGTCGAGGAGATCGAGGCCGCCCGCGGTCGCGATGGTTCGATGACCGGTGTGCCCACGGGCTTCGCCCAGCTCGACGAGCTGACCAACGGCCTGCACGGCGGTCAGATGATCGTCGTCGCCGCCCGCCCCGCCATGGGTAAGTCGACCCTCGCGCTCGACTTCGCCCGTGCGGCCGCGATCAAGCACAACATGCCCGCGATCTTCTTCTCGCTCGAAATGGGCCGCAGCGAGATCGCGATGCGTCTGATGAGCGCCGAGGGTGCCATCCCGCTGCAGAACATGCGCAAGGGAACCCTCGACCAGCGCGACTGGACCACCGTCGCCGCCACCCGCGGCCGCATCAACGACGCGCCTCTGTACATCGACGACAGCCCCAACATGACGCTCGTCGAGATCCGCGCGAAGTGCCGCCGCCTGAAGCAGCGCGTCGGACTCAAGATGGTGATCATCGACTATCTGCAGCTGATGACCAGCGGCAAGAAGGTCGAGTCCCGCCAGCAAGAGGTCAGCGAGTTCTCGCGTGCGCTCAAGCTGCTCGCGAAGGAGCTGCAGGTTCCCGTCATCGCGCTCTCGCAGCTCAACCGTGGGTCCGAGCAGCGCCAGGACAAGCGCCCGCAGGTGAGCGACCTGCGTGAGTCCGGCTCGATCGAGCAGGACGCCGACATGGTCATGCTGCTGCACCGCGACTCGGTGTACGACAAGGACGTGCGCCCCGGCGAGGCCGACCTCATCATCGCGAAGCACCGTAACGGCCCGACCGCGACGATCGAGATCGCCTTCCAGGGTCATTTCTCCCGCTTCACCGACATGGCCGCGGGGATGTAGCGGGGCGTTCTTGCAGATTCCGGCTGATCACGTCCGATTCCGAGTACAAATGTCCCGAAGTGTCCAATTGGACATTTACCCCTCGGGAGGTCGCGAAGATGCGAGGAAGAGAAAGTGACAAGCCGCGAGATGCTTGACGTCAACGCTCCTGCCGCACGTCACATTCCAGACGACCCCGCGGTTGTCGATCTGCTGTCGTTCGATGCCATCGCACAGACCATCACCGATGCACTACTCGGTCAGCAGCTTGACCCGGTGGCACTGGGGCTCTCGGGAAACTAAGGCAGCGGCAAGACCACCGTGCTCAACCTCGTCGAAAGCGAAGTCCATCGACGCGCGACCGGGCATCGCCTGATCGTCGTCGTCAGGACAACTCCGTGGCGCTGCGACCCGACGGTGGGGGCAAAGGAGGCCTTTTACTGGACCGACGACGGCAACTCTTCGTTTCTCGGTGCTCTCGGACCCTCCCTTGGGCGGCTAGGCGCGGTACGTAAGCTCAACATCGATTTAGTACGCGTTGCCGTCGCCGTGTACAGCTCGTGCTGGCTTGACGCGTACGGATTCTTCGGGACCGATGTATGGCGGATTCGGAGCCGGTGAGCTTGTGAGGAAGACTGGTGCGGTGAAGGACAACCCTCGATCGCGTCGCGGCCGCCCGGTGGGCGGTACTGAGTTGAACCGCCAGGAGGTGCTCAGGGTCGCGCTGGGGATCGTTGATCGGGATGGTTTGTCGGGGATGACGATGCGCTCTCTCGCTACCGCTGTGGGGGTGCGGCCGAGCGCGTTGTACTGGCATTTTCGGACAAAGGAGCAGCTCGTCGGGGAAGTGTCGGCGTTGGTCTTCGACGACCTAGAGCTGGCAGACGACCAGGGAACACAATGGGATCTCTGGCTCGCCGATCTGGCACGGAAGATGCGCAGTGCGATGCATGAGCATCCACATTTGGCAGGGATCGTGACAGGTCAGATGCTCGTTACCGACCGCGGCCTGCCCTTGGCGGAACGCATCTTCCGAGTCCTTGATCGCGCTGGTTTCTCCTCGACCGAGCTGGTTGAGGTCTACAACGTGTTCTTCGGCGTCGTCCTCGGCTGGGTGGCAATGGAACTCTCAGCCCCTCCACAGGGTGATGACGATTGGCAGGCAACTCTCGCGGCTGACCTGAGAGCTGTGGACAGCACCCTTTTTCCCACGCTCGCACGAGTGATGCCGGTCGCCGAGGACCAGGCGTTCATGTTGCGATGGACCTCGGGGCAGGCAAACCCACTCGATTCCTCGTTTACAGTGATGCTTGAAACAGTATTTGCGGGGCTACGTGTTCGTTTGAGCTGAAGCGACGCATTGTTCTCACTCGGGTTGGCCCGGTGTTGTCGCGGCGGCGGCGCTGGTTGCGGGCGCTTCTTCCCGAGCGGCGATCTCTTCGATCTCACGTGAGCGGGCTAGACCGTTGAGGAGAGCGTTGAGCATTGTCTCGAAGCTGGACCCAAGGGGCGAGCCGGCCCCCGATTCCCACCGCAACATGTATGCCCGGTTTGCCGCCAGCGGCCAGAGATCCCGGATGTTGGGATAGCGGTCAGTGTCGGCCGTGAGCCCTTCGATCGCGGAGCGGGCGCTTCCGCCGGTCTCTTCAGGATTCGCGGCGAACTCACCTGTGATCCATCCGAAGACGGCTCCGGTGACTGCGTTGTATGCGCGCACGAGGTCGTGCCCTGCGAAGCCTGCACGCCGCAGCGCCGCGATCGTGTGTTCGGCGATGTCCAGGGAGGACTGGCTGGTCTGGATGTTGCTGACGAAGTATGCGGCGAATCGTGGGTGGCTTCCGATCACCTGCCGAGTCCGTAGGCCGAAGGCGAATAGCCAATCTCGCCAGGGGAGGTCTGCAGGTGGCAGCTCAATACGCGACAGCACTTTCTCGCAGACCAGACCGAGGAGCTGGGACCGGTTGCCGACGTGCCAGTAGAGCGACGCCGGGAATACCCCCAGCTCGGATCCGAGACGACGCATGGTGAGAGCATCGATTCCCGACCGGTCGATGATGTCAAGCGCCGTCGTGACGATCTCATCCGGGGTGGTCAGAGCTCGCGACGTTGACGCCTTCCCGGTGGTCTCCTCACTCATGCCTTGATGATAACGATGCCAGTCATCACAACCCCGTGAGCAGGCGAGCGGGGTTGATGACCGTCATTGTGTCGAATTCTTCATCCGTGACTCCAGCTGTGCTGAGCGCCGCGCGGAAGCCGTCGAGGATGAAGCCGAAGCCGTTCCCACCTGAGGCGCGGAGGTGCGAGGTCAAGCACACGTCGTGACTGAGGAGGATGCGTTCGACATGGCCGGCGCGGATGAGCTTCACAATCTGCGTCACGCGGAAGTCCACCGCCGAAGGCGCCGCGGTGTTGATGGTGTCGAAGCCGACCGTGACTCCTCTCCTGATGAGGCTGAGGGCGTAATCCGGGTCGGCCACGGTGTCGACGTGGCCAACGACGACGCGGGTGGGGTCTACTCCTTCGTGGGAGAGGATGTCGAGCTGAGCGTGCCCGACAGGCCACCGTGCGGCATGGGTGTACAGCAGCGCGTTCGTGCGGCGGCTTGCTCGCGCCGCCGCACGGAAAGAGCGTTCTTCGGTAGCGGAAACGAACCATTGATCGGCGCCGATCTCGCCGATGATGCCGGCACGCGCGCCCGTGCCTGGGATTCCCGCCGTGAGGTCGCGGACGATGTCATCGGCGACATCGTCGATAGTGAGCCGGTCGAAAAGTGCTCGGTCGATGAAGGGGTCTCGGTAGTGCCCCGTTCCGAGCACTACCTTGACCCCGGTCGCGTGGGAGACGCGAGCCACAGCAAGGACGTTGTCAGCCGCGCGGGTCTGCCCAGGAAAGGTCGCTGTAAACACTGGGTCCGCGGCGAGAGTCGAGCCGGGTGTGAGTTCTGCGGTCGTCAGATCCCAGATGGTTCCGCCGCCCTGGTTCGCAAAGACCGACAGTTCCTCAACAAGCAACGTCTCGTCCGTGACGAGACCGTCGCCGCGGCGCTCGCGCATCAAGTTGATGAACAGGTGCTCGTGCGGCAGGGTGACGCCGAGGTCAGCGACGTTGACCTCCTCCCCGGTTGCGGTAGGGACCGTGCTCATCGTGCCGACTCGGCGAGAACGTGGCCCACTTCGAAGGCCAGGTCAGCTTCGACCCGCGTGAGGACGCGGTTGAACCTGCTGATCAGATCGCTCATTTCCTGAGGGGTGATGGTCAGCGGTGGGGCGACAAGGACTGCTTCGATGTAGCCGCCGGTGGTCGGATACAGGAGAAGGCCTTCCGCGACGGCGGCTTTGAAGATGCGCGCCGCGAGCTCCCCTTGAGGCCGCGCGGTCGTGGCGGCTCTGTCGACGAACTCGACTCCACGGAGCATCCCGCGTCCGCGCGTGTCAGCGATGAGGGGGTGCTTGTCGGCGAGATCGCGCAGTCCCTCGGCGAGGGTGGCTCCCATGGCTTGCGCACGGGTGACGAGCTGCTCCGAACGGAAGACGTCGAGGACGGCGCCGGCCACAGCTGCCGAGAGAGGATTGCCGCCGTAGGTGTGACCTCCCAGCACACGGCCGCTGCCGGTCTCGATGGTGTGGAGGATGCGCGCGTCCACGAGTGTTGCCGCGATGGGCGTGTACCCCGCACCGAGTGCCTTGCCCACCGCCACCAGGTCAGCCCGGATGTCGTCCTGGAAGGAGGCCAGGATCTCGCCCGTCCTACCGAGGCCCGACATTACTTCATCGGCGATGAAGAGTGCGTCGAACTCGTCGCACAGCGCACGCAACCCCCGCAGGTACCCGCGCGGGGGAGTGGTGGCGGCGAGAGTGGCGCCACCAACAGGCTCGATGATGATCCCTGCGAGTTGGGTGGCATAGCGCTCGAACACGGCACGGGCCTCGGTAAGGAGCTGTGCGCAGTACTCGTCTTCGCTCAGATCGCCCTGGTCCGCGAATGCGTAGGGGGTAGGCAGGGCTGGGATGTCGAGGGCGATGCCCGCGATGGCCTTGCGGCGGGCGTGCCCGGAGGCGGAGAGCGCGCCGAGGGTGTTGCCGTGGTAGCCGCGCCGGGCGGAGAGAAAGACGGTCCGCTCGGCGGCGTTGATCTCCTGGAAGTACTGCAACGCGAATTGCATGGCGGCTTCGACGGCCTCCGAGCCGGAGTTGACGAACCAGATTCCTGCGTACCCGGTGAGCTCGGCGAGGTGGTCAGCGAGCTCGACGAGCGGGGCGCTCGTGAAGGCCCCGCGATGCGTGAACGTGACACGGCCCGACTGCTCAGCGATCGCCGAGAGAACGGCGGGGTGGGCGTGGCCGATGGCGGTGACGACCGCGCCCGAGCAGCCGTCCAGGTATCGGGTACCGTCGGCGTCCCACAGCCAGACACCATCACCGTGATCGATGGTGGGCAGCTGGGCGTTGAGGGCGTTGTGGATCAGTGTGGAGCTCATAGTCACAACACGGCTTTCAGGAATTCTCGGGTACGGGCATGTTGGGGCGAATCGATGACTTCGGCGGGAGTGCCGTCTTCGACGACCACTCCGTCCGCCATGAAGACGATGCGGTCGGCGACTTGACGGGCGAAGCCGATCTCGTGGGTGACGACGATCATGGTCATGCCCGAGGCGGCGAGATTCCGCATCACGGCGAGGACGTCACCAACCAGTTCCGGGTCTAGCGCGCTGGTCGGCTCGTCGAACAACATGACCTTGGGGTCCATGGCAAGGGCGCGCGCGATGGCGACCCTCTGCTTCTGCCCGCCGGAAAGCGCGGACGGGTAGGCGCTCGCCTTGTCGGCGAGCCCCACGAGCGTCAGCAACTCATGCGCCCGGGCAGTGGCTTTCGCTTTCGGGATTCGTTTTATGCCGATCGGCGCTTCGACAATGTTCTGCAACACGGTCATGTGCGGGAAGAGATTGAAGTGCTGGAACACCATGCCGGTGCGGCGGCGCTGTGTTGCGATCTCGGCCTCTTTCAGCTCGTACATTCGGCCACCGGCTGCCCGGTAACCGACCAGTTCGCCGTCAACCTCTATGCTGCCGGCGTCGACGGTCTCGAGGTGGTTGAGCGTCCGCAACAGGGTGGTCTTGCCCGAGCCGCTGGGGCCGATCAGGCAGACCACCTCGCCGGACGACACCTCGAGGTCAACGCCACGGAGGACGTGGTTGTGGCCGTATGACTTGTGCACTCCGAGTGCTGAGACGAGTGGGCGTGCAGGAGAGGTCGTTGTCATCGGCGGACTCCCTTCGTGGCGACCCGTTCAAGGAACGACTGGCAGATAGACGCGGCAATGACGAGGAGGAAGTACCAGAACGTGGCGACGGCGAGCATCTCGACGACGCGGTAGTTGGACGCGGCGATGTTCTGCGCTTCAGTGAGTACGTCCCCGCCCGCGATGATGGCGACGAGACTGGTGGCCTTGATGAGGGTGACGAACTGGTTACCCAGCGGTGGGATGATCAGACGGAAGGCCTGAGGGAGAAGTACACGGCGCATGATGTAGCCGGGCGGCATCCCGAGGGCCGCCCCGGCCTCGCGTTGTCCGACATCAACGCCGAGAACTCCGCCGCGGACAATCTCAGCGACGTATGCGGCCTCGTGAAGGGCGAGCGCGATCACGGCCGCGGTGAATGGTGCGATGAGGTCGTTCGTGTCGAGGGCGAAGAACCGCACATCGGTGAAGGGGATACCGATCGACACCTGCTGGACGATGAGGCCGATGTTGCCCCACAGCAGGAGCTGCAGCAACGCCGGAATGGAGCGGAAGATGGTCACGTACGTCGACGCGATGAGACGCAAGACCCTGTTGTGAGACAGACGGGCAATGCCGATGAGGGTGCCGAGCAGGACGCCGAACACCATGGAGAGCACCGACAGTTGGATGGTGACCCACACGCCCTTGAGGATGCGAGGGTTGAAGAGCCATTGCCCGGTCACCCCCCAGTCCAGGCGAGGGTTGGTGGCGAGGGCCGTGACGACGGCGATCATCAGCGCGGACAGGGCCGCCGCGACGATCCAGGGCAAAACTGCGCGGCGTCGGATGACACGGGGAGGTGTGGGGGTGGCGGGGTCCGTCACTGGAGCGCGAGGCGAACGCACGGGGGGAGTGGTCATGGAGTTCTCCGCTTGTGATCCGGCCCGAGCAGGTGGTGACGCTCGGGCCGGATCTGTCGGTTACTGGTTGACGGGGAACGCGGCGGTCGACCCGGTGTTCACCCCGATCTGGTCGGTCTCCAGCGCTATGTCGGCGACATCCCACTTCTGAAGGATCTGGGTGTACGTGCCGGTGTCGTACAACTTCTGAAGCGCGCCCGCGAGAGCCTTCGCGAGGTCGACGTTGTCCTTGGTCACGCCCATGGCGAATGGGTAGTCGGGATAGTTCGCGTCGGTCACAGCAAACGCTCCTCCGGAGGTGTCCACGATCCCCTGCAAGATCATCCGGGGAGCGACATATGCGTCCGCACGGCCGGACTGCACCTGCGTGAGCGCGTCCTTGGGGGAGGGGAACGCGGTCACCTGGACGGGATCGGACCCGCACGACTCCGAGCTGACCGTGTTCGCGCGCTTCTCTTGCTGACTCCCGGACACCACGGCGAGGACCTTGCCGCACATGCTCGTGATGTCGGTGATCGTCGACCCGGCCGGCACCAGAAGCGTGGATGTGTTCTGGAACTGCGGCACCATCGTCAGCACCTGCTCACGAGCAGGGCTGTCCGACAGGTAGCCCATCGACAGATCGAGGTTGCCAGACTGTATCGCGGTCACGGGGTCGGCCGTCTCCTCCCACTCGAACTGCACACCGAGCACCTGGCCCAGGGCGGCGCTGAGATCGACGCTGATGCCCTCGGGCTCACCTGCGTCGTCCGTGAAGATCGACGGCTTGAGCGCGTAAGGTGCCCCGACCTTGAGGATGCCGGACGACTGGGCGCTTTCAGGAAGCAAGGCATGCAGAGCCTGATCGACGGACTCGGTCGGGATCGGTTCGGACGTTTCGGTTTCGGCGCCCGCGTCAGAAACGCCGGACGAACAGCCCGCAAGAAGGGACAGGGTCAGGGCGCCTGCGGCCAGGGCCGGAGCCAACCGCCGCACGCGAGTCAGAGTGGACATGCGATATCTCCAGGTCTAGTTGAACAGTGTAAAAGAAGCTGTGTGAACTGACTGTCCTGTGCTTTTGTTTCGCCGGAGTTTCGGAGGGTCGCGTCTCATGTAACAGTTGTCCACCGTTAAATTCGCTTCCTCAAGAACACGCCGAACCTTGGCCGGAACCGCCCTCCGAGGCGCGATTCAGGACGACTCGCGGTGATGCTCCCAGCCCTCGAACGCCGCTGACCCGGGCGACTGGCTGTGGCTCCGCACTGCGTTACGAGGCCGTAACGTAGAAATGAAAATGAGCGCCGTTCATCACAAAATGAACAAAGATCTTTTATGGTCTGACCAGCGGACCCACTCGCCACACCTTGTCAATGCTTCTAAGGAACAGATCGATGCCTCTTTCCCGCGCCGTCGCCAACCACCTTGTCGACAACTACCTCGCTGCTCTCGCTGCCGCCAACATCAAGGCGGTACTGGGTCTGTTCGCAGACGACAGCGTTGTCAGCTCCCCGCTGTACGGCGACCTGGCCGCGAACGAGTTTTACCCGCTGCTGTTCGCGGACACCGCTCAGTCCTCCCTCACCTTGCGCAAGACGCTTCACGACATCGACGGGGCAGACGCGACCGTCGCGTTCTGGTTCGACTTCGCCTGGACCCTTGCCGACGGAACGCCCGCCCCCTTCACCGCAGTCGACGTCGCCGAGCTCGACGCCACCGGCCGCATCACTCATCTGCACATCGTCTACGACACCCACCCGATCCGCGCGGCATGGGAAACCCAGCAGAAACTCAGCAGCACCTCCGACTGACCCGAACCCGGAAGTCAGGACCGCTCATGCAGCTAAAAGCCGAGCCGCACCGACACTTCGCCGGTGAGCGCTCTTAGTCTGCGTCCGTAAGTCGCAGCTTCACAGCACGACGCATTCGCATTTCGATCTCCTCGATCATCACCGGCGTGACGGAGACGGATACCGGTTGCGCGATCGTATGGTTCTCTGGTCCGCCGGCGGCAAGCGTGACACGACACTCTGGCGCGTCGTCTGAGGGGGGTCAGCGCGAACGACCGAGCGCCTGCTCGATCAGGGGCACCTGAAGCGGCAGACGGACGAGCGACGCCGCGAACGCGGCCCACGCTTTCAGGGTGCGCCGGCGAGCGGCCCGGCGGCCGAGATCGACGCTCATCTGCGCATTGGCGGGCCAGACCGCGGCGAGCACCACCGCGCTCGCGCGGCCTGCGGCCACGCGTGTCGACGGCACAGCCAGGCCGGCCGCGCACGCCAATTCGGCGACGCCCGAGACGATCACCAGCGCCTTGTCCCACCGTCGAAGCGCGCGAGGGATGATCGGCGTGAAGACGCTCGGTCGCACGAGGTGGATGACGCCCGACACCGCGAACGGGATCATCACGATCCATGGGATGCGGGTTGCGGGCTTCTTCGCGCGGCGTGCCATCAGGCCATTGTCCGACTGTTCGCTCGGAATCGGGCGCGAAGCTCCGCAGCCCACGTCGACTCGCCGCCGACTCCGCCCATCGGCACAATGGACGGATGCCTCGCATCCAGCTGACCGGAACGCTGATCTGCGCGAACGAAGAGCAGGCGGCGATCGTCGCGATGCACCTGCCGGGCCACATCGAGCTCACGCGAGCGGAGGCGGGATGCACGCGGTTCGACGTGACACCGACGGCCGACCCGCTGGTGTGGGATGTGGCCGAGCTGTTCGCCACGGAGGAGGCGTTCCGCGCGCACCAGGAGCGCGTCGCGGCGAGCGACTGGGGCACCGCGACCGCCGGGATCGAGCGGAAGTACTCGATCCAGCAGCTCGCCGACTGACCCTCGGACCCCCGGCACCTGCGCCCGTGTCACTCGCTCGGCGTCCGGGGTGTCTGTACGTTGACCGGGCGGGGTGAGACGAGACGCCGAAGCGAGGGAGCAGGGATGCGGTACGACCTCAAGCGAGATCTCGGGGCGTTGTACAAGCCTCCGTCCGGTCGGTTCGTCCGGGTCGACGTGCCCGAGATGCAGTACCTCGCGATCGACGGGCACGGCGACCCGAACACCGAACCGGCGTACCGGGCCGCGGTCGAGGCGCTGTACGTGTCGGGCTATCAGGCCCGCAGCGCGTTCAAGACACGCACCGGTTCAGACTTCGTCGTGGGGCCCCTCGAAGGACTGTGGTCGAGCGACGACCCCACCACTTTCGTGCAGGGCAGGAAGAGCGACTGGGACTGGACCATGCTGATCCCGCTGCCCGCCCCGGTGAGTGCGGAGGACGTCGCGGCGGGGCTCGCCGCCGCATCCGCGAAGAAGCCCGGCGCACCGATCGCGCAGGTGTCGCACCTCACGATGACCGAGGGGCTCTGTCTGCAGACCCTGCACGTCGGCTTCTACGACGACGAAGCGCCGGTACTGGCGCACCTCCACGACGAGCTCATGCCGGAGCTCGGTTTCACGTGGAACGGCCGGCACCACGAGATCTACCTGGGGGATCCGCGGCGTGCAGCGCCCGCAAAGCTGCGGACCATTCTGCGCCAGCCGGTCATCCCAGCCTGACGCGCGGGCGTTTCGACTCGCGGTGCTCGCTCAACGACCGGCGGGCACCGCATCCGCGACCCGTTCGGAGAGTGAGCGCGCCGCGGCGGCGAACTCCGGCGGAGCCAGCACGGTGAACGGCGCATCGAAGCGCAGGATCCACGACAGTACCCCGGCCCACGACCACGACCCGACGCGGATGCGGCACGTCGCCTCGGAGACGGCGACTCCCTCCGCGTCCCCGAGCCACGGCGTGGCAGCGCGAAGTGGCAGCTCCAGCAGGACCTCGCCGTAGACGGGCCACGTCTCCGGGCTGTCGGAACCCTTCATCCGCGCCGAGAGGAACGCCACGGCATCGCCGTGGGGAATCGGCCGCGGTGCGAACGGCGCTCCGAGTGGGATGCGGGGCACCATCCGGTCGAGCCGGAAGATGCGCCAGTCCGCGGCGTCGAGATCCCACGCGACCAGGTACCACCGACCGCCGCGGGCGATGACGGCATGCGGCTCGGCGTGGCGGGATAGGTCGTCGCGGTAGTCGAAACGCAGGACGCGGCGGTTCTCGGTCGCGGCGCTCGCCGCCTCCAGTACGGCAGGGTCGACGGTGTCCGAGCCTGCGGCGTCGGTGAAGCGGATGCCCTCGATGCGGTGCCGGAGCCGGGACGGCATGACCTGCCGCACGGTGGCGAGGGCGCGCGCGGCGGCCTCGGCCACATCGACACCCGTCGCGGGAGCGCTCTGCAGGGCGACGGCGATGGCGACTGCCTGCTCGTCGTCGAAGAGCAGCGGCGGCAGCTCGGATCCCGCGGCGAGTCGGTACCCGCCGTCCGGACCTTTCGCCGCGTCGATCACGTATCCCAGCGCCCGCAAGCGCTCGATGTCGCGCCGCACGGTGCGCGGCGTCACGCCCAGGCGCTCGGCGAGCACTCCGCCGGGCCAGTCGCGCCGCGCCTGCAGCAGCGACAGCAGCGACAACATGCGGGAGGACGTCGCGGACATGTTCTCCATTCTCGATCGACTAGCGGACAGAAAGCGTCCTCTATGTGGTCGAACGTGGAGATCGCGGCGCTCGCCGCATCCCATCTACCGAGGACGCACCATGACGATCACGACCACCACCCACCTCAACTTCCGCGGCGCCGCACGCGAGGCGCTCGAGTTCTATCAGTCCGTCTTCGGCGGCCACCTCATCGTCGCCACCTACGAGGACATGCGCATGCCCGCCGACGCGCCCGGTGCCGACCGCGTCGTCTTCGGCCAGCTCGAGAGCGCCGACGGATTCCGCGTCATGGCCTACGACATCCCCGGGCAGGATGCGGGCGCCGCGGATGCCGGAACGACCAGCCGCGCGAACGGCGTGACCCTGACCGACCGCACGTTCTTCCAGTCCGTGCGCGGCCAGTCGCTCGAGGAGATGACGGTGATCTGGGAGCGTCTCGCGGAGGGCGCCGACATCATCGAGCCGCTCGCCGCCTCCGCGTGGAGCCCCGGCTTCGGCATGCTCACCGACCGCTTCGGCGTGACGTGGGTCGTCGACGTGCAGGCGGCCTACGCCGGCTGACACACTCCCGGTCGTTGAGTGGGCGCGGTGAGACGAACGGGGCCCGCTCAACGACCGGTGCCGCTGTATCCAGCGTTGGACGGGACTGTCCGACAGGACGGCCCGTGACGCCCGCTGCGGCGATCACCGCTCTCGTAAGGTGAGCACGTGTCGCTGTTGATGACCCTGACCTCCGGTCTGCTGTGGCTGACGGCGGGCAAGACCCGCCGCGACTTCTCGGGCAGCACGTACCTGCAGGCCGTCGATCCGGGTCGGGCGCCGGCGCCTGTCCCGCGAGGCGCTGCGCGCTGGGGTTCGATGAGCGTGCAGGAGATCGCGGGGCGGCCCGTCCGACGTTGGCAGCCGGCCGACCACGTAGCGGGACGAGAGCTGATCTACTTCCCCGGCGGAGCGTTCGTGAAGCCGCTCGCAACGGCGCACTGGTGGATCATCCGCAGGCTCATGACGCGCACGCGCGCTGCCGTCACGATCGCCGACTATCCGCTGACCCCGGAATACACCTACGAACAGGCCCGAGCTTTCGTCGATGCGGTCTACGCGCATGTGGCCGACAGCCCCGGTACGACGACACTGTTCGTCGCCGGAGACTCCGCCGGCGGCAACGTGGCGCTCTCGCTGGCGCTTCGCGTGCGGGACGAACGCCGTCGCCCGATCGACGGCCTCATCCTGCTCGCGCCGTGGGTCGACCCGACGATGCGCAATCCCGAGGCGGCGCGTCTGCAGCGCCGCGATCCGTCGCTGCGCTGCGATGGCCTACGCGCGGCGGGTGTCGCGTGGGCGGGGACCCTGCCGACAGACGACCCGCAGATCAGCCCGATCTTCGACAACCTCGCCGACCTGCCGCCGACCCTGCTGTTCCAGGGCGGACGCGACATCTTCCTCGCCGACGCGCAGCTCTTCGCCGCGAAAGCGTACCGGGCGGGCAGCCCGGTACGGCTGATCGTCGAGCCGGACGGCTTCCACGTGTACCCGGGCGCGTACTGGACGCGCGAAGCGCGCGAGGCCTACGACCTCGTCGCGCGCTTCGCGGACGACCCGGCGGGCGTGAGCTCGGGCTAGATTCTCGCCATGGCGGATTCGGACGAACGCTTTGCGGTGATCCAAGCCGCGGAGACAGCCCTGCTCTCGAGCGCGATCCGTGGCGACCAGGATGCGGCGGCGGGACTGCTGCATCCCGACTTCACCGAGATCGGACGCTCCGGACGCCGTTGGACGCATGCCGAGATCCTCGACGCGCTCGCCGACGAACCATGGCGGGACGCCCCGTCGACCGACGAGTGGTGGTTGGTGGACGTCGCGCCCGACACGGTTCTCGTGACGTACCGCCTGCGCGCGGCGACGACCGTCAGCCGGCACTCGTCGCTGTGGGTCGTGTCGGACGGGATGCCGCGCATGCTCTTCCATCAGGGCACCCTCGTACCGGACGACTGAGCGCGCGCGTCACTCCTTTCCGGTGTCGGCTGGCTCGTCCGACTCGCCGGAATCGCCGCCCTTGGACGTCATGCCGATGACGAAGAAGCTCATCGCGAGCACGAAGAACGGCAGTGCGACGGCGATGTTGTCCATCGTCAGCTAGAACGCGACCGCGATCGCGAGGAACGGGATCGCCACGGCCACGTACGTCGAGTTCCAGGACTGCTTCTGGTCGCTCATGACGCGAGCCTACGAGTGCGCCACCGCGTTGCGGATCCCCCTCGAGACGGAGAACGCACTCTTCTCACGGCCCGCGCCGGGTTGCTGCGTCGATGCCGATGCCTACGCTCGTCGGCGGTGCACCCCTTCTACGATCCGACCCTGACCTACGAGCAGAACTACGCGCGCGGGCCGTTCGGCGCATTCGCCGAGCCCGAGCCCGAGCCGGATGCTGTCGCCCCTCGCGTCGGAACCCGCTTCCTCGGCCGGCCGGTCGGCATCCCGTTCGGCATCCCCGCGGGGCCGCTGCTGAATGCACGCTTCGTGGCGGCCGCCTTCGCGCACGGCTACGACCTCGCCGTGTACAAGACCGTGCGCACGCGCGCGCACCCGAGCAACCCGTTTCCGAACGTGCTCGCGGTGCACGTCGACGGCGACCTGACCCCGGATGCCGATGCCGTGTGCGCGGACGGCGACTTCACCCCGCCGCTGTCGATCAGCAACTCGTTCGGCGTGCCCTCGCGTGACCCCGACGTCTGGCAGCCCGACATGGCCGCCGCGGTCGCCGCCGCGGGGGACGGGCAGCTGCTCATCGGCAGCTTCCAGGGAACCCGAGGCTCCAGCGGCGATCTGGCGCTCGTGGCCGATCACCTCCGTGCCGCCCGGCTCGTGGTCGAGACCGGCGCACCGGTGCTCGAGCTCAACCTGTCGTGCCCGAACGAGGATGCCGCATCCCTGCTCTGCTTCGACATCCCGCGCGTGCGCCGCATCCTCGCCGTCGTGAAGGACGAGATCGGCGACGTCCCCCTGCTCGTCAAGCTTGCGTACTTCGACACGGATGCGGCCCTCGAACGGTTCGTCGACGCGACCGCGGAGTTCGTGGCGGGCTACGCGGCGGTCAACACGATCCCCGCCCGGCTGGTGACCGCATCCGGGGCACCCGTGCTCGGCGCCGGACGCGAGAGCGCGGGCGTGTGTGGCGCCGCCATCCGGTGGGCGGGGCTCGAGATGACCCGCCGGCTCGCCCGCATCCGCGCGCTCCGCGACGCCGACTTCGCGATCGTGGGCACCGGTGGCGTGGCGAGCGCGGCGGACTACCTGGCCTACCGCGAAGCGGGAGCGGATGCGGTGATGAGCGCCACGGGAGCGATGTGGCGCCCGCGCCTCGCGCGAGAGGTGGCGCGGGTCGCCTCGGCGGGCTGACGTCGGCTCGGGCATCGGGGATGCTGCGCGCGGGCTCCGGTCGGAGGTTCGGGGCGGAATCCTCCGACATCGGGCCGAATCCCCGACGGAAGCGGAGGGGCGACGACCGCGACGGAAACCACTCTGAGGTAGCAGGCGCGAGATACTTCCGAGGGATGTGGGCCTGTCGCCCCGATTCGTAGCGTCGAGGGGTGGACGTCGTCACCGATCTCATCCTCCAAGCCGCCGCCTCGCCGTGGCTGCTGCCGGTCATGTTCGCCGCGGCCGTGATCGACGGGTTCTTCCCGCCGATGCCCAGCGAGACCGTGCTCGTGGCCGCGGCCGCCGTGGCCGCCACCACCGGAGACCTGCCCATCCTCGTCGCCCTGTGTCTCGTGGCCGCGCTCGGTGCCGCCATCGGCGACAACATCGCCTACGCGATCGGTGGCAGGGTCGGCACGACCCGGTACGGCTGGATGCGGCGGCCCCGCGTCGCGGGAGCCTTCGAGCGCGCCCGCGGGACGCTGACTACGCGCGGTGCTCCCCTCATCCTGGGCGCCCGCTACATCCCGGTCGGTCGGGTCGCCGTGAACATGTCTGCCGGAGCGTTGGGGTACCCGTGGCATCGGTTCGCTCCGCTGAGCGTCGTCGCCGGCGTCAGCTGGGCGCTCTACAGCGTCGTCATCGGAACCCTCGCGGGTCAGTGGCTCGGCGACCAGCCGGTGCTGAGCGCCGTGATCGGCGTCGCCCTCGCCCTCGGGGTGGGCATCGCCATCGACCGCATCGCCGCGGTGCGTCGCCGCGTCCGCGACATCCCCGAGACGACGGAGCGCGAGCCGGCGTCGGCCACACTGGGAGCATGACCGAGATCCCGCGCTCCGCCCCGCGCTCGCGCGCGCAGATCCTCGGGCTCGTCGCGCTCGCCGTCACGGGCGTCGCTCTCTTCAGCGTCCTCGTGCCGCTGCACGCCGTCTTCTACGGCACCCCCCTGGCGCTTGCGATGCTCCTCGGCGCGGGCGTGTGCGCGGCGCCGTGGATCTCCCTCACGCGCCCACGCACCGCCATCGTGGTCTTCGGCGTGACGGCCTTCGTGCTCCCCCTGGTCGTGAGCGTTCCGCACGACGGCGCGTGGCCCTGGCCGTGGTCGGTGCCCGCGATGATCGCCTTCGTCGTCTTCGTGCTGGTGATCACGACGCTGCACGGCTGGCGACTCGGCCGCTGGCCGTGGGCCGTCGGCAACCTCGGTTCGCTCGTCGCGCCGCTGATCATCACGGATGCGGCGCCCGCCGCCACCGCGAACCTGATCGTGACCGCGTCGATCTCCACCGCGGTGCTGCTCATCGGAGTGCTCCTGGCGGGCCGCATCCGGTTGAACGAGCAGCTCACCCGCGAGCGCGAGCTCACCGCATCCGAACAGTCCCGGCGCATGCTCGTCGAGGAGCGCACGCGCATCGCCCGTGAACTGCACGACGTTCTCGCCCACAGCATGTCGGTCATCCAGGTGCAGGCTTCCACCGCCCGTTACCGTCTCGCCGGCCTCTCCGACGAAACGGTGCAGGAGTTCGACGACATCGCCGCGTCGGCGCGTGCGTCGTTGGGGGAGATGCGCCGGCTGCTGGGTGTGCTGCGCACCGAGGAGCAGACGCCGGAGCTCGCGCCCCAGCAGGGAATGGCGGACATCCCCGACCTGGTGGACAGCGTCCGTCGCGCGGGCGTGCAGGTGGGCCTGTCGCTGGCCGTCATGGCCACCCCACCCCCCGCGGGTGTGCAGATCGCCGCGTATCGCATCGTCCAGGAGGCGCTGAGCAACGCGGTGCGCCATGCTCCCGGTGCGGCCGTCGAGGTCAGGGTCGAGGCGCGCGACGGGCACGTCACGATCCGCGTGCACAACACCACGTCTCCCGAGCAGGCGGTCGACGCCTCCGGAGCGGGTCACGGACTCCGCGGCATCCGCGAACGCGTCGCCCTGCTGGGCGGAACGGTCACCGTCGGCACCGATCCCGCGGGAGGATGGACGGTGGCAGCGACACTGCCCACCACCGGCGAGGAGTCCCCATGAGCATCACCGTGCTGATCGCCGACGACCAGGCGATGGTGCGCGCAGGCTTCGCCGCGCTCCTGGACGCGCAGGACGGAATCCGCATCGTGGGACAGGCCGCCGACGGGCAGGAGGCGGTCGCGCTCGCGGCGCGGCTCGATCCCGACGTCATCCTCATGGATGTGCGGATGCCGCAGCTCGACGGCATCGCGGCGACCCGCCGCATCCTCGGGCCCGCGTACCCCGCCGCACACGTGCCGCGCATCCTCATGCTGACCACGTTCGACATCGACGACTACGTGTACGACGCGCTCCAGGCGGGAGCGAGCGGCTTCCTGCTCAAGGATGCGCTTCCCGAGGAGCTCGTGCAGGCCGTCCGGGTCGTCGCCGCCGGGGACGCCCTGCTCTCGCCCCGCGTCACACGACGTCTCATCTCGCAGTTCGCCACGCAGAAGCCGCGCGAGCCGCGAGGCGGAGCGCAGCTGGCGGAGCTCACCGACCGGGAGCGCGAGGTGCTGGTGCTGCTCGCCAAGGGCATGTCGAACACCGAGATCGCGAGCGAGCTCTTCATCGCGGAGCAGACCGTGAAGACGCATGTCGGCAAGCTGCTCGCCAAGATCGGCGCACGCGATCGCGTGCAGGCCGTGATCTTCGCCTACGACGCGGGCCTCGCCGAGCCCGCATCCTGAATCTCACTCCGAGGTAGGGGGTCGGACGACCCCTGGGAGTGATGCCGCAGCACGCGCCGCATCCATAGCCTTCTCGAGACCCACTCGAGGAGGACGCATGGTCATCACGCTCACCGCACCGCGGACCGCGATCGCACCCGCTGCGGGCCGCGACACCGGGATCGATCTCGCACGCGCGATCTGCGTCGTCATCGTCGTTCTCCTCCACGCCGTCATGGTCGGCGTCACCGTCACCCCCGCGGGTCCTGTGTTCGCGAACGCCGCCGAGGGCACCGCCTGGTTCGCCCCGCTGACCTGGGTGGCGCAGATCATGCCGCTGTTCTTCGTCATCGGCGGCTACGCGGGCGCGCTCGCGTATCGACGGATGCGCCGCACCGGTGGCACGGCGGGGGCCTTCGTGGCGGCGCGCGTGCACCGGCTGCTGGTGCCGGCCCTGCTCACCTTCGCCGTCGTCGCCGTCGCGCTCGCCGCCCTCCTGGCCGCCGGCGTCGACGGCGAGCTCGTGCGGATCGCGGGCTTCCGTTACGGGCAGCCGTTGTGGTTCCTCGCCGTGTTCCTGCTGTGCCAGGCGCTGCTTCCCGCGCTGCTCGCTGCCCACGACCGTGCGCCGTGGCTGACGATCGCGCTGCTGGTCGCCGCCGCCGGCGCCGTCGATGTGATGCGCGCGGTCACCGGCATCGATGCCATCGGCATGCTCAACCTCGCGTTCGTCTGGCTGGCGCTGCAGCAGCTCGGCTTCGTCATGGCCGACGGCACGATCGACGCGCTGCGCCGACGCACGCGCGTCGTCATCGGCGTCGCGGCGGTCGCCGTGCTGGCGGCGAGCATGATCGGAGGCGTCTTCTCGGCCGATCTCTACGAGAACCTCAACCCGCCCACGACGGCGCTGCTGCTCGTGGGGATCGCGCAGACCGCGCTGCTCTCGCTGCTGCGCGCACCGCTCGCCGCGGCGAGTCGTCGTCCGGCGGTGGCGGCGTTCACCGGGTTCGTGACGGCCCGCACCATGACCATCTACCTGTGGCACATGCCGGTGCTGCTCACGATGGCGGGGGCCTCGGCGCTCGTCGCCCTCACCACCGGTGTCGAGCTGCCCGAGCCCTCGAGTCCGACGTGGTGGCTCACCCGCCTGCCGTGGTTCGTCGTCGCCCTGTCGCTGACGGCAGTGGTGGCGTGGGCGCTGGCGGGTCTCGAGCGACGCCGGATGCCGCGGCCCACCGCATCCGTCGCGCGCATCTCCCATGCCGTGCTGCTCGGACTCGCGGCGATCGTGCTGCTCCTGGCTGCGGGTACCAGCGTGCTGACCGCCGTCGTGGCGATCGCCCTCGGACTCAGCGCCCTCGCCCGCATCCGCGCCCAAGGGTCGGCGCTGACGGCGGGCTGACGAGGCCGGCCTGCTCCGTCGCGTTGGAGAAACGGGCTTCGGTCGGAGGTTGCGGCCTGCATCCTCCGACATCCGCGCGAATCTCCGACCGGCGGTGACCAGCCGACACGGGCGAGACCGCTCAGGCGCCGCTGAACCAGAGCCAGGCGATGGGGGCGATCATGACGACGCCGAGCACGATCGGGGCGATCGACAGGCCGTAGGGCGTGCCGCGCCGCGCGCCCACGGCGACGCCGCCGACACCCAGCAGCAGCACGGCCGCGCCGATGACGGCGAGCATCGGGATGAGCAGGATGCGCAGCCACCAGATGGGGTTCATGTCGGGGATGAAGCCGATGAGGAAGATGCCGAGGGTCGGCAGGATGGCGATCGCCGCCATGGCCACACCGGTCGTGCCCCACGCATCCAGCTTCGGCTTGCGGCGGCGGATCGGCTGATCGGATGCGGTCACTTCTCCCCCTCGGTCGACTGTCCGACAGTACCGAACCGGCTTCGCCTGTCACAGATCGACCGCTTCGCGTCGATCTGTGACAGGCGAGCGGGGAGGGAAGCGGGAAGGAGAGAGGTGCGCGGGGAGGGCGGCGGGTAGGAGAGAGGCGAGCGGGAAGGAGAGAGGCGAGCGGGAAGGAGAGAGGTGCGCGAAGCGGGGGAAAGGAACGCGAAGCGGGGAGGGCGGACGCGGGCGCAGCGGGGCCGGGAAGGTCAGCCGACCGTGGTGCCGAAGAGGCTGCCCACCGCGTAGGTCGCCACGAGCGCGAGTGCCCCGCCGATCACCGTCCGCGCGATCGCGCGGGGCCGGTTTGCGCCGCCGATCCACGCCGCGACGTAGCCGGTGATCGCGAGCGCGATGAGCACCGCGACGAAGGTCAGGGCGATGCGCAGCGGATGCGGTGCCAGCAGGATCGTGGCCATCGGCAGCAGTGCCCCGACGAAGAACGCGATGGCGGAAGCGAGCGCCGCGTGCCATGGGCTCACCACGTCGTCGGCGTCGATGTTGAGTTCGGCCGAGAGATGCGCCTTCAACGCATCCTTCGCCGTGAGCTCCTTGGCAACCCGGGTCGCGGTCTCTTCGCTGAGCCCCTGCGCCCGGTACAGCCCGATGAGCTCCTCGAACTCCTCCTCGGGCTGCTCTCGCAGTTCGCGCGTCTCCTTCGCGATGAGCGCGCGCTCGGAGTCGCGCTGGCTCGACACCGACACGTACTCGCCGAGTGCCATCGAGATGGCGCCGCCGACGAGAGCAGCCGTGCCCGCGAGGAAGACGGGGGCGACGTCGGAGGTCGCCCCGGCGACGCCGACCACGACGGCGGCGGTCGAGACGATCCCGTCGTTGGCGCCCAGCACACCCGCGCGCAACCAGTTCAGGCGCTGCGACAGGCCTTGACGGTGCGGCTCGTCGGGGTGGACCCCGTACTCGGCGGATTCGCTCACGCCGTCAGGCTATTGCCGCGCCGCAGCACCCGCCACGAAGGTAAGGCGGCGCTTGCGGCTCAGTCGACCGCGCGGCGCACGAGCTCGCGGAACGTCTTCTCGGCGGCGGGCGTCATCTCCAGCACGGCGAAAGAGGTCGGCCACATCTCGCCGTCATCGAGCGTCGCGGTCTCGTTGAAGCCGATCGAGCCGTAGCGGGTCTCGAACTTCGACGCGGGCTGGTAGAACACCACCACCTTGTCGTCCTTGGCGTACGAGGGGAACCCGTACCACGTCTTGGGTGCGAGCCCCGGTGCCTCCTCGGTGACGATGACATGCAGTCGTTCGGCGATCTGGCGGTCGCTGCCGGTGAGCGCGTCGATGGCCTCGAGGCAGGCGTCATACTCCTTCGCCCGCTTCGCGGCGCCCTTCACGCCCTTCATCTCCTTCAGCTCGGCCGCCCGCTGCTTCATGGCCTCGCGCTCCTGCGCGGAGAATCCTGTCGTGCTCATGCCTGCTGCTCCTTGTTCTGCTGGATGCGGATGAGGTTGCCCGCGGGATCGCGGAACGCCGCATCCCGCAGCCCGTAGTCCTGCTCGATGGGTTCCTGCACGATATCGGCCCCCGAGGCCTCGACGCGTGCGAAGACCGCGTCGAGATCGTCGGTGGCGAGGTTCACGCCGAAGTAGCTGCCCTTGGCGATCAGCGCGAGCAGGAACTCCTGCTCCTCGTCCGACAGATCGCGCCCGACGCTCGCCGGGTGCAGCACGATGGCGGTCGAGGGCTGGCCGGCGGGTCCGACCGTGATCCAGCGCATCTGCTCGTATCCGACGTCGAGTCGCACCTCGAACTCGAGCACGTCGCGGTAGAAGGCGAGCGACGCCTCAGGATCGGTGTGCGGAAGGAAGCTGGAGTGAATCGTGATGTCCATGCCGCTCACGCTAAGGCGCCGATCATCCGTCACGCTTCTCGATTCCTGACCGGACGTGTGAGGTGCTTGGCGATGCAGGGCAGCATCCCCTCGCGAAACGGCGGATCCAGCGTGCGGTACACGCTGGGAGGCACGCCGACGAGCTCGGTGAAGCGCGTGCTGAATGTGCCCAGCGATGAGAAGCCGACCGCGAAGCAGATCTCGGTCACACTCAGATCGCCGCGGCGGAGCAGCGTCATCGACCTCTCGATGCGCCGCGTCATCAGGTACTGGTAGGGAGACTCGCCGAACAGGCGACGGAACTGCCGGCTGAAGTGACCGGCCGACATCGGGATGCTGCGTGCCAGCGCTTCGACGTCGAGCGGCTTCGCGTAGTCGCGGTCCATGCGGTCGCGCGCTCGCCGCAGCTGCGCGATCGTCGCCAGGTCGGGAACCTCCACGAGGCGATCATGCCAGCGGCTCAGCGCGCACGGCTACGCACGGCGCCGGCCGCGCACAGGATGACCGCTGCTCCGCCGAGCACGGTCGCCCAGGTCAACGGTTCGCCGAGGATCAGGGCCGCCCACACGATCGAGAGCACCGGCTGCACCAGTTGCAGCTGGCTGACGCGCGTGATGGGCCCGATCGCCAGCCCGCGGTACCAGGCGAAGAAGCCGAGGAACATGCTCACCACCGCGAGGTAGCCGAACGCCGCCCACTGGCCCGGCGTCGCCGTCGGCGGCTCGGCGACGGCCGAGACCGCCGTCAACGCGGCCATCACGGGGGCGGCGACGACGAGGGCCCACGAGATCGTCTGCCACGAGCCGAGCTCGCGCGCCAGCAGCGCTCCTTCCGCGTATCCGATCGCGGCGGCGGCGACGGCCCCGAGCAGCAGCAGGTCCGACCAGTGGAAGCCGCCCCATCCGCCGCCGATGACCGCGAACACCGTCGCCGCGACGGCACCGGCGGCAGTGAGAACCCAGAACGTCCGTCCGGGGCGCTCGCCGGCGCGCAGAACGGCGGCCACAGCGGTCGCGGCCGGCAGCAGCGCGATCACGACGGCGCCGTGGCTCGCCGGTGCCACCGTGAGCGCGTAGGAGGTGAGCAGCGGGAAGCCCGCGACCACGCCGCCGGCCACCACGGCGAGCCGCATCCATTGACTGCCGCGCGGCAGACGCGATCGGGTCGCGGCCAGGGCGATGGCGGCGAGGGCCGCGGCGACCACCGCGCGCCCCGCACCCACGAACAGAGGCGACAGCGAGGCGACGGCGATCCGCGTGAAGATCACCGTGAACGAGAACGCCAGCACGCCGAGCGCGCCCCAGAGCAGTCCGGATGCGGCAGATCGCGTCATCCCCCGAGTCTGCCCGCGCGGGGCTTCTCGCCACGGGGGCCAATCCGCAGTGCGTGGCCGCCGGGCTCGCTCAGGCGCGGGAGAACTCCGAGGCGCGCGCCACCTGCTCGGGTGTGGGCGTCACGCCCGTATAGCGCGCGAACTGCCGAGCTGCTTGGAGCGCGATGACCTCGGCGCCCGTGATGACGGCGACGCCCCGTTCGCGCGCGGCGCGGATGAGGGGGGTCTCGGACGGAAAGGCGACCACGTCGAACACGCGCTCCGCCGCTTCGATGTGCGCCGTGCTGAAGGCGAGCGCGTCCGCATCCGCCCCGTTCATGCCGAGCGGCGTCACGTTCACGATGACCGCGTGCCCGGGCGCCGGATCCTCCGTGACGGCCTGGAACCCGTAGCGCCCCGCGAGAGCCTGGCCCGCCTCGGCGTTGCGGGCGACGACGGTGAGATCGCGGAAGCCCGCACCGTGGAACGCCGCGACGACGGCCTTCGCCATCCCGCCCGACCCCCGCACGAGCACGGATGCGGCCGGGTCGACGGCGTGCTCGGCGAGCAGCTGCGCCACGGCCTCGTAGTCGGTGTTCGAGCCCGACAGCCGGCCGCCGTCGTTGACGATCGTGTTCACGGAGTCGATCGCGGCCGCGGACGGCTCGATCTCGTCGAGCAGCGGGATCACGGCTTCCTTGAAGGGCATCGACACGGAGCAGCCGCGGATCCCCAGGGCGCGAACTCCCGTGATCGCCCCCGCGATGTCATCGGTCGTGAACGCCTTGTAGACGAAGTTCAGACCTAGCTCGTCGTAGAGGTAGTTGTGGAAGCGCGTCCCGATGTTCGAGGGTCGCCCGGCCAGCGAGATGCACAGGGTCATGTCCTTGTTGAGAATCGGCACACCTCATTGTGTCGCGCGAGCGGCCGCCGTCGTCCGTTCACGGCAGGCTCCTCATCAGCACGACCTAGACTGGGGGTATCCGTTCCGCCGCCGTCCCCACCTCACGAGTCGAGCCATGACCAGCAGTTCTTCCGCGCGCGCCTTCGAGCCGCGCCACCTCCAACTGGTTCGAGCCCTCTTCGCGGCCGTCGCGGCCGTCATGATCACGTTCTCGCCGGATCACTCCGCCGCGGTGGGACTGTCCGTCTTCAGCGGTTTCGCGATGGCGTCGGCGATCGTGTGGCTGCTCTCGGCGTGGCTCGTGTACGGCCCCGGTCAGCGCCGGCTGCCCGTCGTGCTGGGTGCTCTCACCCTCATCGCTGGCGGTGTCTCCGGCATCCCCACCCTGCGCACGACGCTGGCCTTCTTCGTGATCGTCATCTCGTGGGCGCTCGTGACCGGCCTCATCGAGGGCATCGCGGGCCTGCGGGGCCTGCGCGCCGCAGAGCGCGGCAGCGTCGCCCGTTCCGAGGCACGCGACGCGTTGACGGTCGGCATCGTCGGCGTGCTGCTCGCGCTCGGCACCCTCGCCGTCCAGCCCGCCTATGCATTGCAGTACAGCATCGAAGAGGCCGGCTCCTTCACGCTCACCGGCATCACGATCGCCGTCGGACTCTTCGGCGGCTATGCGGCGATCATCGCGGTCTACCTGGGGATCGCGGGCTTCTCCCCGCGCCGCGAGTCCGCCCCCGCGCCCGAGGAGGCGGCATGACAGACAAGCCCACCCGTCGCGACCTCATGAAGCCCGCTCAGCTGATCGGGCTCGCTCTCGCGGCCGCTCTCTTCGCCGGCATCGTGACACTCGTCTCGATGGGCTTCTTCCAGAACCGGGTCGCCGGACAGTCGGGCCACGCCCTCATGGTCGGCGGCATCGTCGCCGGCATCACCTTCATCGCGACGCTCGTGATCATCGCGCTGCTCATGCTCGCGGTCGACCCGGCGCAGGTGAACCGCACGGTCGATCGTGCGGTGCTGCTGCCCAAGGAGGAGTCCGAGGACGCATCCGGCGACAGCCCCGCATCCGACTCCGCCGACGGCGACACCCCGCCCCGCGCCTAGCGTCTGCGCGCCTGCGGGGACACGCCCTCGGGCGGGCCTCCCGCTCGCGCGGCCCCACACGCGCGTGTCTTTACCATCCCGCGAGACTGCATCTTTCGCACGAGATCACGGGTGAACACAGCGATCTCGTGCTGAGAATGCAGTCTCGCGTGGGGAGATGGGATGGGCCCCATGCCGTGACCCCGGATGCGGCGCGCCCCGGATGCAGGGAGCCCGGCCCCCGAATGCGGCGCCGCCCCGGACGCGCGCCGCCGCCCGGATGCGAGGAGCCGCCGGTCGTCAGGCGCCGGTGACGAGAGAGGCGGCGAGGCCCGTGTAGGTGGCCGGGGTCAGCGCGAGCAGGCGCTCCTTCGCCGCGTCCCCGATGTCGAGGCCGCGCACGAACTCGGCGAGATCGGCACCCCCGACGCGATGACCGCGGGTGAGCTCCTTCAGCAGCGCGTACGGGTCGGTGATGTGCGAGCGACCCGCGACGACCTCGGCGCGGATGACGGTCTGGATGGCCTCGGCGAGCACCTCCCAGTTGGTGTCGAGGTCGGCCAGCAGAATCTCGCGCGAGAGCGAGATCTCGCCGAGCCCGCGCAGCAGGTTGTCGAGCGCGAGCAGCGAATGACCGAACGCGACGCCGATGTTGCGCTGCGTGGTGGAGTCGGTGAGATCGCGCTGCAGGCGGCTCGTGACCAGGGTCGCGGCCAGGGTGTGGAACAACCCTCCCGCGATCTCGAGGTTCGCCTCCGCATTCTCGAAGCGGATGGGGTTGATCTTGTGCGGCATGGTCGACGAACCGGTCGCGCCCGCCACCGGGATCTGGGCGAAATAGCCGAGGGAGATGTACGTCCACACATCCGTCGCGAGGTTGTGCAGGATGCCGCCGGCGTGCCGCGCGCGGTCGTAGAGCTCGACCTGCCAGTCGTGTGACTCGATCTGGGTGGTGAGCTCGTTAAACCCGAGCCCCAGTCCCTCGACGAACCCGCGCGAGATCTCGACCCAGTCCGCATCCGGATCGGCCGCGAGGTGGGCCGACCAGGTTCCGGTGGCGCCGGAGAACTTCGCCAGGTACTCCGAGGACTCCAGCTGTGCGAGCACCCGCTCCAGGCGCCACGCGAAGACGGCGATCTCCTTGCCCATCGTGGTGGGGGTCGCGGGCTGACCGTGGGTGCGGGCGAGCATCGCCGCATCCGCCAGCTCGACAGAGATCGCCCGCAGGCGCTCGATGACCTGCCGCAGCTTCGGCAGCCACACCTGCGTCACGGCGCGCTGGACCGTGAGCGCGTACGAGGTCGAATTGACGTCCTCGCTCGTGAGGGCGAAGTGCGTGAGCTCGGCGATGCGGTCGAGTCCGAGGGAGGACAGGCGATCGCGTACGAGGTACTCGACGGCCTTCACGTCGTGACGCGTGACGGCCTCGCGTTCGGCGAGCCAGTCGATCTCCGCCTGACCGAAGTCGCGGTACAGCGCGCGGAGGGATTCCTTCTCGGTGTCCGAGAGCGGCGACTGTCCGAACAGGCCCCGGTCGGTGAGGGTGATGAGCCACTCGACCTCGACCTCGACGCGGGCGCGGTTGAGTCCTGCTTCCGAAAGGAAGCCGCCGAGGGCGGAGACGGCGGCCTGGTAACGACCGTCGAGGGGGCTGAGCGGCTGGGCGGGGAAGTTCGACACGGTACTCCGTCGAGGGCGGTGGGCCGCGCGGGTCATCCCGCGGAGCGGATGGCGGGTTCGAGTTGCCGGAAGAGCGCCCGGCACGCGCTCTCGATCATAGCGAGCACCTCGTCGAACGCCTCGGGGCCGGCGTAGTACGGGTCGGGGACATCCAGGTTGTCGTCGGTCTGCGGGTCGAACGCGCGCAGCAGCACGACCTTGTCGGAATCGTTCTCCGACCGCGCCCACGCGCGCAGGTTGCGTTCGTGCGATCGGTCGAGGGCGATGACCAGGTCGTTGCGCTCATAGTCCGAGAAGTCGAACTGGCGGGCGCGGTGATGTCGGCCGTCGTACCCGTGGCGCTCGAGGGCCTCGACCGTGCGCGGATCGGCCGGCTCGCCGACGTGCCAGTCGCCGGTGCCGGCGCTCGTGGAGATCACGCGGTCGCCGAGCCCCACTGACTCCGCGAACCAGCGGAAGACGATCTCGGCCATCGGGGATCGGCAGATGTTCCCGGTGCACACGAAGACCACGCGGAACGGCGAGGACGCGGGCATGGCTCCATTGTGGTCCTGACGACCTCTCCTGCACAGTCGCGATCTCGCGGCGAGCGATCCTCGGATCGGATGCGGCCGCGCCTCGCGCCTCTGACGCGGAGCGAGCATCGGGGGATGGCAGACACCCTCGACGATGTCGTCTTCTCGTTCGACGCGGCGCGGCGCGACGTGCTCTCGGCTGTGGAGCTCATCGAGACGGTCATCCGCGATGCCTCGGGCCTCGCCGCGGCGACCGCCTGGGCGTCGCCCGCGATGGGCGCCTTCCAGCTCGCGCACGACGCCTGGACCACCGCGCTCGCCGATGAGCGCCGGCGCCTGCTCGATCTCGACGACGTGATCGCCGAGATCCGCACTAGGGCCTTGGTCACGGGTGGCGGCAACCTCTTCGGATGGTCGTCGTGACCGACGAGGTCGACATCTCCTCCGGCGGAGCGGTCGCCGTCGACACGGCGCGGTTGCGGGATGCGGCCGCAGTGCTGGTCGGGGCGGCGGCGCGGCTGGACGAGGCCGTCGCCGACATCGCCCGCGCCGATGCCCGGATCAGCGCGCACATGCTGCCGGTGCTGGGGCTCACCCAGGACGACCGCCTGCGTGAGGTGGGCGCACTGGCCGATCGCGCGCGGGAGCAGCAGGATCGGCTGCTGATGTGCGCGGCGGCGTACGAGCTCGCCGAGATGCGTGCCGAGGCGGCTCTCGCATCCGCCGTGGGAGACGCGGATGCCGTCGCGCACGCTCGAGACCGCATCGCCGCGATCGAGCGGGCCTACCCCGGGGCCGCAGAGCTGCTGCGGGCGGATGCCGGCCTCGGCGGCGGCTGGGCGTGGTTCACCCTGCTGATGCCCTTCCTCGCCGGGGCAAGTCTGGCGTCGGGGGCGGCCATCGCGCGCCTCACCGCGGCTCGCGGCCGCATCCCGTTCGGCACGCACCTGGCGCCCACGGGACGACCCGTGCCGGAGATCGTGCCGCTTCCCCCCGCCGAGTATTCGGCCGCGGCCCCCGCAGCCCTCGCGCCGGCTCTCGGCCGGATCCCGCAGGGCGGCGAGGCGCGGGTGCGCATCGAGAAGTACGCGACCGCATCCGGAACCGCGTACGCCGTGTACGTCGCCGGCACGAGCGGACTCGGCGGCGACGAGGTGTGGGACATGCTCTCCAACCTCCAGGGGTACGGCGGGGAGCAGTCCGACGCCTACCTGGCGCTGACGGCGATGCTCGCCGAGGCGGGTGTGCGCCCCGGCGACACGCTCTATCTCTACGGCCACTCGCAGGGCGGGATGCTGGTGGGCCAGGTCGCGACGACCGGAGACTACGACGTGCGCGTCGTCGGGACCGCGGGCTCGCCGACCGCCGCCGACCCCGGCGCCGAGGCGATGGCCGTCGACCTGCGGCACGGCGACGACCCGGTGGCGATGCTCGCCGGCGGAGGGTTCGCCACGCGCGTGGGGGCGGAGGGGAGCTTCGTCGCCACGCGCGTCGTGGACCCCGCGCCGGGCCCGCAGGATCTCGGCTTGCCCGCGCACCATCTCAGCGCCTACGCCGACACCGCCGAACTCGTCGACGCTTCGGCCGATCCGCGCGTCGCCGCGGTGCACGAGCGCATGGCCGAGCTCGAGGGCGCCCGTCTCATCTCGACGCAGGAGTTCGGGGCGCGCCAGGTCGATGCCGTGCCCCGGCGGCGCGGCGGTGCGGTCAGTCCCGTCGCTTCGGGCGCAGGATGACGCCGAAGATGCCGTTGATGACGGCGATGACGAGGGCCGCGACGACGCCCCACCAGAAGCTCTCGACGCGCAGGCCCCAGTCCCAGAACTCGGTGATCCAGCTGGTCAGCCAGAGCAGGAACCCGTTCACGATGAGCGAGAACAGACCGAGTGTGAGCACGTAGAGCGGGAACGCGATCACCTTCACGACCGATCCGACGATCGTGTTCACGAGTGCGAAGACGAGCGCCACGATCAGCAGCGACAGCACGATCTCGAGCGTTCCGCCCGGCGGGAACGCGATGACGCTGACGCCGAGCACCGGGATGAGGGTCACGACCCAGATGGAGAACGCATTCACCACGACGCGGATGAGAAAGCCCATGCCGGAAGTGTGGCACGCGCCCCGCTTCCGCGCTCCTAGACTCTCGGTGTGACAGAGCCGATTCCCGTTCGTGTGCGCCCCGAGATCGCGGCCCTGCCGGTCTACCGACAGGGAAAGCCGGCCGGTGCCGACGCGTTCAAGCTCTCGAGCAACGAGAACCCCTTCGCGCCGCTGCCGCGAGTGCTGGCCGCCCTCCGCGCCGCCGAGACGGTGAACCGCTACCCGGACGCGACCGCGGCGAGGCTCCGCGTGCGTCTGGCCGAGCGCTACGGCGTCGACGCCGACGAGGTGCACATCGGCGCCGGAAGTGCATCGCTGCTCTCGCAGCTGATCCTCGCGGTCGCGGGCCCCGGCGACGAGGTCGTCTACGCGTGGCGGTCCTTCGAGGCCTACCCGAGCTTCGTCACGGTCGCCGGCGCCGACCGCGTCGAGGTGCCGCTGACGTCCGAGGGCCGTCACGACCTGGTGGCGATGGCCGCGGCGATCACGCCGCGCACGCGCGCCGTCATCGTGTGCAGCCCGAACAACCCCACGGGCCCGGTCGTGACGCAGGACGAGTTCGACACCTTCGTCGCGGCGGTTCCCGCCGACGTGCTCGTCATCCTCGACGAGGCGTACGCCCGAGTTCGTGACCGCGCCGGATGCGGTCGACGGCCTGCGCCGCACGGGCGTCACCCGCCCGAACGTCGTGGCGCTGCGCACCTTCTCGAAGGCCTACGGGCTTGCGGGGCTGCGCATCGGATACGCGATCGGCCACCGTCGCGTACTGGATGCGGCGCGCGCCGTCGCCATCCCGCTCTCGGTTACCGCCACCGCCGAAGAGGCGGCGCTCGCGAGCCTCGACGCCGACGCCGAGCTGCTCGAGCGCGTGCGGGTGATCGCCGAGCGCCGCGACCGGGTCGTCGCGGGACTCCGCGACGCAGGATGGCGGGTCCCCGACGCGCAGGGCAACTTCGTCTGGCTCGCCACGGGAGAGGCCACGACCGACGCCGCGGCGGCCTTCGACGAGGGCGGCTTGGTGGTCCGCCCCTTCGCGGGAGACGGCGTGCGGATCTCGATCGGCGAAGAGGAGTCTGTCGAGCAGATCCTACGAATTGCCGCATCCGTTGTACGTGACCTCCCAGAGGGCCATCCCGCCAGCAGATAGCGTAGAGCCCGTGACCTCGCCCGACACGTTCTCTCCGGCCGACGACGACGCGCGGATGGTGCGGGTGCTGGCGGCGGACGGTTCGTTCGCGCCGACCCCCGCCGCCGAGCCCTACCTCGCCGCCGTGGCCGCGATCGACGACGCCCAGCTCGAGACCTTCTACCGCGACATGGTGGTCGTGCGCGCCTTCGATCGGCAGGCGACGAACCTGCAGCGTCAGGGTCAGCTCGCCCTCTGGCCGCCGAGCTGGGGTCAGGAGGCCGCGCAGGTCGGATCCGCCCACGCCGCGAGAGCGCAGGACCACCTCTTCCCCTCGTATCGCGAGCACGTCGTGTGCACCATCCGCGGCGTCGACCCGATCGACATCGTGCGGCTCATGCGCGGCCTCACCCACGGCGGGTGGAACCCGTACGACCCGAAGAACGGCAACACGCACATCTACACGCTCGTGCTCGGCTCGCAGACGCTGCACGCCCGCCGGCTTCGGCATGAGCCTCGTCTTCGACGGCAAAACCGGCACCGGCGACCTCGACCGCGACGAGGCCGTCATCGTCTACTACGGCGACGGCGCGTCCAGCCAGGGCGATGTGCACGAGGCCATGGTCTTCGCGGCGAGCTATCGGGCACCGCAGGTGTTCTTTCTCCAGAACAACCAGTGGGCCATCTCGGTCCCCGTTGCCACCCAGGCCTCGGCGCCGCTCTACCGTCGCGGCGAGGGCTACGGCATGCCGAGCGTCCAGGTCGACGGCAACGACGTGCTGGCGAGCTTCGCCGTCACGCGCCAGGCCCTCGACGAGGCGCGCGCCGGCGGCGGACCCCGCGCGATCGAGGCGATGACGTACCGCATGGGCGCGCACACGACCAGCGACGACCCCACCAAGTACCGCACCTCCGCCGAGGAGCAGTCCTGGGCCGAGCGCGACCCGATCGCCCGGATGGCGGCCTACCTGCGCTCGCGCGGCGCGTCGGACGCGTTCTTCGCCGACGTGGACGCGGCCGCCGCCGACTACGCCGAAGACGTCCGCGCCCGCACGGTGGCGCTCGGTTCCATCGGCACGGAGATGATGTTCGACCACGTCTACAGCGAGCCGCATCCGCTCGTCGACGAGCAGAAACGCTGGCTGGCCGAGTACGAAGCGTCCCTCGAGGGAGGTCAGGCATGAGCGAGATGACCACCCTGCCGATGAGCAAGGCCCTGAACGCGGGTATGGCCCAGGCCATGCGCGACAGTGACCGCGTGCTGCTGATGGGCGAGGACATCGGTCCGCTCGGGGGCGTCTTCCGCGTCACCGAGGGCCTGCAGGCCGAGTTCGGCAAGAACCGCGTGATCGACACCCCGCTCGCCGAGTCGGGCATCATCGGCGCCGCGATCGGTCTCGCGATGGGCGGGTTCCGACCCGTGTGCGAGATCCAGTTCGACGGCTTCGTCTTCCCCGGGTTCGACCAGATCACCACGCAGCTCGCCAAGCTGACCAACCGTCACGAGGGCGCGCTGCGTATGCCGGTGGTCATCCGCATCCCCTATGGCGGGCACATCGGCGCCGTCGAGCACCATCAGGAGAGCCCCGAGGCGTACTTCACGCACACCCCGGGCCTGCGTGTGGTGAGTCCGTCCACGCCGAACGACGCGTACTGGATGATCCAGGATGCGATCGCCTCCGACGACCCGGTCGTCTTCCTCGAGCCGAAGAGCCGCTACTGGCCCAAGGGCGAGGTGGACCTGTCCGCTCGCGCGCTGCCCCTGCACGCCTCCCGCATCGTGCGGCGGGGCACCGATGTGACTCTCGTCGGGCACGGCGCGATGGTCTCGACCCTGTTGCAGGCGGCCGCGCTCGCCGAGAGCGAGGGGACCAGTTGCGAGGTCGTCGACCTGCGCTCGCTCTCGCCGGTGGATTACGGCCCCATCCTCGATTCCGTCGCCCGCACCGGGCGCATGGTCTACGCGCAGGAGGCGCCGCAGTTCACCTCGCTCGGCTCCGAGATCGCCGCGACCGTCACCGAGCGCGCGTTCTACTCGCTCGAGGCACCGGTGCTGCGCGTGTCCGGGTTCGACGTGCCCTTCCCGCCCGCCAAGCTCGAGGGGCAGTACCTGCCCGATGCCGACCGCATCCTCGAGGCCGTCGACCGCGCCCTCGCCTACTGACCCCTCCCGCCCCTACCGACGCCCCATCCCGCCCCTCATGACCGCGAGAATGTCCCCACGTCCACTCCAGGGCAGCTACGCTGCCGCGGAGCCTCTGGACGCGTGCGCCCAGTCTCGAGGGTGAGGAACCGGCGAAAGGAACCGCAATGAGCACGCAGACCTTCCACCTCCCGGATGTCGGCGAGGGTCTCACCGACGCCGAGATCGTCACCTGGCACGTCAAGAGCGGTGACACGGTCGCCGTCAACGACGTGATCGTGGAGATCGAGACGGCCAAGTCGCTGGTCGAGCTGCCGTCGCCCTTCGCGGGCGTGGTTGGCGAGGTGCTCGTCGAGGAGGGGCAGACGGTCGACGTCGGAGCTCCCATCATCACCATCGCGGATGCGGCGGCTCCCGCATCCGATGTCCCCGCGCCCGGCGACCCGGTGCTCCCCGCGGCCGAGCCCGAGGCCGGCGGTTCCGTCCTCGTCGGCTACGGCTCCGCCGGTGCCGTCACCTCGCGACGCCGCAAGCCCGCCGCGGCGCCGGCCGCATCCGCCGCCGGGGTCGTGGCGAAGCCGCCGATCCGCAAGCTCGCCCGCGACCTGGGCGTCGACCTGTCCGCGGTGACGCCGAGCGGTGCCGGCGGCGAGGTGACGCGCGACGACGTCGTGAAGCACGCGTCGCAAGCGAGCGTGTTCCGCAACATCGAGACGCCGGAGTGGCCCGAGGTGCGCGAGGAGACGATCCCGGTCGCCGCATCCGTCGCCGAGGCCGACCCGCGCGAGGAGTCCATCCCGGTGCGCGGCGTGCGCAAGGCGACGGCCGGCTCGATGGTGCGAAGCGCCTACTCCGCCCCGCACGTGACGGTGTGGACCGACGTCGACGCGACCCGCACGATGGAGCTCGTGAAGCGCCTGAAGGCGTCGCCCGACTACGCCGACACGAAGGTCTCGCCGCTGCTGATCATGGCCCGCGCGGTCATCTGGGCCGTGCGTCGCACGCCCATGGTCAACGCCGCCTGGGTCGACGGCGACGACGGTGCGCAGATCAACCTCCGCCACTACGTGAACCTCGGCATCGCGGCGGCGACGCCGCGCGGTCTGATCGTCCCGAACATCAAGGACGCCCAGAACCTGAGCATGCGTGAGCTGGCGAAGGCCCTGGAGCGCCTGACGCTCACGGCGCGCGAGGGCAAGACCCCGCCCGCCGACCAGCGGCAGGGCACGATCACGATCACCAACATCGGCGTCTTCGGGATGGATGCGGGGACCCCCATCATCAACCCGGGCGAGGCCGGGATCATCGCGATGGGAACGATCCGGCAGAAGCCGTGGGTGGTGGACGGCGAGGTGCGCCCGCGCTTCGTGACCACGGTGTCCGGTTCGTTCGATCACCGCGTCATCGACGGTGACGGCATGAGCCGCTTCATCGCCGACGTCGCCGCCGTGCTCGAGGAGCCCGCCCTCCTCGTGGAGTGACCCCGTACGTGGCGCACATCGCCGCTCGCGGTTGTGTGCCGTTCGCGGTGGTGCCGTCGGCCTATGCACGAGTTGCGTCGCATCTGCGCAGATGCGACACGTCTCCGCATCCGCCACAGTCATTCTCTGTCGCATCTGCGCAGAAGTGTGGCGGATGCGGCGGCGCCAGGCCCGCACGATACGCCCCCAGCGCCCCCGCTGCATTGGATGCGGCTCACCGAGCCCGAGGCAGAACGCCATCACGGCCTGGTGTGCCGGCAGGAGCGTCCGCGTGGAAGGGCCACACTTTTGCGCAAGCGCGCCTGTCAATGACTGATGCGTTTGCGCAGAAGTGGCGCAGATGCGCACATGCGACGCAACTCGGTCAGAGAGGGGGCGAGAGCGAAGAACGGTGAGATCGGCGGAAAGACGCGGCGGATGCGGATGCGGCACGCGCCGGATGCGGGCACTGTCGTGGCCGCGAAGCGCCTGCTGCAGCGATTTTGATAACGATTATCAGTAGGCGTAGAGTGACCGCCATGCCCCTGAAGACCCGACTTCTCCTCGTGCCCGCCTTCGTCGCCGGCGCCGCCCTCACGCTCGCCGGATGCGCGTCGGCCACGGCCGATCCGTCGCAGAGCTCCGCATCCGACGGCGCGATCACCATCGTCACCTCGACGAACGTCTACAGCCAGATCGCCGAGGAGATCGCGGGGGATGCGGCCACGATCACGCCCGTGATCTCGTCCGCCGCGCAGGACCCCCACGACTACGAGGCCACCGCAGCGGACCAGCTGACGGTCCAGAAGGCCGACCTCATCATCCAGAACGGCGGCGGCTATGACGCGTTCATGGACTCGCTCATCGACGCGAGCAAGTCCGAGGCGCCGGTGATCGTGGCCGCCGAGTACTCCGACAGCTGGCAGGGCACCGAGGCGACCGAGCACGACACGGAGGAGCTCGAGGCGAGCCCGCACTCCGAGCTGGAGCACGACCACGACCACATCGAGGGCTTCAACGAGCACGTCTGGTACGACCCGCACACGATCGAGCACGTGACCGAGGCCATCACCGAGGAGCTCTCGCGTCTCGTTCCCGACAAGGCGGACACCTTCCAGGCGAACTCGACAGCTTTCCTCGCACAGGTCGCCGGTCTCGAGAAGTCCCTCGACGACATCAAGGCTGCCCACGGCGGTGCCGAGGTCTTCGTGACCGAGCCGGTGCCGGGCTACCTGATCGCCGCTGCCGGACTCGAGAACGCCACGCCGGACGAGTTCAGCGAGGCCGTCGAAGAAGGCCAGGACGTTCCGGCGGCCGTTCTGCTCGAGGCTCTCGACGAGGTCAAGTCGGGAGAGGTCAAGGTCGTGATCGCCAACGCGCAGGCGGGTGGCGCCGAGACGATGCAGATCATCGACGCGGCGGGCACCGCGGGTGTTCCGGTGCTCGAGTTCACGGAAACGCGCCCCGACGACCAGACTTACATCCAGTGGATGCAGAAGAACATCGAGGACCTCGCCGGAGCCCTCGCCAAGTGACGCCCGAGCGCGACCCGCTCGTCATCGCGTCCGCTGCGCTTCGGCGCGGCGGACGCGACTTGTGGCGCGGGCTGGATCTGACCGTCGCACCCGGCGAGCTGGTGGCGGTTCTGGGCCCCAGCGGCGCGGGCAAGACGACGCTGTTGCGGGCCATCCTCGGCCTCGACAGGCTCAGCGAGGGAACGATCACCGCTCTCGGGGCGCCGGTCACCCGTGCGGGGAACCGGCGCATCGGTTACATCCCCCAGCAGCGCCCGCTGCCGCGCGACACCTCGATGCGCGGGCGCGACGTCGTCGCCCTCGGCGTGGACGGCCACCGCTTCGGCCTGCCGATCTCCCGCCGACGTGACCGGGCGCGCGTCGACGAGCTCCTCACCGCCGTGGGTGCTGAAGCCTTCGCCGACCGTCCTGTCGGACTTCTCTCTGGCGGGGAGCAGCAGCGGCTCCGCGTCGGACAGGCGCTCGCCGACGATCCGCGCCTGCTGCTGTGCGACGAGCCGCTGACGAGTCTCGACCTCGCGAACCAGCAGGCCGTCGTGTCGCTGATCGACCGGCATCGCCGCGAGCGCCAGGCCGGCGTCCTGCTGGTGACCCACGACATCAACCCGGTCCTCGACACGGTCGATCGCATCCTCTACATCGCCGGCGGCACCTTCATGCTCGGCACCCCCGATCAGGTGCTCGACTCCGCCGTGCTCAGCGACCTCTACGGCGCGCCCGTGCACGTGCTGCGCGCGGGCGGACGCCTCGTCGTCGTCGGAGCACCGGATGCGGAGCAGTCGCACCATCACCATCACGACCACGAGGACCACGCATGAACTGGAGCGACGTCGGCGACGCGCTGTTCGGAGGCGTGGCACCAGTACGGCCAGATCCTCGAGCTCGTACAGAACTCGGTGTGGGCGGGCGCCGTCCTCGGCATCGTCGGCGGTCTCGTCGGCGTGTTCGTGATGCAGCGCGACATGGCCTTCGCGGTGCACGGCATCAGTGAGCTCTCGTTCGCCGGCGCCGCTGCCGCCCTCCTGCTCGGCTTCGACGTCGTGACGGGATCCATCGTCGGCTCGATGATCGCCGCCGCGCTCATCGGCTGGCTCGGCTCCCGCGCGCGCGACCGGAACTCGATCATCGGCGTGTTGATGCCCTTCGGTCTCGGCCTCGGCATCCTCTTCCTCTCGCTGTACAACGGGCGAAGCGCCAACCGGTTCAGCCTGCTGACGGGCCAGATCGTCTCCGTTCAGACGGGGCAGCTCGGCGTGCTCATCGCGATCGCCGCCGTGGTGCTGGTGGGCCTGCTGCTCATCTGGCGCCCGCTGCGCTTCGACTCGCTGGATCCCCAGTCGGCCGCCGCTCGCGGCGTGCCCACGAGGGCGGTCTCGCTCGCGTTCATGCTGCTGCTCGGGCTCATCGTCGCCGTCGCCGTGCACATCATCGGCGCCCTGCTCGTGCTCGCGTTGCTCGTGACCCCGGCGGCGGCCGCGATGCGGATCTCGACCGGCCCGCTCGCGGTGCCGCTGTGGGCGGCCCTGTTCGGTGTCGTCTCCGCCGTCGGCGGCATCCTGCTCGCCGTGGCCGGCACCCTGCCGGTGAGCCCGTACATCACGACCATCTCCTTCGTCATCTACATCGTCTGCCGCGCGATCGGAGCACGTCGCGACCGTGTGACGCGTGCCGCCTGAGAAGAGCGCCCGGCCCGCTGCCAGGGTGCGCGGGTAGGATTCGGGCATGGCTCAGCGCAACACCTGGCAGCGCGAGCGCGTCCGCGAAGCCCTCTCCGACGCGCAGGGTTTCGTCAGCGCCCAGACGCTGCACGCGCGGCTGCGCGACGACAACACCGGCATCGGCCTGGCCACCGTCTACCGCGCACTCGCCGGGCTGGCCGCCGGCGGCGACGCCGACTCGCTGCAGAGCCCCGAGGGCGAGAACCTCTATCGCGCCTGCGTAACGAGCGGCCATCACCATCACCTCATCTGCCGGCAGTGCGGTCTCACCGTCGAGATCGAGGCCTCGGAGGTCGAGGAGTGGGCTCAGCGCACGGCCGCGAGCCACGGCTTCACCTCGGCCGAGCACGTCGTCGACATCTTCGGGCTCTGCGGTGCGTGCACCGCCGCCCGGGCGAATGAGCGTGACGACTAGTCGCACCGAGCGCGCGAGGTCGGCGCCCCCGCGGCGCTCGACCGGCTCGCGTACGTCCGTGGCGCTCAGTCTCGGACTGGCGCTCATCGTCGTGATGGCGGCGATCTACATCTTCGCCCCGCAGCTGCTCCCGGCGGACGTCCCCACACGCCTCCAGGACGGCGTGACGCTCGCGCTCAGCGTGCTCATCGAGTCGCTGCCGTTCGTGGCGCTGGGCGTCGTGCTCTCGATCCTCGTCCAGGTGTGGCTGCCGGCAGGAGTCCTGGAGCGGTGGATGCCCCGTCGCGCCTGGGCGCGGCGGGCGGTGCTGTCGCTGCTGGGCATGATCGTTCCGGTGTGCGAGTGCGGCAACGTGCCGTTCGCACGCGGTCTGCTCATGCGCGGCTTCAGCGTCTCCGAGACCATGACCTTCCTGATCGCGGCGCCGATCGTGAACCCCATCGTGATCATCACGACGCACCAGGCCTTCGGCTTCAGCGACGGCATCCTCATCGCCCGCTTACTGGGCGGCTACGCGGTGGCGAACCTCATCGGGTGGCTCTACAGCCGTCACCCCTCACCCGACGCGCTGCTGACCGATCGTTTCCGCGCGACGTGCGAGGTCGTCGTGCACGAGCGCGGCGGCCGCGGGCGCCGCTCCCTGGCACAGTTCCTCGTCGAGCTGCGCGCGGTCATGCCCGCGCTCGTGATCGGCTCCGCGCTCGCCGGCGCGGTGCAGGTGCTCGTGCCGCGCAACGCGCTGCTGGCGATCGGTTCGAACCCCGTGCTGTCGATCGTGGCGATGATGATGCTCGCGATCGTCGTCTCCATCTGCTCGAACATCGATGCCTTCTTCGCGCTCTCGTTCGCCTCGACCTTCACCCCTGGCTCGCTGGTCGCCTTCCTGGTGACGGGTCCGCTGGTGGACGTGAAGATGATCGCTCTGCTGCGCACGACCTTCTCCACCCGCGCACTCGTCGGGATCGTGACCACGGTCCTGTTGTTCGCCTTCGCGCTCGGAGCGGTGGTGAATCTCCTTGCGTAGCGTTCTCACCCGGTGGCTGGGCGCGGGGCTTGCCGCAGCCTTGGCCGTCATCACCCTGGTGCTGGCCGTCACCGGCCGCATCGGCCTGTACATCAACCCGGACGGGGCGTGGTTCGCGATCGGGATGGCCGTGGTCGTGCTCGTCGGAACGGCGCTGAGCTTCGTGCTGCCGCTCGGGGCGGAGGACGACCACGGCCATGACCACGGCGACGCCCCCGATGAGGAGCATCCGCATCACGGCCACGAACGCCGGGTGTCGGCGGGCGCCGTGGCCGCGGTGGCGGGCGGCGTTCTCGCGTCGGGCGTCGTGGTGACGATGCTGGCGCTACCGCCGGCATCCCTCTCGGCGGAGCTCGCCGCATCCCGCGACGTCGGTGCGCCGCCGTTGTTCGCGGGATCGGATGTGGTCTCACTCGCCTCGACCGGCGACACCTCGAAGTTCGGGGTGGGGGACTGGGCCGCGGTGTTCGCCACGGCGACCAACCCCGACGCGTTCGAGGGCGATGCGGTGACGCTCACGGGATTCGTCAGCGGCGACACCGACGGCGGGTTCGATCTCAGCCGTCTCGTCATCACGCACTGCGTGATCGATGCGCAACCCGCGCGCCTGGCCATCTCGGCGGATGCGGCCGCGCCGTCCACGGGGCAGTGGGTCACCGTCTCGGGCACGGTGCGCGCGACCGGATCCGGACAGCTGGCGATCGTCGCCGAACAGGTCACGCCGATCGACGAGCCGAGCGATCCCTATGAGTACTGAGGGCCGGCGCCCCTCGCGGCGCGAGCAGTCCCGGCGCCGCCGCATCCGCGCGTATCTCGGCGCGTTCGCGATCGTGCTCGCGGTGCTGGCGCTCGCGGGCGCCGCCGCGGGAGCGGTCGGGACCCTCCAGGGCCCCCGTGTGACGAACGTGCAGTTCGACCCACAGGCGGCGGTGTCCACGTCCGGCTCACGCCTGATCCTCACCACGTCGCAGACGCTCACTTCGATCGACCCCTCGCAGGTGACGGTGAGTCCCGTCGCGGACTTCGCGGTCGAGACCTCCGGCCGCAGCATCGGAGTGCGCTTCACGCTGCCCCTGCGCGACGACACCGACTACACGGTCTCCATCGCGGGTGTCACGGGGCAGGGTTCGGATGCGGCCGTCACGCTCACCGAGAGCTTCCACACCCCGCCGCTGTCGGTGTACCTGCTGCAGCGCGGTGAGGACGGCGAACACGACACCGTCTTCCGAACCTCGCTGTCGGGCGAGGATGCCGTCCCCGTCTTCACGCACCGGCACATCGAGGACTTCCGCGCGACGAGTGCACACCTCGTGATGTCGGTCGTCGACGACGACGGCTCGAACGAGCTCATCGTGACCGACCCCGACGGGACGGGACAGCGTTCGCTGCCGCTCCCCGGCACGGGGCCCATCCAAGACCTGCAGACCGCCGATCGCGGCGAGACCATCGGCTACACCTACACGGACCCCGACATGTCGGCCCAGGGGGCCCGGGCGAGCGTGCTCTACACCGCCTCGCTCAAGCCGGCCGACGCCGACACCCCGCCGACCCGCATCGACGTGTCGGGGGAGCCGGCGAGCGTCGCGCAGTGGAGCTTCGTCCCCGACACCGACAGCATCCTCATGCTCTCGTTCCAGGGCCGGCTGCTGCTCGCGCCGCCGTCGGGGGAGGACCCCGTCGATCTGGGGGCGGCCGCGCAGATCGAGGGCATCGCCCGCGGCTCGACAACGGCCATCGTGCTCCGCGCCGACGGCCTGGTCACGATCTCGCTCGTCGACGGCTCGGAGGAGCCGCTCGTCTCGGCGCAGGATGCGACGGGCTATCTCGGCGGAGTCGTGCCGCTCACCGGCGATCGGACGCTCCGTCAGTACACCGACCCGAACGGCGCGGGCTCCTCGCTCCTGCTGGTCGACGGCGAAGGCCACGCGAAGCCGGTGTTCACGGTGGCGGCGAGCTCGGCGCTGCTGCAGACGTGCGTCTCGCCGTCCGGTCGCTACGCGGCCGTGCTCGTGCAGCCGGATGCGGCGAAGAACCCGTACGTGACGAGCTACGCCCTGCCGGTGCCCGAGACGGTCGAGACCCACATCCTGGATCTCGACAGCGAGACCGAGGTGTCCAGCCTCGGCGCCTTCGACATCTCGTGGTGCCGGGTCCCGCTGCGATGACGACCCACGTGCCGGCCACGCGCGAGGCGCTGAGCGCCCTGCCGGTGGAGGTCGCGCCGCTCCTGCTCGACGCACTGCTGGAGACCGAGCTCGACGGCGAACGCGTCGTGCTGCGCCTCAGCGAGGTCGAGGCCTACCACGGCCGCGGGACCGGTGACGTCCCCGATCCCGGTTCGCACGCGCGCATGGGGCCGACGCCTCGAAACGCCACGATGTGGGGCGAGCCCGGGCACCTCTACGTGTACCTGAGCCACGTTAGATATCGATAACCATAGTCTCACCGATTCGTGGTCTGATCTCGACTTTTTTGGCGGCAACGTGGACGGTTATGCGCTCGATGAGATCCCGGAGGCCCTCTCGGCAGGCTTTCACGCTGGATACGTCCCACGTCTCGAGCAGCAGACGTGCGCTCGCTTGTGGCAGTTTCGGGGCGATGGCGATTGAAGCCTCGTGCCGAGCGAGCGTGGCGCTCAGGGTGCTGATGCGAGCGTCGTAATGCTGTGCGGTAGCAGAGTAGGCACGCTCGGGGATCTTTCCACTCGTGAAGTCGACGGTCAGTTTCACCAGCGCTTCGTTGAGATCTTGGATCTCGCGGGCGAGGCGCTGCGCCTCCGTCTGCGGCGGTGAGACATGCTCGCGCTCCGGGAAGTGCTCGAGATGGCTGTACTGCGCCAGCCAGGCGCTGACGGCTTCCTCGACTGCCTTTAGGCGGACGTATCCCGGACCGTGTTCGGGAGTGAAAGACAGGCTGTTGCAGCGGTACGCGATGTAATCGGCTCGGCCAGGGTGCGCCGCATTGCGCACTGTCTGCCCGTACATTGCGACGCCGCACGAGCCGCACGTGAGCAAGCCCGACAGCAGGTAGTTGGCGCGCGGCGCCCGCTTGCCAGCACGCTCAATCCGCAGGGCGCGGTATCGCTCGAAGGTTTCGGGCGATACAAGACCCTCGTGCACGCCGGGGCGAGTCTCGCCGTGGTAGGTCACCTGACCGCTGTGAATGGGGGAATCGAGAAGGCTCGTCACGGTGCAGCGCTCCCAGCGGGTGCGTCCCCGCGCGGTGAGATAGCCGTGCTGCTCAAGCCATCGTGCAAGTGTGGTCGTGCCGTCGCCGCTGATGTACATCTCGTAGAGCTGTGGAATCGCCGGGGCCTGATCGGGGTTCGGCGCGATGGTGCCGTCGTCGTTGTGGAGCCATCCCCAGGGGACGGTGCCCGGCGGGAGTCCCCGCTTGAATCGAGACTCCTGCACCTCTTTCCACTGCTCGCCGATGCGTTCCGATTCGAACGCGTTCATCTCGACCATGACACCGCGCCCAAATCTGCCGGCGGCAGTGGTGTCGTTGGGCTCAGTGGCGGATTCGATCGCGCCGCCAGCCACGTCGATGCGGTCGGCGGCGACGGCCCAGTGCTTTCGGTTTCGCGATAGCCGCGACCAGCGCCAGAGCACGATGACATCCGCGCGGCCCTCTTCGACAGCGGACATGACGCGTTGCACGGCGGGGCGCTGCCAGGTCCGTCCCGAGATGCCAGGGTCGGCTTCCACGTCTACGACGGCGTACCCCTGTCGATCGCAGTACTGACGGCAAGCCGTCTCTTGGAGCAGCAGGCTGATGCTCTCTTCGCGGTACGTCGACTGGCGTAGATAGAGGATCGCGCGCGGCGTCGAGGCGGCTGCGCGGATGGCTGCGTTTCTCATGCGTCTCCCGGTTGCGAGTGTCTGATGGGTAAGACAGTATCGAACATCAGTTCGAAACTATGGGGGAGACATGACTCTGACGGTAGGCCAGGTGGGCGAGTTCGCGGCAAAGATCGGCGTGAAGCCGTCAAACCTGCTGCGCTGCTACGCGCGCGGATGCCTTGTCGAGCACGTCGCCTGGATCAACCCCGAGTGCCTGGCAGATCTCAGCGAGCGCGGGGACGGGGATATCCCGCTTGCCGTTGAGGTAGCGCAGGAGCGTGCCCTTAACCATGCCGGCCTTCTCTGCGAGGGCTTCGACGGTTATCTGCTGGGCTCCGCGCTCTCCGCGTAGTTCGGCCGCTACTGCCGCATTGAAGCGGGCTGCATAAGACGCCATGCGGATAACTATAGGCCCATACGGATAACTCTGGTCACCACTCGACGACGAGAAATGACCACACGGTGACCAAACGGTGTGCTACGGTATCCGCATGGTCACCAAGAGGGCAGCGACACAGGGCGCGGACGCAGTTCGAGCAATCGCAGACGCGGAGGGCGTGAAGCGCTCTTCGCTGGCGAAAGCGGCGCACGTGAGTGCGTCTCCGATCATGCGCATGATCCGCCGCAAGGGTGAGCTGACGGTGGGAGAGGCCGCGTCGCTCGCAGCGTCGCTCGGCAAGACCCCGGCGCAGCTCATCGCTGAGCAGGCGAGGCGCGCATCGTGAACCCTGTCGAGCGCTTCCGGCGTCGCATGTCGGACGACTACGCCGAACTGTCGAAGCTGACCGTCGAGGAGCACGCCAAGCGCGCGCACCGCGTCGGAGGCCCGTCGCTCGAAGCGCTCGAAGCGCGCATCCGCGAACTACGCGCGATGCCGCTCCCGGTGGCCGCTTAGGCCAGCTACCAGCAGGCCGATTCAGGGCCGTATCGCTGGCACGCATCCGCACTTTGACAACTCCACAGGGATAACCCTCACCGAGGGATACGGGGAACTCGGCTCGTCACGCGCTTAGCGTCGGCCGCTCCCAAAACGGACACGAAACGCGATGACGCGCGGGGCAAACCAACGGACGTGTTCAGGACGACAGGTGAGGGGACGAGGGATCAGTGCACCGAACACGCGCGCAGCCTCCATCGGACGGAATGCCGGGACGACCGGCCTCTTGCGCCCTTCCGAGGTGTCGCGCCGTGTGGCGTGCAGATCCCACGCCCTGACCGACCGGTGGACACAGGTCCGACGTCGGCACTGCGCGGGTTCGACTCCCGCTCAGGGCACGGGGGTGAGCAGCAGGCGAGCCCATGACGAAAGGACGGGGCCGTGAGCACCGTTGCACCCGCGCCCACCGTGGCGCCCCAGACAGAGCCCGACACGACCCGCGCCGCCCTCGAGCTGGTGGCGGCGCGGCACGGGATGACCGTCGAGCAGTGGGAGGAGCGCGCAGCGTTCCTCGACCGGCAGGAAGCGCGACACCGCGCGACCGTCAACATCATGCGGCAGACGCCGCGCTACCGAGAGGGGTTCGCAGCGTGAGCATCCGAATCGCAGTCGAGCGTCGTGCTGCGGCGTTCGCGAAGATCGCGCCCTACATGAGCGCCGACAAGCGGCGCGCGCTCGCCGAGGAGATCGCCGAGGAGCTGCGACCGTTCCGCGCATCGGGTGGCGCGACGCAGTCGACGGCGCCGGAGCCGGTCGAGCAGCCGCTCCCGCCGATCGTCGATCCGCCGGGAACGCTCAGTGTCGTGTCGTTCCTCGCCGAGCGGGGATTCCAGTCGGCGGCGCTCGTGAAGGCGACCGGCAGGCTCACGTCGATCTTGTCGCGTGAGTGGGTGGCCCGCTACGGCGACGATCCCGAGCACCCGGTGGGGGTCATCCCCGCGACTGAGCGGCCGCTGCTGGAACGTCTCTACGACCAGCACTCGCTCGAGCTGCTGCTGCTGTCGAAGGTCGCCTGATGCCCGATCCGTACTCCGTAATCGTCGGGCTCGTCGCGGTGATCCTCGTGTGGGCGTGGCTCACGGATGGACATTTCGATGACGACGACCCGAGTCGCCCTGCCACCTGAGAGGACACATGACCATCACCAAGCCGATCGCGCTCGTCAGCTCCAAGGACGAGAACGCGTGGCACAAGGGGCGCCGCTCCGGCGTCACGAAGACCGACGTCGTGCGCCTCATCTCCGGCGGCATCCGCACGAAACAGCAGATCTACGCCGAGAAGCAGGGCGAGGGCCGGTTCCACGGCAATCAGCACACCGAACGCGGCCACGTGCTCGAGCCTGTCGTGCTCGAGTGGGTCGAGCGCAGCCTCGGCATTCCCGAATCGGGCACCCTGTACGCGCACGGCGAGAACCGCCGCCACCTCGCCACCCCCGATGCCTACGAGTGGGTCGACGGCGAGGGAGCCCTCGTCGAGATCAAGACGCACTCCGGCTCGTGGGCGACCGGTGTCCCGCTGAAGATCCTCCGCGACATCTACTGGCAGGCGTACGTGCTCGGCGCCGGCTATGCCGCGCTCGCGCACTGGGAGGTCGACGAGGAGGGGCAGCCGCTCACGATCGAGCCCGAGTTGATCGAGATCCCGCTCGACGCCGACGAGACGGCGCGGCTCATCGCCGCCGCCGACGACTACCTCGCCTGGGTCGATGCCGGCCGCCCCGAGTTCGACGAGGCCGGCGTGCCGCTCGAGATCCGCGAACTCATCGCCCGCAACGTCGCCGCGAAAGCGGAGATCGACGAGACGGATCGACTGATTCGCGAGTTCATCGCCGCCGAACCCGAACGGGCCGAGAAGGGGCTCAAGCTCAACGTTCCCGAGGGGTCGCTGAGCTTCACCGTCTCGACGTCGAGTGAGTTCGACAAGGCCGCCTGGATGAAGGCGAGCCCGGACGCCTACGCGGCGTGGGAGGCCGCGCAGAAGGACTACCGCAAGCCGAAGCAGCGAACCTCGCTGCGCATCGCGCCGCCGGCCGCGGAGGAGCCGGCACAGATCAAGGAGGCCGCGTGAACGGCGACAAGACCCCGACCGCAACCGCTGAGAAGCCCGTCGTCGAGCTGATCCCGCAGAACCGCGCGGCGCGACGTCGTGCGGCGCAGCAGGATGCCCGCACGGCCCGCCAGGTGCGTCGCCGCAACGTGCGCATCGAGCGCGCCCTGAGCAAGTACCCGGAGGAGTCCGCAGCATGACCCGTCTCACGACCACCGTAGCCGCCGCTCTCGGCATCGCCGAACTCGCGCCCACCGCCCCGGAGGAGCGCGGCGTGCCCGACGAGTACCAGCCGCCGAAGCGCCTCCGCTTCCGCCGCCGCGACCGCTTCCGCCCATACGGCACCGACAGCATCGGCATCGTGCTCACCGACCCGCAGCGCAACCGCCGCTCGGTGCAGTTCCGGTATCGGCACGACCCCGACACCGTGCACACGCTCAAGGCGCACGAGTTCAACGAGCGCTTCGCCCGCATCATCCCGATGCGCAAGCCGCAGCAGTCGGCGCAGCCGCGCACGCTGCCGCCGCGCCGCCCGTTGCCCGCGGGCCTCATCCCGACCCTCGGAAAGGTGGCCGCGTGACCGACACCAACGACGAAGCCAAGGGGCTGGGGGTCGCCGAAGCCCGCGCCGCGGTGCAGACATCCGGCCAGCTCGAGGGCATCGAGGGGCCGCTCTTCCTCGCGGAGAACGAGACGGAGTGGCTGCCCTACTTCGTGGCCCGCTACACGCCGGATGCGCACCCGGTGGCCGCGAAGGTGATCGTGACGCGCGCCGGACAGAAGCCGCGAGAGATCGTGATCTCCTGGGACGAGTACGCCGAGATCATCGAGCCGGATCCCGAGCAGGCGGAGCGTGAGCGCGACTGGAACGCCACGCGCGCCCGCAAGCCGATGTCGGTGTTCGGCGCCGAGGTCGAGCGACACGCCTACCGCGTGGTGTTCGCAGACATCATCGAGCCGCTGATCGCCGCGAAGCGAGCGGCGCCCGCGCCGGTATCGGCTCGCCTCGAGGTGAACGTCGCGCAGTACGTCCCGGAGTCGCGCGACTGGATCGCCGACGTCGACAATGCGCAGACCCCGCAGGCTCTCGACATCCTCCACGACGAAGCGCGCGCGGCGGGTGTACTGAAGCTCAACGCCCCGCTGATGAGCGCGTTCTCGAAGCGGATCGGTGAGCTGACCGCGAAGGCGCCTGCCGCTGCGCCGGCCACGCCCGCCGACATCGTGCTGCCGAGCGCGCCGTCGCCGCTCGCCGTCGCTCGCGCGTCGAAGCCGCTCACCGCGAGCGCGCCGCCGCAGCGGGACCGCAAGCGCCGTCGACCGCCGAAGCCGCAGGCGGCGTAACCGGATGCCGTACACAGTGCCCGGCACGGGCGAGGTGCTGCCGATCACCGAAGGGTGGACGCAGCTCCGCGCCCGTGCCGAGCGCATGCGCGAGTACAAGCCGGAGACGCCCGCCGAGGTCGACCGGCTCATGCGCGCGATCGAAGATCTGAGCTTCGAACTGGCCGACTTCCTCGTGGCGGTGAACAACGAGCGCTACGACGCCGAGATCGCCTACTCGAAGCGCAAGAACGCCGCCCTTGCCAAGCACGGCGAGGTGCAGCGATCCGTCACCGTCGCGAAGGCGCTCGCCGAGTCGGACGCCGAAACCGAGTACCGGGACTGGCTCGCAAAAAAGGCGATCTACCACCACGTCGAGGACATCTCGAAAGCACTCAGCACGAAGCACTACGGGCTGATGAATACAAACAAGGGCATCCAAGCGCAGCTCGGAAGCGCCCACCGGAGGGGTATCTAGTGGCAAAGAGCAAGGACCAGAAGCGCGCCGAGGCCGCCGAGCGCCAGGCACGTTACGACGCGATGCCGACCTTCGACAAGCTCGCCGTCGTGCACTCGCGACCGGGTGAGGCGAAGCGCGAGCGCGACCGTCTGCTGAAGGCGGCCGGCGCATGACGCCTCGGGCTGTCTGATGCGCCGCGACACGGTGTCGGCCTACCGGCGCCGCGCACGCGACACCGAGCAGAAGGTCGACGAGTCGGCGGCGGTGGTGAAGGCTGAGCGCGCCGCGGACTGGGACGTGCGAAGGCGGGCGGCGCAGGAGGCGCGCGCTGCGGACACGGCACGCCCGAAGACGCGTGAAGACCTGATCGGCGCGACGCTCGTCCGCGACCGCTACGGCTGGCATCGCATCGCCAAGGTGAACACGACGACGGTCGATGTGTACATCAGTCCGGGCGTAACGAAGCGGCTTCAGATAGGCCGCGTTCTCGAGGCGAGTTCGTTCCCCTGAGAGGCCGTCTCATCCTCACCGGGCGCGCGCTTGCCGAGCGGAACCGTCTCATCGACGACCGCGAGATGCAGGCATGCGCCCGGTGCGGCGTCGTGATCTGGAACAACGGCTCACGGCATCACCGTCTACTGCGCTCGCGTAACGGCGGCGACGAAGTCTCAAACGGCGTCCTCATGTGCGGATCCGGCACGACCGGCTGTCACGGATGGGCGCACGCAAACCCTGCCGACGCGACCGCGCTCGGCTTCATGGTCCCGTCCGGCGTCTTGCCCGGCATGTGGCCGATTCTGCACGCCCTCTACGGATGGGTCGTGCTCTACGACGACGGGACCGCCGAGGGGGTGGATCCCGCAGCATGGAAGGAAGCGGTGGGATGGCCCACAGCGACGACTCGAACCTGATCAACCTCGACACGGAGCGCACGAAGCGCCGCGGCGCGACCGCGATGACCGGGAAGGAACTCGTCGACGAGGTCGTGTTCCTCCTCGATCAGGGCACGCACCCGCTGCTCATCGCCGACACGATGGGGCTCAAGTGGGCCTCGATCCTGCGCGCCGCTGCGCGGCTCGGTCGATCCGACGAGCTGAACCGCATCGACCTCGACGAGTGGCGCCGCTGGACGTTGCCCGAGCGGAGCGGGTGGGGGTACGCCGCGTGATCGGCGTCAGTCAAGATGTGCGAGCGCTCGATCTGTTTGCGGGAACGGGCTGGGGTGTGGCGCTGAAGGCTCGCGGCATCCGCGAGGGAGGCGTCGAGATCATGCCCGAGGCGCGGGCATCGCGCGCGGCGGCAGGTATGGAGACGATCTATCACGACGTCTGGGATGGTCTGCTGTCTGACGACCCGATCGTGTTCCAACATGCGCTTCAGATCGCCTCGCCCCCCTGCCAGTCCTTCAGCCTTGCCGGAAAGGGCGCGGGCCGCGCGGCGCTCGACGACGTGCTGCGCGCGATCGACGATGGAGCCTATCGGGAGCCCGCTCGGCTCCGCGCGCTCGGCGCCGAGACGGACGATCGCACCGCGCTGGTCTTGACGCCACTCGCGCACGTGCACCGCGACCGACCGACCTACGTGACCTGGGAGCAGGTTCCGCCGGTACTCCCCGTGTGGGAGGCATGCGCCGCCGTCATGCGTGACATGGGTTACTCGGTGTGGGTCGGCATTCTGCGCTCAGAGCAGTACGGCGTGCCACAGACTCGCCGTCGCGCCGTGCTCATCGCGCGAGCGGACGGAGTCGATGCCGCGCCGCCTGCGCCGACTCACTCGCGCTATTACGAGCGCGACCCGCAACGTCTCGATCCGGGTGTATCTCCCTGGGTCAGCATGGCCGACGCGCTCGGGTTCGGTGGATTCGAACTCGTCGGTAATCAGGTGCCCCGTGGCCGCGAGCGGGGTGACTACCACTCGCGGCCATCGTCGTATCCCGCGCAGACCTTGACGGGGGCTGGGCTGCGATCGTGGATACTCCGGTCCAACTACTCAAGTGGCAGCAGCGCTGCGGAGCCGCCGAGAGGGAACAAGCTGCCGCGCACGGAACGGGCGTTGACCGAGCCGGCGATGACGCTCACGAGCAAGGCCGGAAGCATGAAGTGGGTCTACCGCAACGGAAACCAGGCGAGATCCGCAAGGCGAGGCGTGAACCTACCTGCGCCAACCGTGATGTTCGGGCACAACTCGAACAAGGTGGAGTGGGTGCCGGAGGCTCATGCCGATGACCCGCGTTCATCGGGAGTTCGTGTCACGGCCGAGCAAGCAGCGGCATTGCAGTCATTTCCGAGTGGGTTCCCATTCGCCGGCTCAAGGTCAAAGATCTTCTTGCAGATCGGGAACGCTGTGCCGCCGCTCATGGGCGGCGCAATCATCGACGAGATTCTGAACCCGGCAGCGCAGCGGGAAGTCCTCATGGAGAGGGCTGCATGACGTCGTCCGTCTTCGCGCTCGCCGCGGCTCGATATCACGAGCTGCGCAGCGACTACGAGCTGGTGCTCGAGGCTGCTTACGCGAGCGCGGAGGCGGCCACGAACGGGCACATGCTCAATCGCCGCGCCCGTGACGCGGGGATCTCCTCGTGGGATCTCTTCACGCACAACGGCACCTACGCGCGGGCGTACGCCAGCGAGGAACTGCTCGAGCATTGGGCGAGTAACCCGCGGCCGACGTTCAGCTCGTACGAGGCGCAGATGCAGGAGCCGGGGTGGCTGTAGACGCGCAGCCGTGGAGCACGCCGCGCTCGAGGGCAGCGACGCGGGCTGATCTCGCCGCGATCGACACTCGTCACGCGCGGCATCCGGCGTGCCGTCTCTGCGGTCAGCGCGCGCTCAAGCTCGACACGTTCGGACTCTGTTCGAAGATCACCGTCGCTCATCAAGCGCGACGGGGCGCCCCGGCAGTCAAGCCGCGCGGGCGCCGATAGACGCACCGGGAGGGGGCGCCATGTTGGTAACGATCTACGCCGTGTACTGGCCGCAGCATGGCGTCCTCAAGTTGGGCCGCACTCGCTCGGCCCGCCGCTACCGCGAGATGTGCGCGACCGGCGGCGAGGTCGTGCTGCTCATGCGCGGACGACCCGAGTCGGACGAGCTGGCGGCCCTCGCCGAGCTGGACGCCGAGTTTCATCCCGCCTTCGCGAGCGAGAGCGACGCCGAGCGTCTGCTCCCGCGGGGGCGCGGCTTCACCGAGAGCTTCCGCGTCGCAGCTCACGAGCTGATGCGAGCACTACGAACGATCTACCGGGGCATTGCCCGATGGGAGCACCTACACGATGGCGATAACGCGACAGAGGTCCGTGACGCCAGACGCGTTTCTGAAGCCGCGGCTGCTGATGCTGTCGCCGCAAGCGCGTCTGACCGAGATCGGACTCCGCCTGTACGCGGACAACTACGGCCGCGAACTGGCGATGTCGCGTCTTCTGACGGCGGCGATCTTCCCTCTCGACCGCGACATGCGCGAAGAGGACATGGACCGGATTCTGCTCGAGCTGGACGACGCCGGATGCATCGTCCTCTACTCGGCCTCCGGTCAGGACTACTACCAGATGACCGACTGGCCGGCAGTGCAGCATCCCGGCGCGAAGTCGAACCATCCCGACCCGCCCGACAGCTCTCACGAGCCCTTCATGAATGGCTCACGAGAGCTTCATGGCGAGGGAGAGGGAGTGAGAGTGAGCGAGGGGGAGCGAGCGAGCGAGAGCGGGGGAGGTCTTCACGACACCCTCATGCCGCCGTCGCCGTTCTGCAACGCCCACCGGGCTACTGGTGGAACGGACACCCCGTGTCGGGCCTGCGGCCGAGCCCGGATGCAGCGGAAGGTCTTCGACGATCAGCAGATGGCCGGCGTGCGATTCGAGCCTGAGCCGTGAGCCGCGCCGAGCACACCTACTCGAGCGGCGAGACATCGGTGACGCTGGTCGTCCCTGACGGTGTCGAGGTGCCGCCGTGGATGCGACTGAAGCTCGACGGCGACCTCGTCGTGTTCGACCATTCCGGCGTCCGCAACGTTCGCGCCGCGGCGAAGCGCCGCACCCGGCAGCCCGTTACGGCGCAGCGCATCTCGGCCGACTGGCGACCGGGTGCCGCCGTGCTCGAGAAGGCCGCGGCCGACTTTCCATCGGTGAACCTCGAGCACGAGTCGGCGCAGTTCGTCGACTACTGGCTCGGTCAGGGGCGCCCGATGGTCGATTGGGTCGCGACGTGGCGGCGGTGGATGCGGAAGCAGCACGCCGAGAACGTGGCGAAGGGCTGGAAGCCGCAGGCGACGCCGCGCGACGAGGACGCGAAGGCTCGCTGGCTGCGCGAGCACGGAGTGACGGCCGAGGAGTACGAGCGCCGGAAGGGAGACGCCGAGTGGCTGAACATGATCAACCGTCGCGGTCGGGTGGCGTGACGCACTTCGACCGTGAGGCCGAGCGCGCCGCTCTGGGCGCGATGATGCTCGATTCCCGCCGCGTGTGGGACGTGCTGGACGTCGCACAGCCGGGTGACTTCCACGACCCCGTGCACGAGGTGATCGCCACGGCGATCCATCGGCTCGCGACGCGCGGAAGCGGCACCGACGCGGTGCTCGTCGAGGCGGAGATCGCGGCGATGGGCGACCATCTGCCGCGCGGGCCGGGCTACCTCTTCGAGCTGTCCGGCTCGGTCACCACGGCGAGCAACGCCGCGTACTACGCCGAGCAGATCGTGGAGCACGCGCAGCGTCGCAGGCTCGCGGATGCCGCATCGACGGTGAACGCGCTCGCCGCCGATCGCCGCCAGCCTGTCGCGGAGCAGATCGAGAGCGCGCGCGCCGCGGTCGATGCGGTGGCGCGGAGGCGTGCCGCGACCGTGCGGCCGGTCGGTGACTCGATCGACGATCTCTTCGCGGCCATGACCGAGCCTCCTGTGTACACGCCGACGCCGTGGCGGTCGATCAACGACCTGATCGGTGGGCTGCGTCCTCGAGCGTTCTACGTGGTGGGTGCGCGGCCGGCGTCCGGGAAGACGATCATGGCGCTGAACATGGCGACCGCCCTGGCCGTGAATGGCAACGTCGCGGTGTCGTCGCTCGAGATGGGCGAAGAGGAACTGCAGAAGCGTCTCGTCTCCCAGCTCGGCGAAGTGCACATGACGCACCTCGTAAACAACGCGATGGACGACGACGACTGGCGTCGAGCGCAGATCGCCCGGCCGAAGATCATGCGGCTGCCGCTGTTCGTCGATGACCGGCCGGGGCAGACGCTCGCGCAGATCCGCAGCCATGTGCGCTCGGTAGCGCATGAGGGACCGCTCGCGGGAGTGGTCGTCGACTACCTGCAACTCGTCGAGACGTCGGACCCGCGCAAGGACCGCCGGGCGCACCTCGGCGAGGTGTCCCGCGCCCTCAAGGTCATGGCGAAAGAGTTCGACTGCCCGGTGATCGCGCTCGCGCAGCTCAACCGGAAGTCGGAGGAGCGCGCCGGCAAGAAACCGATGCTGAGCGACCTCAAGGAGACGGGCGACATCGAGCAGGACGCCGACGTGGTGCTGCTGCTCTCACGGGACACCGACGACCCCGACCGGCTCGGCGAGGTCGACGTACAGGTGGCGAAGAACCGTCACGGCAACACGGGCGAGATCGCCCTGGCCTGGCAGGGGCACTTCGCCCGCATGAAGGACATGGGCGCCGAGTGGGCGCCTGGGATGTGAGGAACAGATGACGAGTTCAACGATCCGCCTCGACGCGTTCGTGGCGAACGAGCCGAAGCTCGGCCGACTGCCGAACGGCACCCCCGTGCTCGATCTCCGGCTGCCGCACACGCCCCGCCGGCTCAATGAGCTGACGAAGCAGTGGGAGAACGTCGGCGAGACGACGTGGCACAGCGTCTCCCTCTTCGGTGACGAGGCCGAGCTGTATGCGCCGCACGTCAGCAAGGGAACGCGCGTCGTCGTGACGGGCACGCCGGAGCTGCGGCTGTGGAGCAAGGACGGCCGTCATGGCGGCGAGATCGTGGTCAAGGCCGCGAGCATCGCGCTGAAGCTGCGGCCGAAGCAGAATGCGGCGGCGCCGCAGGCCGAGGACGCATGGGCGACGCCGAACGGCGGGCAGGACGAGACGCCCTGGTGATGCAGCCGTGCGCACGCGGCTGCCTGATCCACCTCGCTGAGTGCCCGTCGTACGGAACGAAGGGCGGCGACTGCCGCGGGTGCGCGCCGCGCATGTGCAGCGGCGACTCACTCATCTGTGCCAACTGCTACGGCCGCACGCGGGCGATGCTCGAGGCGGTGCCGGACATGGCCGCGCACCTTCGGGCGCTCACGAACCCGCTCAAGGGCACGCAGTACGACCGAGACTCGGGCGGCGGTGGCGGCAAGCTGCACGCGCCGCCCCCCGTCCCGGTCGAACTGCTCGACGCGGCCGACTTCATCGTGACGCTGCTGTGGTCGACGACCGTCGTCGTGCGGGGTGAGATGCCCGAGGGGCGCATGCAGGTTCCGGTCGCGGCTGACGCGGTCGACCTGTACGTGTTCACGCGGGACGCGCGAGACGAGATCCTGCGGGGCCTGTCGGCGCTCTCGCGGCGGCCGGAGATCGTGCCCTTCGCGGATGCGGTCATCGGCCTCCCGGAGACGCGCGACGAGTGGACGCTGCGAACGATCTTCGAGCGATGGTCGCTCGTCGAGGCGCCGTGGTGGGCTGCGCAGCCGTGTCCCGCCTGCGACAAGAAAGCGATCAAGGTCACGCCGGCTCCGACGCCGGCCGCCGAGACGAGATACCGGTGCGAAGCCTGTAAGTGGGTCGCACCCGACGATGTCGACGGGCTCTGGGCCGCGGGCTTCAGCCGTCGAGAAGGGAAGGCCGCCTGATGACGACAGGGCTCAACGACACGGTGCCCGACGCCGTGATTGTGAAGCTGCGGGAGCTGGGCTACGACCCCGACAGGATGATCCGCCATCGACTCGGGCCGAGAGGCTACGAATACTACGACGGCGCGGGTAACCGCTTCACCGCGGAATGGACGCGCCCGGGGGATTGGCTCGAGATCAAAGCCTGCTTCGTCGCGCCCTCCGTTGACATGGTGAACCATCCGCCGCACTACACGTCGGATCCGTCCGGTGTCGAGTGCATTCAGATCACGCGGCATCGCAACTTCAACATCGGGAACGCGATCAAGTACCTCTGGCGAGCTGGCCTGAAGGCGGATCCCGATAAGTCGGCACGTGCGAAGCAGATCGAGGATCTGCGCAAGACCGTGTTCTACGTGCAGGACGAGATCAAGCGGCTCGAGGCGCTGCCGGCGTGACCAACGCGCGCACGACGCAGACCGGCATCCGGGTGGCGCTGTGCGCGACGTGCGACCGCCGTCACCCGGTCACCCGGCCACATTGCACAGGATGCAGCACGGCGTCCCTGTTTCTGAACGGCCACGGGCGATGCCTCTCGTGCATCGCCCGTGGCGAGAGTGGAGAGGAGACGCGATGAGCGTTCTCGAAGAGGTCGCCGCCGAGCGCGCGCGACAGTGCGCGAAGTGGGGCGTGCAGCGGCACCCGGACGGGACCGGCCCCGACTCGATGCCGCTCTATGCGGAGACGGCGACCGGGATCGCAGACAACGACGAAGCGGCCTACCTCCGCGACGTCATGCAGGGGCGCACCGAGTGGCGCTTCCATGACACCTCGACGCGCGATCAGCCGGGCACATGGACCGACATCCTCCTCGAGGAGGTGTTCGAAGCGCTCGCCGAGTCCGACCCGGAGAAGCTGCGCACCGAGCTGATCCAGGTCGCCGCGGTCGCGATGCAGTGGGTCGAAGCGATCGACGATCGGCCGGCGGCCTGATGCGCCGCTGCGGCTGGTGTGGTGTCGTGTTGCGTTGGTGGCAGATCAATCACTGCCGAACGTGCCGCCTCTACATCAGCGTCATCATGCTGAGCCCGCCGTGCGCAGCGGGCTCCCGCTGGGAAGGATGTCCCGACCGGTTCTGGGGCGACTACCGTGCGGCATGGCGGGCCGGTCGTAGCGAGCTGATAGCTGTGCGGACCCGCCAGTGCGCAGAGAGCGCAGTCGGTTGACGCTCTCGACGCCGTGCTGGCTCCGTTCCCATGCGGAGTGCACGACGAGAACCCTGCACGGGACGCGTTGCGCGTGCTCGTGCCACGCAGATGAGAACGACAGCCGGGAGGCGCATGGCGATCTATGACCGAGAAGGTGCGGCAGAGCGCGTAGGGCGCAGCGCTCGCACTATCAAGCGGTGGGAGGAGCGCGGGTGGCTGACGTTCACGCTCGGTCGTGTCCGCGAGTCGGACCTCCTCGACGCCGAGAAGCAAGCACGTGAGAACGGCCGGCGCGGTGGGCGCCGGAGTAAGGGGCAAGCAGTGGAATCGAACGACATCGACCTCGAAGGGTCGGCGTGGCCTGAGGGTGCGGTGGCTGACGGTCGCGTGTACTCGCTCAATCTCAGTCGCATGATGCGGTTTGACGCGGAGATCGCGCGCGAGTGGTTCCTCGGCGCTGACGTCGACCCGTGGGTGCCGGCCGAGCCGGACATCGTCGAGCCGCCGTTCCCTGTGGAGACGATGACGGGAACATACACGGATGTGGCGCGGCGGGCGGTGCATCTCAACGCGAAGCTGCACGCGAACGGCATCAAGGCGTTCGCCTACTTCCCGCACCCGCTCGAGCCGCAGGCTGCGCGATGACCGTGGATGATGACGAAGCCGACGAAGAACTCGACGCCGTCACGTGCTGGGTGGAGTACCGCTGGACGTGCCCGCAGTGCTGCGAGGTGAACGACGAGGGTGACGTGGAGCCCTCTGGCGAGACGCAGTGCAGCGAATGCGGCGCAGTGGCGCTTGTTGTGGGCACCGTCTAGGAATCGGTGTCATAGCGTGTCGCGATTCCGTGGTATGCTAGCGGCATAGCGCGATAGTTGGGTCAGGACCGGTTGAAGAACCGTCCCGGCCCTTTTTTCATGCCCGCATTCGCTGGGCCGGTCGCGCTCGCCCCGGCCGCTTGCCCCTCGGCCGGGGCGCTCTCACTTCCCCGCCGCTCGCTCGTCCTCATCGAAGCGCGCGGCCACCTTGCATCGTCGGTGGATCGGACTGCTCAGCAGCGATCCCGGCGGCGCGCTCGCGTTTGGCGTCAGTCGCGGACACGCGTCGAGCCGAGCGGCGGGGATAACCGAACAGAGGAGGTGCCGGGATGGCACTGAAGGACAAGCTCGCGGCGCCTCCCGCCTCGAAGCGCATGAACGTCATCGACACCTGGCGGGACGGGTTGGACGACTCGACCCGTGCGGCGTTCGACGCGGCGGTGGTCGACCGTAACTGGACGACGAGCGCGCTGCACTCGGTGTTGCTCGAGGAGGGCTTCGAACTCGCACGGGACACGCTCGCTCGCTACCGGGGCCGCAAGCTGCGAGAGAGCGCATGACGCTCGCCGATGCCCTCTCGACGCCGCCGGCCACGGACGACGCTCCCCGCATCGAAGCGGACGCGAACGGCGGCACCTTCAGCGGCATCAAGTCGACGAAGCCGATCACCGATTGGTCGAACATCTTCGCCGAGTTCGATCTCGACCCGGACGTGTTCGAGGTCGTCGAAGACACGGTGCGGATGTCGAAGTGGCAGCAGTCGAAGCGACTCGAGAACGGCGATCGCGACATCATCTGGCTGTACTCGTACCGGGGGAGCTTTCGACGTCGCTCGGATCGCCTCGACCTTCCCGCGCTGCACGCCGCGGCGCGGCAGCGTAAGCCGCGCCCGTTCAAGCCGGCCGACAGCGACCGGGTGACGGTCGTCGTGTTGTCGGACGTGCAGGCCGGCAAGGTCGGCAGCCGCGGCGGCACCCCCGAACTCATCGAGCGCATGGCGGATACGCGCCACGCGCTCACCGCTCACCTACGCGTGCGCAAGCCCTCTCGGCTCGTGCTCGCCGAGGCCGGCGACCTCTTCGAGGGATTCGAGTCCGGCGGCAACCCGATGTTCACGAACGATCTCAGTCTGACCGAGCAGATGGATCTCGCATCCACGGAGCTGTACGAGTTCGTGCAGCTCATGCAGCGCCACGGCCCCGTCGAGGTCATGGCGGTGCCGTCGAATCACACCGCCTGGCGCAACGGGAAACAGAACCTCGGGCGCCCCGGAGACGATCTCGGCCTCGGCGTGCATCGCCAGGTCGCGAAGCTCGCAGCAGCATCCCGGCTCAACGCGCGCTGGAACTTCCCTCGCGCTTACGACGAGTCGATGGCACTCGACGTCGGCGGGGCGGTGCTCGGGCTCGTGCACGGGAATCAGTTCTCGCCGGGTCGCGCCGCGGAGTGGTGGTCGAAGCAGCAGCACGGCGGCCAGCCTGTCGGCGCCGCCGACGTGCTCATCACCGGCCACTATCACCACCTCTCGGTCATGCCGACCGGGCGGAACCCGCACACGGGTCGCGCGAAGTGGTGGCTTCAGGCGCCGACGCTCGACAACGGGTCGGACTGGTATCGCAACGTGCAAGGCGATGACAGCTCGCCGGGCCTGCTGGTCTTCGATGTGACGAGCGACGGCTTCGACCTTCAGTCGCTCACGGTCCTGTGATCCGCGTATAAGCGGATGGCTAATCTTCGCCGGATATCAGCCCGGCGACGGCAACCCCGGAAGCCGCAGCAATGCGGGGCGCGAGGTCACGACGCGATGAATCGTGACGTTGGGTGCGTAGCTCAGTCGGTAGAGCACCGGCCTTCCAAGCCGGCCGCGCGGGTTCGAACCCCGCCGCACTCTCGACGTTTGGGAGCAGGCCGCTCGGCCTGCCGCGTCGGGCCACCCGCCCGTGAAGGGGACCACCGCGAGCCTGGGGCGCGGTATACGAAGTACCCCCGCAGCTTTAGGGAGGCGCAATGGTGCACGACCCGACCGAGCGTGAGGCGAAGAGGCGCACGCTCGAGGACTTCCACGGCACGGATGTGGGCGACTGGCTCGCTGATCGCGTCATCGTGCGCGACGTCGGGCCGGCTCCCGAGGCGCATCCGGCCGGGGATTGAACCATCAACCGAAGAGACAAGGGGCACCCGATGGGACGCAAGAACAAGGAACAGATCGCATCGCTCGAGCAGCAGCTCGCCGAGGCGCAGAGCAAGATCGGCGCGCTCGACTACGAACGCAGCATCCTCCTCGCCGCCAAGCAGGATCGTGAGCGACGCGAACGACGCGAAGCGGAGAAGGCTCAGCGAGAGGCGCGGGCAGAGGAGCATCGCAAGAACCTCGCCGACCTCGCCATCGGCCTGGTGTCCGTCGAGGACGCCGACGTGAGCTTCCACAACGACAAGGACGCCGACCACAAGTCGGTCACGATCGAGCTGGATCTCGACGAGGAGCAGGCGAAGGCGCTCCGGCGCTTCGTGGACAGCCGCGACGTCGCCCCGGCCGCCACGATCACTGGCACCTCGATGCTTCAGAACATGATCGACGCTCAGACGGTGCGCTCGGTGATGTCCGCGGATCGCATCTTCGGACATCGCTACAACGGCGGAGTGGTGGTCGTTTGAGCGCCCTTCCCGAGCCGACCGCGGAGGACCGGGCTCGCGCCCGGTTCTTCACGGCCACGTCCGGCCAGCCGGCGACCGACGAGCAGCGCGCCGCGGTGACGCGGATCAACGAGGCCGTGGTCGCACTCGCCGTGGTGATCGAGGCGAACACTCCCTCGAGCCGGAACAAGTCGATCGCGCTGACCGCGCTCGAGGATGTGTCGATGCGGGCGAACCGCTCGATCTTCGCCACGGGGCCTCTCGCGTGACGGCGGCATCTTTGCCCGCACCGTTGCGGGACGCGCTCGCCGGAGAGCAGGTGCTCGTCGTCGCGAACACCATGCGAGAGGTCGGCGAACTCGTCGAGCGGGTCATGCGGATGGATGTCGTCGCGTCGGGTCAGGCTCCGCACATCAAGATCGTGCGGGCCAAGGGCATCGAGTGCATCGAGTTCACGGGCGGCGGGGTCGTGCGGTTCACCTCGCTGCGAGCTGTCGAGCACTATGGTGCGGGCCGCGGTCGTACGTTCGATGCGATCTACGCACCTGTGCCGCCGCGCGGTGAAGTGGGCGCCATGCTGTTGCCGTGTCTGGCGACGTCGAAGCGCGGTCGCTACGTCTACTGCATGGTCGCACCGTGGTGAGGTGCCTCGTCGCCGTGCTGCTGGTCACGGTGCTCTGGCTCACCCCCTACTGGGTGACGCAGCCGGCGCGCCCTGAGCCTGGCGCACGTGCCGTCGTCGCCTCGGTGCTGGTGGACAGTGCCTCGGGATCGAAGGGTGGCCGATGGCGGGAGTCCGATCAGGTAGGCCGTGGCAGACGGTGCGTCAGGTCGTCTTCGCTGAGGAGACGCACTGCCACATCTGCAAGCAGCTCGTCGACAAGTCGCTGCCATACAGGGATGCCCGCACGGGCAAGGTCAATCCCCAGAGCAAGTCGGTACATCACCTAGACCCGCACCCCACCAAGGAGACGGTCGCCATTCGCTCGAGGCTGCGTCTCGCACACGTGGGATGCAACTCGAGCTTCGGGGATGGCAGCAGGGTGCGCACTCGCACCTCGCGTAGGTGGTGACAGCGTGCGGGATCCGCGATGAGAAACCTTCGGGTCATCACGGATCCCGCACCGCCCGGATGCTGCCCCACCTATGGGTAGAGACACGTCCCCATGTAGGGGAAGGGCAGTGCGTGCAGCCCGATGGTGTGAGCCGCACGCACAGGGACGCCGAGACGCGTCGAACCATGCCAATGAGGGCATGAAAGTAAGGGCATAAGCCGCTTCGAACATGTCTTCGAGCACCCCTGGGGGGCACCCCTTGCCCCGAACGGCACGGAACCCCGCCGGGGAGTCAAAGTTTCTCTCCCCGCGTCTCGCCGGAGATCTTTTCGAAGGGAGCCGCGATGGCTGCTGCCCGTTCGAACCCGCACGGCCTTGAGGCCCGCGGCCTGCGACTGTTCAAGTCGATCAGCGAGGGCGTGAAGCTCTCCGAGCCCGAGATCGTGAACCTCGTTGAGGCGTGTCGCCTTGCCGACCGGCTCGAGAAGCTGAACGCGCTCATCACTGGCGACGCGGACGCGTGGTCATACGTGAAGCTGCCGCGCGGCGACGGTGACCCCGTTGAAGTCATCATCAACGACCCAATGAAAGAGGCGCGGCAGCACGCCGCCGCGCTGCGCTCCGCGCTCGCACCCTTCGAGGTCGCCAAGCCCGAGCAGAGCGTGGGGGAGGTGCCGAGCAATGTCGCGAGCATCAAGGACAAGCTCACGGCGCCGGCAGGTCGTACCTCCTCGCGTTCGAAGCGTCCCGCGGTGTAGCGGGACCGCGGGTGACGCCGCGATCGAGCTTTACGAGCTGTCGGGCAACGTGCTCGACGAGTGGCAGAAGGCCGCCGTCCGGGACGCCCTGGCGCAAGCTCGCGACGGTCAATGGGCGGCGTTCGAGTTCGCTCTGATCGTCCCGCGTCAGAACGGCAAGGGCGCCGTTCTCGAGTGCATCGAGCTTGCCTTCCTCGTCCTCTTCGACGCCCGGCTTGTCATCCACACGGCGCACGAGTTCAAGACCGCGCAAGAGGCGTTCATCCGCATCCGAACGGTCTTCGAAGGCACCCCCGAACTCATGGCGCTCGTCAAGCGCCGGGGCGATCGCATCATCGGCATTCGCAACGCGAACGGCGAGGAAGGCATCGAGCTTCAGTCCGGCGCCCGCCTGCGATTCCTGGCCCGATCGAAGGGCTCTGGCCGCGGATTCACCGCTGACCTGATCATCCTCGACGAGGCGTATGACCTCCCCGAGGAAACCCTCGCTGCGATCATGGCAACGCTGACAGCAGTTGCGAACCCGCTCATCATCTACACCTCGAGCGCCGCGCTCGATACCTCGGCAGTTCTGCGCCGCATCATGGCGCGCGGCCGACGAGAAGATGACCGGCCGAAGGACGCCACGCTCGCCTACATCGAGTACAGCGCGCATCCCAAGGCGAACTTCGACGACCCCGAGACATGGCGCTGCGCGAACCCGGCGACCGAGTCGGGCCGCGTGACGATCGCCAAGCTCGCGAAGCTGCGCGCCGCGACGCCCAACGATGCCAAGTTCGGTCGCGAACACCTCGGAATCCTCGACGAATCCGCCGGCCAGGCAGTCATCGACATGGACCGCTGGCACTCGCTCGCCGACGAAGACTCGATGATGTGGGGCGGCGTTCCACGCGTGCTCCGCAAGGGCGTCACGTCCCTGGCGATCGACGTCAACTTCGACGGCTCAATGGCATCCGTCGCGCTCGTCGGCCGCCAGGCCATCCACAAGGGTGGCCGCTGGCAGGCGGGACCGAAGCTGCACGGCGAGATCATCGCCCGCGAACGCGGCACCGGCTGGGTCGTCGACTTCGTCAAGGGCATCGTGCAGCGGTGGGGGCCGATCGAGATCGTGCTCGACGCCAAGGGCTCCGCAGGCAAGCTGCTACCGGCCTTCGAAGCGGAGTCGATCGACGTCACGAAGATCTCCTACTCGGAACACGTGCAGGCGTGCATGTTCTTCGAAGAGCTGATCATGGGGCCGGTCGACGAGCACGGGCGTCACGATCCGGCGCACCCGAAGCTATTCGTTCACCTGAACGATGCTCACCTAAATGACGCCGTCGAAGCCGGCCGCAAGCGCACCCCCGGCGAGGCCGGCGAGTGGCTGTGGCATCGGCGCGACACCACCGACATTTCCGCGCTCGTCGCGCTCACCCTTGCTGTCTTCAGCTTCACCCGGTCAGAGAACCGCGTCGAGGACAAGCGTCAAGGCGTGTCCACGGCGATGTACGCGTTCAACTGAGGGAGGCCGCTTTGGATCTCGATACAGCGAAGCGGCGGGCATCTCAGGGTGCCGAGTGGCTTCGCGCCAATGAGTCGGACGCCAAGGAGCGCGAGGAGTACGTGCGCGGCAAGCAGCGCGACCCGTGGGCGCCCGAGGGCATCGGCGAGGAGCACCAGGAGCTGCGCAAGCAGTCGAAAGCGAACTGGGTTCAGCTAGCCGTGTTCGCGCCGATTCAGCGCCTGCGGTTCGAAGGAATCCGCACGGGCCACGGCAAGGACGTGGACCGGAAGACGTGGCAGAACTTCTGGGCGGCGAATCGTCTCGAGGCGCGTCAGACGATCATCTACGAGTCGATGATGACGCACGGCCGCGGAATCACGGGTGTGTGGACGAACGATAAGGACTCGACGAGGCCGCTCGTGCGTCCGCAGTCAGTGCGGAATGTGTACCTGCATCCCGACCCGGAAGACCCCTTCGAGCTTGACTACGCGGTGAAGATCATTGATCGCACGGACGCCGCGCCGAACGGCCTCATCGTGCCGGCAGGCGTTCGGCCCGCGACGAAGGTCGCGTACGTCTACGACCGTGAGTCGTGGGTGCGTCTCGCCTACGAGGGCGGGGCATGGGTCTTCGAAGTGGGCGGCGAGCACCCGCTCAAGCAGGTGCCCTTCGTCACGTCCGACTATCGTCCGAACGCGAACAGCGAGATCTTCAGCCCCGTTGCGCCGCTGATTCCGCAGCAGGACGCGATCAACACGATTCGTTTCAACATGCTGCTGGCGATGCAGTTCTCGGCGTTCCGGCAACGCGTGGTGACAGGTTTCGACCCGGTCATGCGCGACGAGAGCGGCCAGATCGTCTACAAGAAGAACCCGGATGGCTCCACCTTCCGCACGCCGGAGGGCCGCATGGTGCCGCTGCTGAATGACTTCGGGCGCGCTGCGGTCGACCGCATGCTCGTGTTCAACGGGGATCAGACGAAGGTCTTCGACATGCCCGAGTCCAACCTCGCCAACTACGTCACGATGCTGACGGAGTTCCTGACGCAGTTCTTCGCGACGTCCCAGGTGCCCCCGCAGTACCTCCTCTCCCGCATGGCGAACCTCTCCGGCGACGCCATCTCCGGTGCGGAGTCAACGCTCACGAGTCTGCTCGGCGAGCTGAAGCGCTACGTGCAAGAGGGGTGGGTCGAGACGGCGACGCTGTGGTCGCGAGCTGCGGGCATGAAAGAGCCCGACCCGGACATGGAACTGCTCGCGGCCGACATGGAGGTCAAGAGCTTCGGCCAGATCGTCGATGGCATTCAGAAGCTCATCACGACTGGATTCCCGCGCCGCGGCGCATGGGAGATGATCCCCGGCGCTAATCAGGCGAAGGTCGACCGCTGGGAACAGCTCGCGCAAGACGAACTGAAGGACGACATCGCCCGACTGGTGAAGGAAGAGATGCCCGATGGTGATGACCTTCCCGACAGCCGCGACACAGCACTACAACTCGCAACGCCGGATCGCCGCCTCGACGCTGCGATCCAGTAAGCGTCTGTGGCGCCGCGTCGGAACTGACTTCGACGCAGGATGGGCGCTCATCGCCGCCGAGCTAAACGCCATCATCGCTGACGCGATGCGCGAGGCGGCCGAGGGCGGCATCGCGTACGTCCCCGAAGTGCTTGCGCAGACGTCGCAGCCCACGTCTGGGCTCGCCACCGTGAGCGCAGCGGCATTCGTCGGCTGGACCCGCGAGGGACTGCCGGTCGATGAAGTGCTACACGCGTCGGTGCGAATCGCCAAGCAAGCCATCGCGAGTGGGGCATCCCCTGCGGGGGCGGCGGTCATCGGTGGGCGCTCGCTCGACCGAGTCGTGACGTCGGTCATCGCCGATGCTGACCGCCAGGCCGTGCAGGTCACGCTCACGCCGACGAGGGTCGGTGGATACGTGAGGATGGTCCGCGCCGGAGCGTGCCGACGATGCATCGTGCTCGCCGGCCGCTGGTATGCGTGGAACGAAGGGTTCGAGCGGCATCCGAATTGCAACTGCCGCCACATTCCCGCATCGGAGGACCGCGCGGGGGACTGGTCGACCGACCCCTACGAGATGTTTCGCTCGATGTCTCCCGAGGAGCAGGAGCGCGTCTTCGGGCGATCGGAGGCGCGCGCGATCCGCGAAGGCGCCGACATCTTCCGCGTCGTCAACACAGAGCGGCGCGGCCTTCCTGGGCCGCGCGCGCACAACGCGCCCCGCCTCACCGTCGATGAGATCTACCGCACCGCAGGATCACGATCCAACGCGGTGCGGATGCTGACGGAACAGGGCTACATCCTGCCAGGCGGCCAGCAACGCGAAGGCGTCATCGGATACGGCGATCTCGGGCTCGACTCCAAGGGGTCGCACTACTTCGGATTCGGGGCGCTCGGCCGCGGCGGCACTCGTGCCGGTGCCGCCTACGTGCATCGACTCGCCGCGACGACGGGGCGTCGAGATCCGCTCGCGCGAGAGACGATGACGGCCGCCGAGCGGCGGCTGAATGACGCTGTCCTCGCTGCACGTGCTGTAGCTGAGGGACGGAACCCGTACGGGACCTACAAGCTCACCGACGCTGGGCGTAAACGCGCTGTCGACGACCTCGCGCTCGAGATCGACAAGCTGCGCCGCAAGGTGCACCCGCGCCAAGTTCACAAGCTCGCCGACATGCTCGGCGTTCTCTACTGAGAGGGGCAGACATGCTCAAGACTCGACGGCTCCCGCCGTTCCTCATGCTCAACGGCACCGAAGTGACGGGCTCCGCGCCCGCGAGCGACCCGCCGCCCGCCGCTCCACAGGAGCCCGCGGCGCCCGCGGCACCCGCCGCGCCGCAGGAGCCGGCAGCCCCCGCGGCGCCGCCCGTCCCCGCTGCTCCTGTCGCGAGCCCCGCGCAGCCGCCTGTGCCGACCGCAGATCCCGCCGAAGCCGCGCGCCAGCGCGAGGAGACGGCCAAGAACGCCGCGGCGCTCCTACAGCTCACCGCGGCGATCGACAACGGCATCACCAAGGACGAGCGCGCGCTGCTCACCGGAACCACGCAGGAACAGCTCAACGAGCAGATCGCGGCGATTCTCGCTCTGCGCAAGCCGGATGTCGCCTCTGCGCGTGCCGCCGGCATCACAAGCGCGGGCGGCTCCGGACCCCAGCGAGCGAAGACCCTCGGTGAGGCCGTCGCCGCCCGCATCAACAAGACCAGCAACTAGGAGGCAAAATGCCCATCACTCTCGCTGACGCACAGGTCAACACGCAGGACGACATCGACTTCCACATCATCGATGAGTTCCGCAAGAACTCGTCGCAGGTTCTCAACCGGATCACCTTCGACGACTCGGTCAGCCCCGGCACCGCCGGAGCGACGCTCGTCTACGGCTACACGCGTGTCAAGACCGAGCGAGGCGCCGACTTCCGCACGCAGAACACCGAGTACGCCAAGGAGAAGGCGACCCGCGAGCGCTTCGCCGTCCCGCTCTCCCCGCTCGGCGGCGCATACGAGGTCGACCGCGTCCTCGCCAACCTCGGCGACGCGCAGACGAATGAGATCGTCTTCCAGCAGGGCCAGCTCATCAAGTCGTCCGTCGCACGCTTCGTGGATGAGTTCATCAACGGCACCGAAGGCGACTTCTCCACCTCGGCCCCCGGGTTCGACGGAATCGACGTCGCGGTCACCGGCTCCACCACGGAGAGCTTCGCAACCGGCACGACCCCGCACGACTGGTCGCAGATCGACACGAAGGACAAGGCTCTCGCTGCGAAGCGCGAGCTGCTGCGCTGGCTGCGCACGATGGACGGCGCCACGGTCATCTACGGCAACTCGGACGGTGTCGCGGCCCTCGAGGCGGTGGCCGACTACATCGGCTACTACAACGCGACGAGCGACGAGTGGGGTCAGACCGTCTCCACGTTCCGCGACATCCCCTTCGTCGACATCGGAAAGAAGGCCGGATCCGACGACGACGTGATCGCCACCAGCGGCGCCGGCATGACGTCGCTCTACGCCGTTCGCTTCGGCCTGGACGGCGTGCACGGCGCGTCCGTCAAGGGCGGCGACATCCTCTCCCAGTGGCTCCCCGACTTCTCCACCTCGGGGGCCGTCAAGACGGGTGAGGTCGAACTCGGACCGATCGGCCTCGCCATCAAGGCGACGAAGTCCATCGGCGCCTTCCGCGTGAAGGTCGACTGATGGGGACGGTCACGGTCCACGCGGCAACCCCGATCAGCCGGAGGGTTGCGGGCGTCGCGTTCATCGACGGAGTGGCGAGCGTGGACGAGGGCAGCGCGGCGCACGCGTTCTTCGTCCGTAACGACGCCTTCCGCCTCGACAACGAGGTGCCCCCCGCTGGCCCCCCGCTGACGCCGGATGAAGTCGAGCGCGCCGCTGCGCATGGCTCCGCGAGTGGCGGTGAGGAGCAGTCCGATAAGCCGCCCGCCGAGAAGCCGCCCGCCGAGAAGCCGCCCGCCGAGACGGCGCCCAAGCGCCCGCACCCCGTGCGGGACGACAAGGGGAAGTGGTTCACCTACCTGTCGGCGCTGAAGCCCGATCACGGCTTCGCGCTCGAGAGCGTCGGCCGCGGCGAGCTGATCGCCGCCGTCGAGGAGATCGAAGCCGCGCAGGCTTCCGCGTGACAGAGGAGGGGGTGCCCGCATGACGAATCCGATCGCCGACATTGAGCGGCTGAAGGGCGCGTTCGAGCGCCCCCTCGTCGAGACGGTCGAGCTGCGGGAGGAGACGGCAGCGACGCAGTGGCTCGATGACGCGTGGGGGATCATCCTCGACGAGATCCCCGGCGTCGAGTATCGGCTCGCTCTCCCCGGAGGATGACCCGTCGCGGCTCCGCAAGGACACCGTCGCGCGGGTCATGGTGGCGGCGGTCATCCGAGTTCTTCGGAACCCGGATGCTCGCCGCCAGCTCGGCGAGGACACCTTTCAGGAGACGATCGACCAGGCGGTGTCGTCTGGCCAGCTCTACATCACGGAGACGGAGCGCGGTCGCATCGTGGCCGGTGCCGGATCCGCGAGTGCGCCGGCTGCGGTGCTCGGTGGCGTCTACAACGTGGGCTTCGGGGGCTGACATGCCGATGTCGCTCTCTGCTCAGAACCGTGGCCGCCGCGCGGCCGAGGCGGATATGCGCGACAGGTGCATCGCCACGGCCGCGACCGGCGGCACGGTCTGGGATCCCGTGAAGCTCGAGGACGTCCCCGCGACGGCTACCGCCTACGCGGGCAAGTGTGAGCTGTATTGGTCGACGCAGAGCATCGTCACCAAGGGCGGCGTGACCGTCGAGGGCTACGTGCTGAAGGTGCCCGTGTTCGCTCCGCCTCTTCCGATCGGCGCGCTCGTGCGGATCAGCGAGGCGTACAGCGACCCGCTGCTCGTCGGTCGTGAGTTCGTCGTGTCGAAGCTCGCCGCCGGCTCGCACATCCTGTCCCGCCGGTATCAGATCAAGGAACCGACAGCACCCGGTGGCTAAGCCGGCCGTCGCCGTCTACAACCCCGGCGGCAAGAACGGCATCGACAACAGCGAAGTAGCAACGCTCGCGCATGACCTCGTCGAGGCGTCTGTGTCGATGCAGTGGAAAGCGCCCGCTGTCGTGAAAAAGGGCGCGGTCAATATCAAGACCGACGCTCGGCGGATCATCGCCGACGCGCGCGCAGTTCGGACCACGATCCCCGCCTACCCGTACGCGATCGGCTTCAGCCTCATGGGGCACAGCCTCACAGAGGCTGAGATCGGGCCGACTCGACGCAAGGGCAAGCAGGGCAAGCTCGGAAACCTTCTCGAGTACGGCGGCATGTTCAACGCGCCGATTCCGCACCTTCAGCCCGCACTCGAGCGAGAGGCGCCGAACGTGGCGCGACACCTACTCAGCGAGGGAGCCGACATCCTGTGAGTCTCACGACATGGGCGCTCGAGCGTCTGCGAGCGGAGCTTCCGCACGAGCCGATCTTCGACGGGCCGCGAACCGGCCGCACATTCGACGGCGTGCCGGTGCCGCCTGAGGCGCAACGGCTGATCGTCGTGCACACGGTCGGAGCGAGCCATCGAGACGTCACGCTTGCACCGAGCGAACGTGCACCGGCTCTCGCTCGCGCACGGCTCATCATCCACACGTTCGCGCTCACCCGCCGAGAGGTCGAGGAGCGCCGCAAGGCAATCGGGCGTGCGCTGCGTTACCGCGTTCCCGAGGATCCCGACTACTCGTGGAGCTACCCCGAGCACGACGAGGTCCGGGACGGTGACCCCGACTTCACGCTGGTGGCGCCGCAGCTCCACGCGATCGACGAGTTCGCCTACGCCGGATTCGAGAAGTAGAGCCCCCGCATCGTCGGGGGCTCTCCCATTTTCAGGAGGCCGCATGGCTCTCGTGCAGGGGTACGTCAACGGCCGCCCGGCCATGATCCCCGCCAACTTCATCACCCTATGGCCCGAGGTGTTCAGCCTCGAGCCGCCCGAGGGTGCTCAGGGTGCCGCCGAAGAGGCGAGCGCCGCATCCGAATCAGCCGGCGAGGAGCCGGCATCGAAAGCGCCGGCACCCCGCCGCGCGCCGAAGCGAAAGGTCGTCCAGTAATGGCACGAGTTCTCTCCAAGGGCCGCAAGAAGCTCACGTTCGTTCCCAAGTCCATCGCGCCGACCGCGGCCGAGGCGCGCAGCCTCACCGTCCTGAACGGCGCGGGCGTGTTCTACGCCAGCGACTACGCCCTCGCCGATGGCTTCCAGCTCGGCTTCGGCGACCCCGCGACCGCCGACGCGACCCCCATCGGCTCGCCCCGCACGGTGAACGTCGTCGGCGAGGGCGAGGTGAACGCCAACATCAACTTCGCGCGCGACACCGACCCCGCCGCCGACAAGGCGTGGGAGTTCCATCAGACCGTCGATGTCGAGTTCTGGGGCGTCCTGCGCGACGGCCCGACCCTCGCGAGCGTCCCGTGGGCCGCGGGCGACGAGGTCGACGTGTTCGACCTGGCGACCACGGACCCGAACCCCCGGCAGGACGCCGAAGTGTGGTCGTTCAACGAGGTGTACGGACAGGGCGCCGGCCACGAGCGCCGCGTCGCCGTCACCGCCTGACGACTCCCAGCCCCGTGGGGGCGAGCTGCCTGCGTGCTCGCCCCCACGGCACCCCCCAACGCAGGCCCACGACTTTCACGCAGGGAGCGCGCATGACGACCAGCCTTCAGAACGACGCCGACGAGCTGAACCGGATCCAGGATTTCGACCTCGACGCCTGGCTCGACGACATCGAGCCGCCGCAGCGATCGGTCACGGTGAACACCCGCGGCGACATCCTCGCCGCCTACGGGCGACTCGAGCACGAGCGCACTCAGGTGCTGCAATCGCTCATCGCGCTGGCGCAGTCCCTCCCCGATGACGAGAAGCCCGACCCCGCGGCCACGCTCGCCGACGACGGCAACGACGCCGCCCGCGCGCGCTTCGCAGAGGCGCAGGCGAAGGTCGCGGACATTGACGAGCGCATGGCTGCGCTCAGTGACACGTACGCCCGCAACAAGGCGACCTTCACCCTGAAGGCCATCGACCCGAGCGAGCGCGCGCGCATCACCGCCAAGCACGGCGACCACAAGACGAAGGTGGGCGCTGAACTCCCAGACGACATGCTGAAGCTCTTCCTCGCATCCGTCGTCGACATCACCATCATGCGCGACGGCCACGAGGTCAAGCAGCGTCCGACCGACTGGACCGCACCCCGACTCGCCAAGTTCATGGCGAAGATCGGCGACGGCCAGACCGGCCTCCTCTGGCAGGCGTACTTCGGCACGGCCATGCAGGATGTGACGCCCCCTTTCTCGCCCGAGTCCTCGTCTGGGGGAGCTACCAGCACGTTCTAGACGAGCTGAAGACGGCCGCGCAATGGTCGGTGCCGCCGTCCCGGATCAGACACGGCCGCGGCTCGTGGAAGCACGAGAAGAACCGGCTCATCGCGCAGGCGTTCGTGATCTACAACCGATCGCTGCACAGTGCATGCGGTCACCCGATGGAGAAGGCATTCAGTCCTTCGCTTAACGGCTGGGTGCAACCCGAGTGGGTCAAGTGCCAGATCTGCGACGCGCGCGAGCGCGCCAAGACGGAGCTGCCGAAGGACGACCCGAAGCACGGCAACGCGTGGGCAGCGATGCCGGTCGATCACTTCCCATACCGCGACGAGCACGAGCCGTTCGTGCCGTGGCGGTTCGCGCCTCGGGCGCTCGACACCTGATGAAGGGAGGCCGGAGTGGCTGAGAACCGCACCGTAAAGGTCACCCTGAAAGCCGAGGTGGCGGCCTACGTCGCGAACATGATGCGCGGCGCGCAGGCCAACGTCGGATCTCGGCAAGTCTGCGACGTCGGCCGCGTCGGACATCGATCGCGCTCTCGCTCAGTCTGAGAAGGCGGCGAAGTCCAGCGAGCAGACGTTCGACCGGTGGGGCAAGGTCACGAAGATGGCGTTCGCCGCCACGGCGCTCGCGGCGGGCGGGTTCTTCGCGGCGTTCCTCACGCAAGGCGTGAACGCGAACAGCTTCGCTGAGCAGAACCAGATCGCTCTCACGACGATGCTCGGGACGACGAAGGCCGCGAAGCAGGCGCTCGATGAGGTGTACGGGCTCGCGACCGAGACGCCGTTTCAGTTCCCGGAACTGACGCGGCAGTACAAGAACTTCGTCGCGGCGCAGCTCGATCTCGAGAAGATCATCCCGCTGATGCGGGCCTACTCATCCGCGGTTGCCGCGCTGGGTGGCGATAACGCGCAGCTCGCGATCGTGTCGGATGCGTTGCAGGACATGATCACGCTCGGCAAGGCGCAGGGCGACCAGCTCAACCGGCTGACCGAGCAGGGCATCCCCGCGTGGAAGCTGCTCGCCGACCAGATGGGCGTCAGCGTCGCCGAGGTGCAGAAGCTTGCCTCTGAGGGCATGATCTCAGCCGATCAGGCCGTGGACGTCCTCACTGCGGGCATGGAAGCCAAGTTCGGCGCGATGCTCGAGAACATGGGCGACTCCTACGCCCGCTGGGTCGATAAGGCCGGCTCTGCTCAGCGCCGAGCCGCCGAGCAGGCATCCCGCCCGATCATGGATATCGGGCGCCAGATCCTCATGTCGATTACCGGCATGTTCAACGCCGCGACCGCGGGTATGAAGCTCGCCGATTGGTCGCCCCTCCTCGAGCCGCTTGAGCTGATCCCCGACACGATCGACCGCATAGCGGATCGCATCAACGCGGGAAGTGTCCAGGACGTCATCGACGGCGTGGGAACGGCGCTCGAGCTGGTGGCCGCGGCTGCCGAACTCGTGATCAACGTCGCATCGCCCGTAGCAGAGCTGTTCGGCGTCGCCGCTCAGGCCGCGATGCCGCTCGTCGATGTCGTCTCGAGCCTGCTCGGTGCGTTCAACTCGCTGCCGGGGCCGGTGCTCGCCGCCATCGCCGCACTCGCTCTCATCCGCACGCTCAACGGCTCGTACGCAAGCCTGATCGCGGCGACGACCGGCTGGGTGGCTTCCACGCGCGCGTCGATCGCTGAGCAGATCCGCTACCAGCAGGTGCTCCACACCGGATCCGTCCTGAATGGTACGGCGGCGACGACGGTCAATCGACTGTCCTATGCATGGGGAGCGGCGACGACGAGCGCCCGTGGCCTCGGAACCGCCGTGCGCGGAGCAGGATCGTCGCTGGTCGCTGCATTTGGCGGTCCGGTGGGGATCGCGGTTGCGGGCAGCCTCGCAGCCATCACCCTCGCAACGAGCGCATGGACCGATGTCCAGCGCCAGGCGGAGGAAGCGGCCTACGAACAAGAAGCGGCGATCGACGCCGTGACATCCGCTCTCGACCGCAACACGGGTGCCTTCACGGAGAACGCTCGCGAGGTCGTCGCCAAGAAACTCGTCGACGAGGGGCTACCCGAGCGGCTGAGTTCGCTCGGGATCAGCCTGGGCGACTTCGAAGCTGCCCTCTACGGCACCTCGGACGCGCAGAGCGACTTCCGAGCGCGTCTCATCGAGATGGCGCAGACGGACGACTTGCAAGCGTTCCTCGAGCGCACCGGGCTGTCGCTCGACGACGTGATCTCGAAGCTCAAGGCCGCGGACGGCGAGCAGTTCGGCATCAAGGTTGCCGGCCTTGAAACGCTCGCGCCCGACGCCTACGCCGCGATTGCCGCGCTGCAACTCTTCGACGGGCAGATCAGCACGAACTCGAGCGCGCTCGAGCGATTCCGCGATACCGCGGAGCTGGCCGGCCGAGAGGCCGACTTCAACGCGACCCCTACGGTGGATGCTTCGCAGGCGAAGTCGGCGCTCGACGAGATTCGCTCGGCTGCGAGCAAGGCGCTGTCGAGCTTCATCAAGCTGACCCCGCAGAAGCGGAAGACTGCGAGCGGTGGAGGCAAGTCCGGCGAAGACGAAGCGGTGAAAGCCGCGAAGGCTGAGCAGGCGGCAATTCGCAAACGCACCGACGCCGAGAAGAAAGCCGCGTCGGAGTATGAGAAGACGATGCAGGAGCGGGCGCGCGCCGCTCGTGAAGCTGCCGACGAGGCCGAGCGTGCCGCGAAGGATGCCGCATCAGCGGAGGAGGCGGCGCTCGATAAGTCCCGCCGCGCCGTCGACGCCTATGTATCTGCGCAGCGCCAGCGGCAGGCGATCCAGCGCACGCTCGACGCCGAGTCGGATCCGGTTCGGCGTGCACAGCTTCAGCAAGCTCTCGCCGACGCGACCGAGCACGAGGCGCGCGCGCTCGACGCGAAGCTACTCGCCGAGCGCGAGGCTGCGAAAGCGACGATGGAGCACGCCGAAGCTCAGGCGCGCGCTGCGCAGACGGTGCAGGACTCGACGACAGCGCAGGCCGAGTATGAGGTGGCGGCAGCCGCCGCCGCAGCGACTCAGGAGCGCGCCGCCGCTCAGATCGAAGCCGCCGCCGACCGGCTGGCCGCAGCGACCGAGCAGGCCGCCGACCGAGCCGGCGGGGCAATGTCCGACGCCGCTGACGAGGCGATGGAATCGCTCGACGAGTGGATCGCCCGCATGTGGGAGCAGATCACCGCGCAATCCGAGTGGGCCGACAATATGGTGTGGCTCGCAGGTAAGGCATCCTCCGGCGTCGTCTCTCAGTTCATGGAGATGGGGTCGGACGGTGCATATCTGCTGGCCGAGCTGCGCCAGAGCGGCGGCGCTGAGCTTGCCGAGCTTGAACGGCTCGCGTCTGCTCGAGCGGACGGGACGAAGCTCGAGCTGCTGTCCGGGATGGAAGCGGTCGGCCAGATCTACCCGCAGATCGTCGCGCGCTTCGGGCGCAAGGCTGCGGATGAGCTGACGTCGGCCGTCGCCGAGGGGCGCGTGAAGGTCGACGACATCATGCGCACGCTGAAGGCGAACTACGACGGCCAGCGATGGACGCTCGGGATCGACGCGTCGACCTCCGACGCGATCCGCGCGGCCGACTCGGTCGTGAGCTACATCAACAACCTGCGTCCGAAGCTGACCCTCTCCGGCATCTACGGCGAGATCCGCATCGCGAACGGGTGGAGCGGCGGCATCACCCGCTCGAAGGGTGGAGCGATCGACGGCCCCGGACCCAAGGGCAAGGACTCCGTTCCGGTGCTCGCGGCGCCGGGTGAGCATGTCCTCACCGCGAAGGACGTCGACCTCATGGGCGGCCAGCAGGGCGTGTATGAGTTCCGTCGCAACCTCGCCCGCGGCAGTGATACGCCGCCGGATGTCTCGGCGGGAGCTGCGCACGCCGGAGCGCCCGGCGGATCCGGCGGAACCGTCATCTATCAGAAGGTGTACTACCCGCTGCCCGAGCCTGCATCCAAGGCGATCAACCGGGTTCTGCAACAGGAGGGCGGCTGATGTCGAGCTTCATCTACTCGGTTGACGGGATCTCTCTCGCCGACGCGCAGGGGCGATGGTGGGTGACCGCGGACGGATCCGCGCACTCACCCGCCGTCGCCCTGCGCTCGGTGGGTGCCAACGTGCCCAGCATGTCGGGAATCCCCGACGTCGGATACGAGCCGCGTGAGGCTGTCGACCTACCGCTGCGGGTCATGGTCGCGTCCCGGAACGCTGGCACGCGCGAGGCGTACTGGGAGGCCGTGAAGGCGCTCTTTGCGCAGGGTGTGCCCTTCGTGCTCGGGCGGGCTGTCGATGGCGTCGAGCGGACCACTACCGCGAAGCTGAAGTCGATCGGCGAGCCCGATTTGAACGCCCGCGTTGGGTCGCTCGTCGGCGTCATCACCGTGACGCTGCTCGACGGACTCTTCCACGGCAAGGTGCAGGACATCGAGCGTTCGCTCACGTCCGAAGTCGCCGCGCCGATCGGGCATCTCGCCGGCACGGCTCCCTGCGAGGACTGGCAAGTGCAGATCCGCGGCCCGTTGTCCGCGGCGACCGTCACGGACGTCTTCACCGGCACTGGCGTGAGGTGGGTCGGCGGCCTGACCTCCGGGCAGTACGTGACGATCACGGGCGCCGCGGCTCGCCTGACGACCTCCGCGGAGGCTGGCTGGGCGGGTGGGGGATCCGATGTCTCGGGTCAGCTCGTCATCCCGTCGACAGGGCTGCTGCGGCTCACGCCGCGCCCCATCGCCGCGGATCCGATGAACCGGCACACCGTCGTATCCACGGCAGCAGTCAGCGCATCCGGGACGGCGCGCGTGATCTTGAGAGCGAGGGCCGCCTATGCCTGACCTAAGCCTTCAGTTCGGCGTCTACCAGCCGAACGGGCCGCGCATTGCGACGCTGCCCTACCCCCTGGCCGCGTCGCTGTCTGACGTGCTGAACGACCTCGGATCGGGCTCGATCGACTATCTCGCAACGGTGCAGCACGCGAGCAAGCTCGAAGGGCTCTGCGAAGTCTCCGCCGAGATCGCGGTAGCGGGCGGGGAGTGGCGCGAGTTCGGGGCGCGGTGGCTGCGGCTCAAGCGCGGCGCATCGTTTATCGAAGAGACGCGCACGCGGCGCTACACGCTGCACTCGTACGGATTCCAGCTCGGCAAGGTGCGCATGCTCCGTGAGGAGCTGCTGAACGAGAACGGCGAGCGGATCATGGCTGACTCGACGGTGGGAGCGGTCGTGAAGACGCTCATCGACGAGGCGAAGAGCCGCGGCAACATCAGCGGCCTGACCTACAGCTTCACCGCGGGCCAGGACTCGGCCGGCGCCGCCTGGCCTGCGATCCCGCCGCAGGCGATCCGCTTCGGCGACGACCTCCTGTCGTTGCTGCGGACGATGTCTGAAAACGGGCTGGTTGACTGGGTGATCGTCGGACGGGAGCTGAAGCTCTACAAGGCCGACACCTTCGGGGTCACGCGAAACGTCACGCTGCGCAACGGCATCGATCTGATGGAAGCTCCCGACGACGAAGACGCCACCGAGATGGCCGGCCGGGTCGGCGTGCTCGGCGACGACGGCCGCACCTACGAGCACGTCTCACCAACGGTCGGTCCCTGGGGGCTCTGGGAAGAACTCGTCAACGCATCCGGCGTGAAGGACATCGGCGCGCTTCAGTACATCGGCGAGGTGGAGCAGTCGCGGCGAGATGCGCCGCGGGTGCAGATGACCCGCGGGCTCCGGCTGGCCGGCGTCGACTACCTCCCCGGCGTGCACTACGGCGTCGGCGACACCATCACCGCACCGAACGACCGCGGCGACGACGCGCAGCTCAGGGTGCGCCAGATCACGCTCGGGCTCGCGCAGAACGGAGTCACGGGCAATCTCGTGCTGGGCGATCGGTTCCTCGAGCGGGACGTGCGCACCCGGCGCAGCGTTTCGGGCCTCCTCGGAACCGCTGCGGCGTCCGCGGGAGGAGCCGGCACGCCAACGCCTGCGGGAGACGACAAGCGGAAGCCTGCGAAGCCGACCGGCCTCGTCGTGTCGACCGTTCACCGGTTCACCCCGGCGGGCGACACGTTCGCGATCGTCGATGCGCAGTTCGTGCCCGTCGCGACGGGTGAGGACGGTCAGCCGCTCTCGATCTCGCGGCATGAGATGTACTCGCGGCCGAACATTGCCGGCGATCCCTGGGTGAAGCTGACCGACTCGGTGCAGGGCACGAACCGTCTCACGTACAGCCCACTGCCGGCCGGTGACGATTGGCAGTTCAAGCTCCGCGCCGTCTCGGCGCAGGGAGTGGTCGGCGACTTCACGGATCCGGTAACCATCACGCTCGCCGACGACACCGAACCGCCGCCCAAGCCGGCGACTCCCACGGCCTCGTCCCGCCTCGGCCAGGTCAGCGTCCTGTGGTCCGGGCGCGACGCCGCGGGGAACCCGCAGCCGGTCGACTTCTCCCACGCTGAGGTGTGGCTGTCGTCCACCCTCGCGGGCTCCGGGAGCCCGGTGGGGACGATTCTGGCGGGCGGGGATACGTTCTATGCTCCCGAGCAGCCTTACGGCGAGGAGCGGTGGTTTTGGCTCGTCTCGGTCGACCGGGCGGGGAATCGTTCGGAGCCGTCCGAGAAGGTGGCCGTCACGACGCAGCCGCTCGTCGACACGGATGTGATCGGCGAAGTGGTCGCGGGGGCGAACATCGTCTCCGGGTCGATCAACGCAGCCGACAAGATCATCGGCAACACGATCACGGGTGAGCTGATCCAAGCTCTCACGATCGAGGGTGGACACCTCAAGGGCAACACGATCACGGGTGACAAGATCCAAGCCGGGTCGATCGACTCACGGGTGATCAAAGCCGGCTCGATCACCGCCGACAAGGTCGTGATCGGGAACGAGAACAACCTCGTACCCGACGCCATCTTCCTCTCGGGCATCGGTGACGACGCTGGCTGGTCGCTCGCGACGACCGGGTGGGACGCCGGCATGTGGTCGGTTCAGGACATCGGCGGCGGATGGCAGCGAGCTATTCGCTTCCAAGGGACGAGTAGCGGCGGCTACGCGGGCGTCGGCAGCAAGCAGGTACCGATCCGCGGCGGCCTTCAGGTCACCTTCTCAGTCGGCATGCACCGGCAGAGCTGGTCCGGTGGGCTCCCATTCGCGCGAGCACAGTTCTCCGACATCACCGGAGCGACGGTGGGTTACTGGGACTTCACGCACAACGAGAGCGGAAGCTGGGTCAGCTACAGCACCAACGGCGCGGTTCCCGCGGATGCGGCGTTCGTGCGCGTGCTGTTCTACATCAACCCAGGAGGCTCCGGGACTGCGTTCTTCGGAGTCCCGACCATTCGCAGCCGGGTGGACGGCGCGCTCATCGTCGATGGGGCGATCGACGGTAAGACGATCACGGGTGCGACAGTGCGAACGGCGGCGAGCGGCGCGCGCGTCGAAATGACGCCGCAGGGTATTCGACAGTACGACGCCGGCGGAAACGTGCTCACGCAAATCGGGCACGGTACGGCGACGGGCATGCAGATCCGAGATCCAGCGTCGGGCCAACAGGTGTCGCTAGCGGCGATGGCATTCGGAGCGCAGGGAGTGACGCGCACCGATCAGGCGCTGACGCCGTGGCCCCCTACTGACGACGGCTCGTGGGGGCCTTGGACGAACGAAGTCATTGGCACGTACTCGTCGCCGACCGGTCGTTTCTTGCTGCTCTTCTCGGCATCGATTTACGACCCGCTGGCGAACTATCAGCAGACACGAGATCTCGCGGTGCAGATCAATGCCCTAGATAGCGGCGGAACGATCCTCGCGTCGACCCCGATCATGATCACCTACGGCAAGCAACTAGCGGGAGGCCAGGCGTTCATGAGCCTGTCGCCAAACACGCCGTACACCTTCAGGTGGGCTTGGTCCGGAAATCGCTTCGTCGGCGGATACGCCGCTCATCTCGGCACCCGCACTCTGGCCGTGCTGCCGACATAGACAGGAGGCAATAGACATGGCTACTTACAGGAACGGTGAGATCCCTCTCGCCGTGATGGTGAAGCTCGGTGACACGTGGTATCTCCCGCCGGGCGCTGCTGCCCGCTGGCAGTGGATCGTCCGCGCGGCTAAGGAGAAGTACGGGGTCATGCTGCGGCCGTCGTCGGGGTGGACGTGCTACCGGCCGGTGGTGGAGCAGCAGGCGGCGTGGGATGCGCGCCTCGCGTACCTCGCAGGAGGCGCGTTCGCCGCGTCCGCAGCTTACCCGCGCACGTCGAACCACGGGACTGGCAACGCTATCGACGTCGCGAACTGGCGCGACCTCGCACCCGGTAACGAGGCGCTCGCGTGGGCGCGTTTCACGGCCCTGTGCCGCCTCGCCGGTTTCGTCACGGGCCTCGTCAGCGGCGAGCCGTGGCACATCACTTTGCAGGCCGACCCGTGGGTTATCCCCGCAGGCCTCGAGGTGACCCCGATTACAACCACAGTCCCAAAGGAGGACGACGACATGCGCGCGATCCGAAAGGCCGGGGTTCCCGACTCCGGCATCATCATCCAGTCGGGCGTCCCGCCCTACAGCCTGCCCGATCAGATCTACGACGCGCTCCGCGGTGCGTACGGGCTCGCCGACGTCGAGCTGGCCGACTGGCAGTACGACACCGTGCGTCGTGAGCACTGGGCGGCGTTCGATGTCGTGCAACGCTTCGCGTCGAAGGAAGCGACGCTGGCTCAGGCCGAGGTGGTCAAGGTCGCCGACGCGACGCGAGACGCGATTCGTACCAGCTTCCCGGCCGCAGTCGGCTGAGGCTGTGAATCTCGATCCCCCAGCCTGGCTCGTCGATGCCCTCGAAGCTGTGAGCGTATGGGAGCTGGCGATCTGGGTGATTGGCATCGGCGGCCTACTCGCCTGGCTGATCCGATTCGGCCCCCGAGCGTGGCGCGGAACGAAGGCATTCGCGAAGGGAATCCTGAGCGCGGCGGCAATCCTGGCCGCTGTGCAGGAGCTTCCGGGCGTTCATCGAGCGCGCGGATCGCCGTCACGAAGACCTCGTGCAGAAGGTCGGCGAGATCCACCACGAGGTGCATTACAACAACGGTTCCTCGATCAAGGACTCGCAGCTTCGGACCGAGCGCGTCATCGAGCAGGAGATCCTTCCGGCGATCGTCAAGCTCTCCGAGGTCGATGACTGGCTGTCCGAAGAGATCGAGCGAACCAACCCGATCCGAAGGGAGGGCGACAATGTCGACCCCAACGATTCCTGAGCCGGCCGAACCGGTCATCCCCGACGAGCAGGCAAAGGTGCTCTGGGTGCTGCTGTCGCTCATCGCAGTGTCGGCCACGCCGATCACGACGCTGACCGTCATCGACTGGGCCGCATGGTCCGAAACGATCGCGGGCCAGGTCGCCGCGCTGATCGTGGGCTGGGCCGGTTCTATCGGTGTCGTGCTCGGTCTGTCCCGGTACGCTCGCACGACGCCGAAGGGCTCCGAGTGAGCTTCACCGTCACGGGCGCGATCGACATCGGCGGGGGCGACGCTCCCGCCGATGTTGGCGTCGTCGGCAATGTTGTGCGCGTGCGCTCGGTGCACGGTGCGAACGTGGCCGGCCGGACCCTCCTACCAGATCCCGTCGACTACCCGATCGCCGAGGATGGCACGTTCTCGGTAGATGTGGCGCCCCTCCCCGAGGGGCACGCGTACGAGTGGGTGTTCGTGCTCGGCGGAGGGCGCTGGGCGAGCCGTGCGCGGCTCACCGCGCCTCCCACGGCCAACACGGCGTACGCCGACCTCGTGGATGTCACCGCGCCGTCGCTGCCGGGCTACGCGCCACCGCCGTGGGCTGCGGGCGTCCTCGAAGCGCGCGACGAAGTGACCGAAGCGGTGGGTGCCGTCGCGACGACCGCGGGCGAGGTCGCCACCGCGCGCGACGAAGTCATTCTCGCGAAGCGGGACGTCGAGGCCGTGGTCGCCACGAACGACGGCATCATGTCCACCGTCGCGGCAGACCCCGCGAGCGCCTTCAGTCAGCAGCTAAGCACGAGCATTGCTGGGGTGGTTCGGACCGCCGCTCACGATCAGTTCCTCGGGGAGGCGGATGGCCCGCTCCTGGCGGGGACGATCGCAGACTCCTCGCAGCCGTACACCGTGCGCGCGAACCCGAGCACCGCGGGTTTCAAGCGCGTCGGGGGATCGCTGACGCACACGCTCCCCGCCTCCGGCGTCGCAGCGGCCTATGCGGGCCTTGAGCTGGGCGAGGACGTGTCGTCGATCTGGGCGAACTTCCTCATCCCGTCGGGGTCTGGAACTGCCGAGTCAATTGTCCTCATCGTCTCGTCGGCGCAGTTCACCGTCGACACCGGTCTGCCTGCATCCGCGGCCCACCTCGTAGTGAATCAGACCGGCTGGTCGTATGAGACGTTGGACGTGCCATTCGCTACTCCGGTCGTTTCGGCGGGCCAGTTCGCGACGCCGCTGCCGGTGGATACGGAACTTCAGCTCGCTGTTCAGTTCCGCGGCGACCGTGCATCGATCGTTCTGCCGAATGGCGAGGTGGTCCTGACCCCGGCGAACGCGAAGATCCTGAGCCAGCGCGGCGCGCACGCGACCCTGGAGCTGTACACGTCGAGTTCCGCTACGGCGAAGGCGATCCGTGTCCTTGCGTGGGGTGCCGACGACGCGCCGGATGTGGGCGAAGTGTCGCGCTCGGGGCCTGGACTGTACGACCTCGGACGGGCGCTCGACGCGCTCCCGAAGGGGCGACCTCTCGGCACATCCTTCTTCCTCACGAACAGTTCCGACATCCCGATCGGCACCGATCGCATCGAGATCATGCGTTCCAGCACGCTCAGGATCGCTCGGTCCAAGAAGGTGCGCGTCACCGCTGACTTCTGGGTCAACGAGTTGATCCCGACGACTCAGGCGACACGGTCCCTTCTCGTCGGCGCATTCGTCGACGGCAACGAGTCGTACGGATCAATGGTTCGGCTGGTGGACGGGTACTCGCGCCCGAATGGGCTCGGCTCAGCGCACACAGAGGGGCGGATGTATCACGTCGAACTGGACATCGACGAGTCGGCGTTCAATGTGGGCAACGCCTACCCGATCATCGTGAAGGCTCAGGCGTCCGCGTCGGGCGTGTTCACCATCCGGCAGGACACATCGTCGCAACGTCGAAACGCGGTCGCCGTCTACGAGGTGCCCTAAGCCTCGCGAACATGAGCGGGAACGCCCACGGCGAGAGCACCGTCCGGGACATCCTTCGTAACCACCGCGCCGGCACCGACCTTCGCGTCGGCTCCGACGGTGACGCCGCCGATCACCGATGCGCCCGTGCCGAGGTATGCCCCGTCGAGGATCGTCGGAACGTTGCGCGGGTCAGCGCCTGACACTCCGAGTGTGACGCGGTGATAGATCGTGACGTCTCGACCGATGGTGCTGTTCGCGTTGATGATGACCCCGCGACCTGCGTGGGGGAGACGCAGCCCCGGGCCGCACTTGACAGTCCCGGGCAGCTCCGCCCCGATGGTGAGCTGCGTCCAGAGCAGATCGAGGATCTTCGCGAGCGGACGCTTCACTGCGACAAGACACCCTCGGTGTGCAGCCTGATTCAATCGGAAAACCAGGACGGTAGCCCGGTCGAGGCCGCGGGCATTCACCCGGAAGTCCTCACGCAAGGTGTCTCGCAGTTCGCACATCGTCATGCCCCCTGCGCACGATCCTATCGGGCCTTACTCAAAGGGTGACCCACCAAAGCACGAAATACGTTCAGCCCCTCGGGCTCGCCATCGTGGCGGGCTCGAGGGGCTGAAGTGTCGTTGGCGGCCGACCGCAACACGTCCTAAGCTCGAGGCATCTCCCGAAGACGGGAGCGCCCCCGCCGCTGTTGGAGCAGCAGACGGGGGCTGACGACATCCAAGCAAGTGGAGATCGCCATGAGCGACATTACCGCGCCCGAGACGGCGCGCAGCAGCATCGCAGACGAAGCAGCCCGCGAGTTCCTGGGGCGATACCGCGGAGGAACGAGGACGCTGTACACGGCGGATCTCCGCATCTTCTTCGAGTGGTGCGAGACGCAGGGTGTCGATCCGCTCGCCATCCGCCGCACTCACCTCGAGCGCTTCCGCACCTACCTCGAGGACGATCGGGGGAACGGGCCGCGCTCGGTGCGGCGCCGACTTCAGACTCTCCGCACGTTCTACCGGCTCGCGGTTGCCGACGAGCGCATCCACCGCGACCCGACCGTGATGCTGCGGCTCCCGAAGCATGAGCCGTTCAGCGCGGACATCGCGTGGCTCGACAGGTTCCAGGTGGGGGCGCTGCTCCGCACGGCCGCCGCTGAGTCGCCAGCGCATCACGCTCTCGTCGCACTGATGTGCATGCTCGGGCTGCGAGTGACCGAAGCGTGCAACGTGCGCATCGAGGACTTCGCCGAGGATCAGCTCGGGTATCGGGTGCTGAGTGTGGTCGGCAAGGGCGGTAAGTCGGCTCTCATGCCGGTGCCCGTGCCGCTGCTCCGCATCCTCGAGCAGGCGCGCGGTGACCGCCTGGATGGGCCGCTCGTGCTGCGCCGCGACGGTCGACAGCAGGACCGCAACGGCGCCTATGCCTGGGTGAAGATCCTGTGCCGGAAGGCGGCCCTGCCCGAGAACATCCACCCGCACTCGTTGCGCCACTCGGCGGTCACGGCCGTGATCGACTCCGGGGCGGATCTTCGCGAGGCGCAGGAGTTCGCGCGCCATGCCGATCCGGGGATGACTGTGCACTACTTCAGGCGAGGAGGGAACCTCGATCGTCACGCGGCGCACGTGGCAGCGCGAGTCTTCGCGTCGGCCGCATAGAAGGGGAGTCGAGCGGGCGTGCCGCCATGTCTCACGTTGGTGGCACGCTCCTGCCGTGGCTGAGTGGCATCCGATCATGACCGCGCAGGAGGTCGAGCCCGGCGTGTGGGTGCTCAGTGATCCCGCGGGGAAGCCATACGGCAGCATTCAGATTCGCCGCACGACGGATGGTCCGCGCTACCGGACTGAGTACCGGGGCGAGTTGATCGGGTGGGGGTCGAGCCTCCGCGAGTCGTGCATGCGGCTGCATCAGATGATGCTTCGGGCGAGCACGCCGGGCCTGCCGGCGACGAGCCCGTGGCCGGATCGCGATGGCCGGAAGCTGCCCTAGAGTCGGCGCACGCTGAGAAGGCGCCAGCCATCAGGCACCTTCGCCTCGAGCGCGGCCATGTCGTCAGCCTCGATCTCTTCGACGGCCGTCGCCGCGTAGGTGCCGGTGGCTGAAAGCTCGGTGGTGCCCTTCGCCATGCGCACGGGGCCGGCGGCGAGCACGAAGCCGGGAGGGGTCTTCGCGACGAGCTGCTGATGCACGTCCTCGAGCGTGTGCCCGGTGACTTCGACCGTCTGTGTTTCCCGAGGCTGAACGAGTCCGGCGAGCATCTTGTCAGCCTATGTCGATGGCGTCGCGGGGATCCTCGCGACGCGTCGCGGGTGGCCGCGGGCAACGCGTCGGATTGCTCAGGAGCAGGCGATGTCGCTGAGCTTGAACTCGTGAACCTCGGTGTTCGACGTTTGGAACTGGATCTTGCCGCGATCGTGCATCCGTAGGCCGCTCAGCGTGTCGTTCGTCCAGTCGATCGCGGAGCCGCCGTCGTCTACCAGGCTTGCCTCGGCGTAGAGCCTCGGGCAATCGCGAAGGGCCACGACCAGGAGTGTGGCGCAAGCGCCGCGATCGCACGCCAGCTCGGAGGAGCTGTCGGCCCACTTCACCGCTACGTCGTCACCAATCTGCTTGTAGCCGACTGGGATCGACGGCGCATCCGTCTCTGCCGGTGCGGCGTTCGGTGTGGCGGGCGATGAGCACGCGGTCAGCATGATGCCGAGTGCGAGCAGCGCCCCCCAGGTGGCTACTCGTGTCATGTCGAGAAGCGTAGTCGAACGCGCCGCGGGTATTCATATGGTTATCGGTGGATGCCGCACGGCATCCACTCCTGCGTGAACGTGGTGTGCGGGCCCGCGGGGGTCGCCGGCGGTGTGCTCCTGCGCGGCGCGGAGGTCGTCGAGGGTGCGGATGCGGCCCGTCGCCGCCGCAGCGAGCGCGGTGTCGTGCGCCACGACCGCGACCTGGCGCGCGGACCGGGGCGTCTCGGTGATGCCTCGGGGCTGCGTCATCCCGTGCACGACGGCATCGACGCGGTGACCGGTGAGATCCGGGCAGGGGCCCGCGCCCGGCTCCTCCTGCCGGTGAGTCCTCGCCGAGACATCACCACGGGACCGCGCGTCGGGGTGGCGGGGCTCGCCGGCGGCGACGAGTTCCCGTGGCGCTTCTGGATCCCCGACGACCCCACCGTCTCGGCATTCCGCTGGGGACGCGGCGCCGGCCCCGGGCTGAGCGCTGCGCGGTGACCGCGGCGAAGGGTCGGGGTCGTCAGCCCGCGATGTACGCGTCGGTGAGAGAGTCGTCGGGCTCGATGTCGATCAGGATCGCGTGGCCGAAGAACAGGTCGCCGTCGTCGTAGTACGGCGTCACCGACCCGTCACTGGAGATGACCAACTCGCTCAACGAGATCCGCTGCGCGAACGTCGCGGGCGTGACCGGTTCGGTGGTCTCATCGTCCTCTCGCTGCCATGCATTGGCCGATTCGATGAGTTCGGATGCCGCAAAGGCGCGCCACCGCGCATCGACCGCGGGCACGTCGGCGAGCAAGCCCCTGAGGCGGGCGAGGGCCCGATCGCAGGTTTCCGCACCCTCGGGGGCGTCGTCGTCGACGGTGAGGCTGACCGACACGCGACCCTCGCCCCACGGGAGGTCTCCCGAGAACCATCCGAGCGAGCGGTCGAGCTCGAATCTTCCCTCGTCGGTGGAGAGCGTGATGGGCTGCATCCACTCCTCGCGCCGCTGATCGAGGGCCGGAACGTGCAGGTCGCGCTCGAGCACGTCGTCGAGGGCGAAGTGGTGCGAGAGGTCGGGGACGGGCATGTTGTACTTCGCGTACTCCGACGGGTCGGGGGCAGCGCGACGGACTCTCACCCGGTACTGGGTCAGGGGTGCGAGGTTGTGGATCCACGTGTCGCGCTGCGCCTCGGTCGCGAGCCACGACAAGCGACCGTTCGCGGTGACCGGCGCACCGGTCTCGTCGATGTAAGCGATCAGGTCTGCCGACGGCGTCCAGAGCAGCGCGCCTCCGGGCTTGCCGGCGCCTCCGACGCTCTGGCCGGTGAGCACGGTGATCTCGATCGACTGCGCGGCGTGACGACCATCGAAGGCCGCTCGTTCGCTGCTCTCTGACACGCCGATCAGACTAGTTGCGCAGGTCGGCGTACGGCACCCCTGGCCGCGGCGCCGGCCCCGGGCTCAGCGCAGCGCGGTGACCGCGGCGAAGGCGGCCTTGATGGCCCGCATCCGCTTCTCGTAGCGGGCCGCCAGGAAGATGAGCGCGACACCGCCGAGACCCAGCCACAGCCACCAGAAGGCCACGTAAGCGGCGGCGATCCACGGCCACAGCTGCGCGACCGCGTGCACGAGCAGCACCGCCGAGCCCACCACGAGCGGCGCCTGCAGAGCGCGGACCGCGCCGATGACGACGAGCGCGATGGCCACGGCGCCCAGGGCGATGACGCGCCACAGCACCGCGTCCGGGTCGAAATCGTACGCGAGCGACGGCAGCGTCAGCAGCGCGAGCCACCCCCCGAGTGCGGACCACGAGCGCCGGGCGGGTTCGGCCCGCATCCGGGCGATGCCCACCGCGAGCCCCGCGAGAGCGGGCGGCGCGGTGATCACCTCGATGATCGTGATCACGGCGGGCGCCGTCGATGCCGCGGTGACGAGGGCGAAGGCGCCGGCGGCGCCCAGCAGCACGAGGCCGTTGCGGCGGCGCAGCGCCCAGCCGGCGGTCCCCGCCGCGCTCAGCACGACCATGATCAGCAGGACGCGAACGCTGGTCTGCGCCGTGTCGAACACGGTGAGCTCGGCGATCGTGAACGCGCCGACCGCTGCCGAGAGCAGGATCATCGCGGCGAGATCGACACCTGTGCCGGCGCGGGTGCGCAGCGCCGCGACCGCGACGGCGGTGACGAGCCCGAGCGCCGTGAGACTCCAGATCTCCGGTTCGATCGTGAAGAGCGCGCCCGGCAGCTTCGTCAGGAGCAGGATGCGGGTTCCCGCCGCGATGGCCAGCGTGACCGCGCTCGCGACCGCCGCGACGGCGGCGACGCCCCGCCAGCGCTCGTGTCCGAGAACGAGAGCGGAGGCCACACCGACCAGCGCCGCGGCGCTCATCGTCACGGCCGTCGTCGCGGGCGCTCCGTCGAGCCGCAGGGCGAGGGTCACGACCACGAAGACCGAGCCGACGGCGGCGACCGCGGAGGGGACACCTGCCCGCGAGCCGATCCGGACGAGCCCCGCCGCCACGGCGACCGTGCCGACACCGACGACCAGCGCTGCGATGGTGGGTGCCGCCGCATCCGTTCCCGCGATGCGCACCGCCATCGCCCAGGCGGCGACCAGGAGCACGAGCGCGGACGGCGTCTTGAGGCGGCCGATGTCGGGCAGCGGGGCGAGCACGAGGATGAGGGCGGCCGCAAGTGCCAGCGAGATGACCAGCCATGCGCGCAGCGGCTCTGCGGGGGCGAACACGCTCGGCAGGGCGGTGAGCGCGAGGCCGGCCAGCCACACTGCGCGTTCGAGGGGGCTGGTGCGGTCGGCGCGCAGGGCGGCGATGATGGCCCCCACCGCGAGCGCGACGCCCGCGGGCGCGAAGGCCAGCTCGACCTCGGTGAACACGCCGCCGGCGAGCATCAGGGAGCCGGCGACCAGCGCGACGGCCCACGTGGTCCAGCGCAGGGCCGGTGTCAGCGGGATGCGGTGCGCGCCGGCTGCTGCGACGTGCAGCGCGAGCAGGGCGAGCATGAGCGTCAGACCCACCACGAGCGAGTCCTGCGTCGCGACGGCGCTGATGACGGCGGCCGCGGACACGACGGTCGCGACGGGGCCGGACACGGTCGCGACGCTCACCGCAGGGGCGGAGGTCTCCCGCGCGAGGCCGACACCGACGACCAGCGTCACGGCCACGGCGGCCGCCGACCACAGGCCGGCGACCGCGGGTCCGCTGACGACGAGGCCGCTCGACGCGAGGAGCAGTGCGCCGAGCGCCGTGGCGGCCGCGGCGAGGCCGGGAGCGGACGAACGAAGGCGCGCCAGGAAGGCCGACGCCCCGGCGATGGCCGTGGCGAGCACGGCCGCGACGATTCCGCGCGTCGCGTCCCCGCCCAGCGCGGTGGCCGCGGACGGGAGAAGCCCCAGGCCCACGCCGAGCGCCGCCGCGACCGTCGCCTCGGGAAGGCGGCCCAGTCTGCTCAGCAGGACCGCGAAGGCGACCAGGCCCGCGGCCGGCGGGACGACGTGCGCCTCCAGGGCGGCTTCGGGCCATGCCGATCCGAGCCACAGCCACAGCGCGGCTGTCGCTGCCGCGAATGCCGGCCAGGCCAGCAGGCGTCGCGGAGCCGCGGCGAGGGGAACCCCGCCCGCGCGCGCGGCGCGCCAGCCCCGGGTGACGGATGCGGCGCCGATCGCGATCGCGATGATCGCGACGAAAGCCCCGCGCCACTCGGTCGGTACCGAGAAGAGCACCCGGCCGCCCGGGAGCGGAGCCGGCCAGGCCGCCAGCAGGATCACGACGGCCGCGCCCAGATCTGCCGCCAGACGTACACGGGTCATGCGGGTGCGCAGCGCGAGGGCCGCGCCGCCTCCGATGACGACCGCGGCAACCGCGACCGTCACGAGCGCAGTGGTGAACGGCGGCGCGGCGATCAGAGTGAGCAGGGCCAGCGCGCCGTTCGCCGCGGTAGGCGCGACGAATGCGGCACTCGCCCAGGCGACCGGGCTCTCGCCGTGCCGCGCGGTCAGCGCGAGCAACGCGACGACCAGCAGGGCTGCTCGCGCGATGCCGAGACCCGGTTCGAGCAGGGCGCGCTCGGCGAGCGGCGAGGTGCCCAGCGTCGCCGCGGCGGGGAGGGAGACGGCGAGCAGCGCGGTCGCGGCGAGGGTGAGCGCTCGGCGCGATGCGGCGTCGTGCCAGCCCAGCAACGAGGCGAGCGCCGAGACCAGGGCGACCCACTGCAGCAGCACGAACGCGCAGCCGGCGGCGGCGGCATCCGATGCTCCGCCGAGCTGCACGGCCAGCGCGTTCGGCGCGATGATCGACGAGACCGTGAGCACGGCGATCGGAAGGATGGCGAAGGCGACGGCGAGGCCGCCCGCCGCACGCGAAGCGAGCCGATGAGCAACGGGCAGCAGTGCGGCGACGGCGACTGCGGCGACCCACAGCCAGATCGCCGACAGGCCTGTCAGGTAGGCGGCGCCGGCGCCGATGAAGCCCGCGGCGACCCATCCCGCCATGTCCGCACGCCGGCGGATCGCGACGACGGATGCGGCCGCAACGACGACACCGCCCGCGACCGCCGCCGCCGGGATCAGGCTGAGCGCCGCGGCGCAGGTCAGGAGGAGCGCGCCGACGATCGGGCGGACGTGCCGAACGGCGTCTCGTCGTGCCGTGGGAGCGGAGAACAGGAGCACGCTCAGCACCACCGCGGCGACGAGTGCGAGCAGCGGGATCTCGAGCGAGGCGCCGGCGGACTCGAACGCCGACGTGCGCCACAGCGCCCAGTTGCCGGAGATCGCGAGCGCTGCCCTCGCCGACCACATCACGATGTGTACGGCGAGGGAGCAGACTGCGACGATCCCGGCGGTGATGGCCGCGGGTGTCAGCCAGGGCAACCGGATCCGCAGACGATCCAGCGCGACCGCCGTGGCGACCGCCAGGACCGGCGCCACGAGCACGCCGAACACGGGCAGATCGCTGCGGGCGGCGAGCTGCCACCCGGCGGTTGCGAGGGCGAGGGTCGCCAGTACGGATGCCGCAGCGCCGAGCCACGCGCCGGCCACGCGTTCGGGTGCCGCCGGGCGCTGCGCGAACGCGTACGCCGAACCGATCACGAGAACGCCGCCATTGGCCCAGATCGCTGCGCCGAGCCCCTCGGCGAACAACGGCGTCAGCAGCGCGCCCGCCGCGAGGGCGGACAGGCCGACGATCGCGAGCGCCGAGCGCTCGACGGCTCCCGCCTCACCCGCGCGCGCCGACGATGCGGGCGCGGGAAGCGCGTGCGCGAGCCCGCCGAGCGCGGCGCCCAGGAGTCCTGCGATCAGCGCCTCGGACGGCGGTAACGCGACGGCGCCCCCGACGAGGAACCCGATCCCCGCGGGGAGTGCGAGCGATGCGGCGACATCGGGGGTGCGCAGCCGCGAGACACGTGCCCACGCGCGGCAGATGACCGCCACCGCGAGGGCGCCGATGCCCGTCCACACGGCCGGCCGGAGGATCGCCGCGCCGAACAGATCGTTGGCGTACACCGCCCAGGTGTCGAGCCCCAGCAGCACGACGCCGAGCGCCGCGATGCCCTCCGCCGTGGCCGTGAGGCCCCGGCGACGCAGCAGCGACGCGCCGCCGATCGTGAGGAGCGTGATCGCGCCCACGATGACGGCGCGCAGGGCGATGCCGGCCACGAACCAGGCGAGCAGCAGGAAGAACACCGCCGCCACGCCGACGAGCGAGACGCCCACGATGAGCAGCAGCACCGGCACCGTGAGCCGCCGTCGGCGAGGTGCCGGCTCTGCGGCCGGCGGCTGCGCCCCGGGATGCGGGGAGGTGGGATCAACGGGTGCGGAGCGGACGGGATCCACACGTACGGCCTCGGCCGCGAGCGCGCGGGCGTCCGACGCATCGGGCGCGGCGGCGGCGACGGGCGCGGGGACGACGGGCGCCGGGGGTGTCACTCGCCGCTGGGCGGCGATAGCGGCCTCTTCGGCGAGGGCGGCCTGCTCCGCGAGGGCCGCCTGTCGCGCGGCGACGGCGCTCTCGCGGACGGCGGACATGATGCTCTGGCGCGTGGCCTCCGCATCCGCCATCGTCTGGCCGATAGCGAGGACCTGCCCCATCCGCGGGTCGTCCAGCGGCTGCCCGCACACGGAGCAGGGCGAACCGCTGATCACCGCGAAGCAGGAGGGGCACTTGTGGGGATCGCCGAGCTCGCGCGCGGATGCGGGCCAGCGTCCGCCCTGCGGTGTGTCCGTCATCGTCTCCCCCGAATCGACGGCGTCGCAGCCGTCACGCCATCGTGGCAGTGCGGCTCCGGCCGAACGTGCCAGCGCGCGGTGCGCTGTGGACAACGTGGTGCGAAGGTCGGCAGGGGAGGGCTGTCGTCAAGGCGACACGCCGCGCGTGCTAGACTGACTCCTTGTCTGTGCGCACTCCTGCGCGCAGTTCGTGTCCACATCCTCTTCCGGGTCGGAAACGGCCGGGTCGATCGTGGGCGCAGACAAGGGATCTTGGGTGGCGCCGTCCGGCGTCACGGTACAGAAGGAGACATCACCATGGCAGCAGTGTGCCAGGTGACTGGAGCGGTTCCCGGCTTCGGTCACAACATCTCGCACTCGCACCGCCGGACGAAGCGCCGCTTCGACCCGAACGTGCAGAAGAAGACGTACTACGTGCCCTCGCTGGGTCGTAACGTCAAGCTCAACGTCTCGGCGAAGGGCATCAAGGTCATCGACGCACGCGGCATCGAGTCCGTCGTCAAGGACCTCATCGCGAAGGGTGTGAAGCTCTAATGGCGAAGAAGGCTCAGGACGTCCGTCCGATCATCAAGCTGCGTTCGACCGCCGGCACGGGCTACACCTACGTGACGCGCAAGAACCGTCGCAACAACCCCGACCGCATCGTGCTCAAGAAGTACGACCCGGTCATCCGCAAGCACGTCGAATTCCGAGAGGAGCGCTGATCCATGGCTAAGAAGAGCAAGATCGCGCGCAACAAGCAGCGCCAGGAGGTCGTCGACCGCTACGCCGCCAAGCGCGCCGAGCTGAAGAAGGCGCTCGTCTCGCCCGAGTCCACCGACGAGCAGCGCGAGGCCGCCCGTGTCGGCCTGCAGAAGCTGCCGCGCAACGCGTCGCCCGTGCGCCTGCGTTCGCGTGACGTCATCGACGGTCGCCCCCGCGGTGTGCTGTCGAAGTTCGGCATCTCGCGTGTGCGCTTCCGCGACATGGCCCACCGTGGCGAGCTGCCCGGTGTGACCAAGTCCAGCTGGTAAGCACCCGCATCCGTACGAAGGCCCGGAACCCTTGAGGTTCCGGGCCTTCGTCGTTCCCGACCGCCACATCGGGCCGATTCCGACCCTTCCGGGTGATTTCGGGCGAGACACGCCGTCACATGTGGGCGGTTCACGCCCGAAATCCGCGGAATCACGGGGTTCGTGGGTATATTCGTGCTCGGTCGATCCGACCAACCGGGGCCGAGTCCCGGACCGAAGTCAAGAAAGCGGCGCACCGCCGCCTGGAGGACAACCCACATGGCCGACAAGTCCATCACCAAGACCGAGCTCGTCGCGAGCATCGCCAGCGCCACGGGACAGAGCCAGTCCACCGTGTCGAGCGTGCTCGACTCCCTCTTCTCCACGGTCTCCGAGGCCGTCGCCAAGGGCACCAAGGTCTCCATCCCCGGTTGGATCGCGTTCGAGCAGGTCGAGACCTCCGCTCGCACCGGCCGCAACCCGCAGACCGGCGCCGAGATCGCCATCCCCGCCGGCAAGCGCGTCAAGGTGACCGCCGGTTCGAAGCTCAAGGCTGCCGTCAAGTAATCGACGACCGTCTGTGAGGGGGGAGCCGTGAGGCTCCCCCCTTTTCGTCGTCTGGGCGAGCTGACAGCGCACCGCGCCTAGGCTGGAGCAGTGATGACGACCGCCTCCGCCCGCGCCGCCGGCCCCCGCTCGGGTGGTCCAGGAGCGGTCTCGGCGACCACGCTGCGCGTGGCCGGCCCGGTCATCCTCGGAGTCACCGCTCTCGTGGCGCTCATCGTCGCCCTGGCCTACGGCGGAGGCGCGGCTCCTCTCGTCATCGCCGATGCCGGACCCGTCGTCCGCTGGGGCCTTCCCATCGCCACCCTCGTCCTGAACCTCGCGGCCCGCGACCATGGTCGGCGCTCTCGTGCTCGCGCTGTTCGGCCTGCGGCCCGAGGACCGCGCCTTCGAGGTCGCGCTGGACACCGCATCCATCGGCGCCGCGGTGTTCACCGTCGCGGCTGCCGTCACCGGGTTCTTCACCTTCGTCAACGTGTTCAACGCGGCCCCGAGCGCGGATGCGGTCTTCGGGCAGCAGCTCGGCCGCTTCCTCGTCGAGGTCGAACTCGGCCGGACATGGCTCATCACCACCGTCGCCGGCGCCGTGCTCACTGTGCTGACCTTCGCGGTGCGTGCCTGGACGCCGACCCTGCTCGTCGCCATCCTCGCGCTGGCCTCCCTCGTGCCGATGGGCACACAGGGCCACTCCGGAGAGCTGGCGAACCACAGCGTCGCCGTCACCTCGCTCGTGCTGCACATCCTGGCCGCGGCCGTCTGGCTGGGAGGACTCGTGCTGCTGGTCGTGATCCGGCCGGTCGTGGCGCGCTCGGGTCAGATCGCCCTGCTGCGGCGCTACTCCAGCATCGCCCTCGTCGCCTTCATCGTGGTCGCGGTCTCGGGCTCCGTCCGCGCCTGGGTCAGCGTCGAGGCGCTCCCTGCTCTCCTGAGCCCCTACGGCGGCATCCTCGCCGTCAAGGTCGTGGCCCTCATCGGACTCGGCCTGCTCGGCGCGTGGTACCGGCTGCGGCTCATCTCACGGATGAACGAGAACGCGAGCGCCCGGCGGTTCTGGACGCTCATCGGTGTGGAGCTGGCCCTCATGGGCATCGCGAGCGGAGCCGCCGCCGCTCTCGCGCGCACACCCCCGCCCACCGATCAGCAGCCGCCGGTCGCGCAGACCCCCGCGGAGTTCCTCACCGACGCGCCCGTGCCGCCGGAGCTCACGCCGCTGCGGTGGATCACGGCGTGGAACATCGACCTGCTGTGGCTGTTCGTCGTCGCCTTCGGGATCTTCCTGTACCTCGCCGGCGTATGGCGGCTGCATCGCCGCGGCGACCGCTGGCCGCTCTACCGGACGATCATGTGGGTCGCCGGCATGCTGCTGCTTCTCTGGGTGACCTCGGGTGCGGTCAACGCGTACCAGGAGTATCTGTTCAGCGTGCACATGGTCGGCCACATGCTGCTCACGATGGCGATCCCGCTGCTGCTCGTGCCCGGCTCTCCGGTCACGCTGGCACTGCGCGCCATCCGCAAGCGCGACGACGGCACGCGCGGCGGCCGCGAGTGGATCCTGTGGGCGGTGCACACGCCCTTCGCGAAGGTCGTCACGCATCCGATCTTCACCGCGCTCAACTTCGTGGCGTCGCTGTGGATCTTCTACTACACCGACCTGTTCCGCTGGTCGCTTTACGACCACCTCGGGCACATCTGGATGGTGACGCACTTCCTGATCACGGGCTACCTGTTCGTGCTGTCCCTCATCGGGATCGACCCGGTGCCGCTGCGCTTCCCCTACCCCTTCCGGCTGCTGACCCTCGTGGTCGTGATCGCGATGCACGCCTTCTTCGGCGTCGCGATCATGATGCAGACGGGCCTGTTCGCCGCCGAGTGGTTCGGCGCGATGGGTCGGACATGGGGCGCGACACCACTCGAGGACCAGTACGTCGGCGGCGGCGTCGCCTGGGGCATCGGAGAGATCCCGTCCCTCATCCTCGGCATCACGGTGGCGATCCAATGGAGCCGCAGCGACGAGCGCCTGCAGCGATCCAACGACCGACAGGCCGATCGCACCGGCGACGCGGAGCTCGAGGAGTACAACGCACGCCTGGCGGCCATCGCCGCCCGCGATGCGAGACGCGGTCGGGGTTGACTCAGAGCCCGGGGTCGTAGCCGCCGATACGGATCGACGCCGTGCCGTCCGGGAGGATGTCGATCGTGCCGTTCACCACGAACGGCACGTCTTCGGACACCTCGCGCAGCGAACCATCGGCCAGGGAACGCACCTCGAGATCGATGTGCGCGACCGCATCCGCGTCGGGGATGACCCAACCCGCACCGTTGGGAAGGACCTCGATCGTGGGCTGCTCGGTGATCGACCAGGTCGGGAGCTTCTCGACGCGGTTGCGCACGACGAAGCCGAACGGGCAGCCCGTCGGCTGCAGCACCTGCTGCGTGGTGCAGGCCGTCAGGAACTCCTCCACCCGCTGCTGCACAACCTTCACGAAATCGTCCGTCGGCTTCGTCTGTACGGTGACGGGCACATTGACCATCGGCGCGTCCGCGAGAACGGCGACCCCATCGGAGGTCGAGAGCGCGCTGTCGACCGTGACCGAGTAGAGATTCGGCGAGAACACCAGCAGCGACACGGGTGCGACGGGGTCGGCGTCGACGCCGTCGGGGGAGACCTGGCGACGGTCGACGCGGAACCCGTTGATGTCGAAGGTGGACGAGCCGAGGACCATGAGGTTCATGACGGCGAGGGGGCTCTGGCTGAACCGCCACGTCGGGATGATGCCGAGCGTCCCGTTGCTGCGGACCCGGAACGAGGTGGTCCCGTCGTGCCCGCCCGGCGACGTAGCTGGCCGTCACGACCGTGTCGGCGCCGTCCGTCTGCTCGGACACCACGCGGGCGTCGGTGAGAGAGCTCAGTGCGGCGCTTCGCAGGAGGGCGTCGGATGCGGATGCGGGCAGTCCCGCATCCGTCAGCTCGGAAGAATCGAGCGAGACGCCGGGCAGGGCCAGCGCGTCAGCGGCGCGTCCGGATTCGAGCATGCTCAGATAGCGCTGCACGAAGGCGGAGGGGCTGTAGAACTCCTGGTACAGGGCCGCGGTGCCGGCACCCAGCGCCGCGAGCAGGAGGGCGCCGATGAGCCCGAGGGTTGTGAGATCGAACGCCAGGCGCACGCCACGGCGCCGGGTTCGTCTCAAGCGGCTCACGGGGCAAGTCTAGGAAAGCGTCCCCGCGAAAGCGCGGGGAGTCGCCCCCGGGCGTCATGCGGCCGCGCGGCGCCTAGCATGGATCGGTGAGCACCCCCGCCCTGTCCGCCGAGCAGCAGGCGCTGTTCCGGCTCATCGAGGACACCCGGGAGCACGTGTTCGTCACCGGCCGTGCCGGCACCGGCAAGTCGACGCTTCTCCAGCACCTGGCCTGGAACACGTCGAAGCAGATCGCCGTGTGCGCCCCGACGGGCGTCGCCGCTCTCAATGTCGAGGGTCAGACCATCCACTCGTTGTTCCGGCTGCCCATCGGACTCATCGCGAACAGCGAACTCGACCAGTCGGATGCCACGCGCAAGCTCCTCAACGCGATCGACACGCTCGTGATCGACGAGATCTCGATGGTCAACGCGGACCTCATGGACGCCATCGACCGGGCCCTGCGCCAGGCCCGGGGCCGGCGGGCCGAGCCCTTCGGCGGGGTGCAGATGGTCATGTTCGGCGACCCGTACCAGCTGGCGCCCGTGCCCCCGCGGGGCGACGAACTGCGCTACGTGCGCGACCACTACCACTCGTTCTGGTTCTTCGACGCGCACGTGTGGGCGGGGGAGTCGAGCGGTGACGGGCTCATGGACATGGGGCGGTACGGCGCCGACCTCCACGTCGCCGAGCTGCGCGAGATCCATCGGCAGTCGGATCCGGGGTTCAAGGCGCTGCTGAACGCCGTGCGGTATGGCCAGGTCACGGCGGACATGGCGAAGATCCTCAACGACACGGGCGCCCGCACACCCCCGGAGTTCTCCGCGGACGAGCCCATCATCACCCTCGCGACCCGCAACGACCGCGTCAACGCGATCAATCGGCGCCACCTGGACGCTCTCGCCGGTCGTGTACAGACCGCGCGCGCCGAGGTCAGCGGCGACTTCGGCCGGGGAGAGGCCGCCTTCCCGGCCGAGCAGGAGCTGCAGCTGAAGGTCGGAGCGCAGGTCATGTTCCTCCGCAACGACACCCAGTCCTACGGCGACGGCCCGCGGTGGGTGAACGGCACGATCGGCACGGTGGTCAAGATCGCCGGCAGCATCGTCCGGGTCGAGATCGACGGTCGCGACTACGACGTCGAGCCCGCGGTCTGGGAACGTTTCCGTTACGCGTACGACGCCGCATCCCGCTCGCTCAGCCGGGAGGTCGTGGCGGAGTTCACACAGTTCCCGCTGCGACTGGCGTGGGCGGTCACCATCCACAAGTCGCAGGGCAAGACGTACGACCGCGCCATCGTCGATCTCGGAGCGGGGGCCTTCGCGCCCGGACAGACCTATGTCGCGCTGTCCCGGCTCACCTCGCTCGACGGGCTGTACCTGTCGCGGCCGCTGCGGCCCTCCGACATCCGCGTGGACGCCGACGTGCAGCGGTTCATGTCCCGCGCCCGCGCCTGACCGCATCCCCCCGACTCCGCGCCCTTGGGCTCTCCCCTTCCTTGCCCGAGTTGCGTCGCAGTTGCGCAAGTGCGCCACTTCTGCGCAACCGCGGCAGTCATTGACTGTGGCGGTTGCGCACAAGTGTGGCTGTCGGGAGGGGGGCGGCGGATGCGGTGGCCGGGTCGTCGGTCGTGGACAAGCTGCCGGTGGGACGTCCGGGAAGGCCCGCCGGCTCCGGGCGCAGGCGGGAGCCAGGGTGGGCTGGGTTCAGGTGGATGGGCTGCGGGAGGGGCTACAGTTCCGCGCAGATGCGCCAGAGACTGACTGTCGCGGATGCGGAAAGGTGTGGCAGTTGCTCATATGCGACGCAACTCGGGCAGAGGAATGCGGATCCCTCCCGGATGCGGCGCGCCGGGTCAGGCGGCGGCTTCGGCCTTCGCGCGGGCGAGGTCCTCGAAGAGCTCGGTGTTGAACCGGTAGGCCAGCAGCACCTCGTCGATCACGCGCTCCTTCTCGGCCTCGTCCCAGGGGGCGGAGTCGAGCTGCACGCGGTAGTGCTCCTTGAACTCCTTCGGGTCGGCGATGTCCGCGAAGATGTAGAACCCGATGCCGTTGGTGTCGAAGCCGAACCGGCGCTGCATGAGCTTGCCGATGAACAGCCCGCCCGACAGGTCGCCGAGGTAGCGGGTGTAGTGGTGGGCGACGAAGCCGCCCGGCCACGTGGCGCCGACCTGGTTGATGCGGTCGACGTAGCGCCGGGTGGTCGGCAGCGGCTCGATGCGCTCGCGCCAGTCGGGACCGACGAGGAACTCGAGATCGGCGGCGAGAGCGGGAAGACGGGTCAGGCGCTCGCTGATGAACACCGCCGCCACCGGGTCGCGCCGCATCCGCTCGGCCGCCGACTCCAGCGCCTCGTAGATGAACCAGTGCTGCGCGACGAGTGCGATGTAGTCATCGCGCGTGCCCTCGCCCTTGATGAGGTCGGACATGAATCCGGCGCCCTCACTGCCCGAGTGGGCACCGCTGGAACGCTCGCGGAGGGCTGCGGAGAACGGGATCGGGTCGCTCATGCGGCCCACTATACCTTCAGGTAAGCAGAACCTAAATGATCAATTCACCCAGGATGTCGGATGCGGTCAGTGAGGGCGTGGTTCGATGCCCAGCTCCGCGCATGCGGCGTCATACAGTGCAACGATCTCGCGTCGCACCTCGGCCCGCTGCGTGATGGGCCCGCCCGGCCACGTCAGCCGCATGTCGACGCTCGCGCCCCCGGCCGCCGTGATCACCCAATCCCCGCCGTCGCCGTCGAACCCGACCATGCGGGCGCCGACGGGCGCCGGATGCGGGCCGAAAGCGCGTGCGAAGAGCATGTTGTCGTCGGAGTGGTCGGAGTTCATGTGCCCGAGAACACCGGCCAGTGTCTCGTCGTCGAAAACGTGAGTCATGCAGCACAGCCTAAGAGCCGTGATGGTCTTGTGATGTGGGTGTGTTTGAATGCTGGAGCACGACCGCGGGGGTGAAATGCCGATCAGTTCCGGCTTCAAACGCGCTGCCGCCGCGATCGCCGGCGCAGCCGTCATCGTTCTCGCGCTCGCGGGATGCACGCAGGCCAAGAGCGTCGAGATCGACGTGCCCACGCAGGTCGAGGGTGCCTTCCCCGCCGACACGCAGGCGCAGCTCGAGTCCGCGGTGAACTTCGCGATGGCCGCCACCGGTTCGACCGGTGCGATCGTCGGTGTCTGGGCGCCCTGGAGCGGATCCTGGGTGGCCGGTGTCGGCGACGCCTCGGTCGACGACGTGTTCCGGGCGGGCGAGCTGACCCGCCCGATGATCTGCGACGTGCTGTACGAGATGGTCGATGCGGGAACCGTCTCGCTCGACGACGAGGTGCGCACGTACGTCCCCAGCGTCGCCGGCCTCAGCGGTGTGACCCTCGGCATGCTGTGCGACGGAACGAGCGGTCTGGGCTCCTACGGTGCTGTGCTGCAGGACGACGCGATCGAACTGCCCTCACGCGAATGGAATGCTGCGGAGCTCGCGGCTTACGGCATCACCGGATTCGACCCGGCCACGGCCGGCACCGCGTGGCGCGACTCCGACACGGCGTACGTGCTGCTCGGACTCGCCCTCGAGAACGCCGGTTCCGAGACCGCCTCGGCCCTGCTCGACGAGCACGTGTTCGCGCCGCTGGGGTTGACGCACACGAGCCTTCCGGGGCGCACGGCCGCCAAGCCCGGACAGCCGTCGCTGACGGGTCTGCTGTCGCAGCCGGGCCCCGACGGCGCCATGAACTGCGCCGAGCCGCGCGACATGACCACGATGTCCTCCAGCTTCGGCTTCACGAACGCGGGAGTCGTCTCCACGATCGCCGATGTCGGCCGCTACACGCAGGCGCTCGCCACCGGATCGTTCGGCGGCGAGGAGCGCTTCGAGTCCCCGATGCTCGTCTCGCCCGACCAGCCGTCGTGGCTCACCGCCACGGGCGGCGCCTTCCAGGCCGGTTCGCTCGTCGGACAGTTCGGTTCGGTGCCCGGGTACATCACCGCATCCTTCGCCGACCCGACCACGGGCATGACCGTCTCGGTCGTGCTCAACAACTCAGCCGCGACCGACTGGGTGGGCGCGTACCTGGCGTGGGAGCTCGCCTCCATCGCCTCCAAGGCGCCGGCGGTCAGCGGCCAGAGCATTCCGGATGCGGGTCTGCCCTGGACCGCGCAGCAGTATCACGACGCGATCGCCGCTGCGGCCGTGTGCCCGCTGCCCGCTTCGTGACCGCTCGCTCCGGATCCACCTCCGCCGTCGCCCTCGTCCTGGTCGGCCTCGCCTGCCAGGAAGTCGGCGCCTCGCTCGCCGTCCTGCTTTTCGACGAGGTCGGGCCCCTCGGCATGGTCATGCTGCGGCTCGTCTTCGCGGCGATCGTGCTGCTGCTCATCGCTCGGCCGAGCCTTCGGGGACACTCGCGGGCGGCGTGGTGGGCCGTCGTGCGATTCGGGCTCGTGCTGGCGCTGATGAACGGGCTGTTCTACCTCGCTCTCGAGCGCCTGCCGCTCGGCGTCACCGTGACGATCGAGGTGCTGGGGCCGTTGACGCTGTCGATCATCGCCGCGCGCCGGGCCTCGGCGTGGCTCTGGGCAGGGCTCGCGTTCCTGGGCGTCGTCGCGCTCGGCGGCGGCGGGTGGGACCGTCTCGATCCGCTCGGTGTGGCCTTCGCTCTGGGAGCCGCCGCGAGCTGGGCGCTGTACATCCTCGCCTCGGCGCGGGTCGGACGCGAGTTCGTGCGGCTCGACGGCCTCGCGTTGGCCATGGCCGTCGGCGCTGTGCTCTCGCTCCCCTTCGGCATCGTGGATGCGGGCGGCGCGTTGCTGCGGCCCGACCTGCTGGCGATCGGGGCCGGGGTCGCCGTGCTCTCGTCGACGATCCCCTACGCGCTCGAGTTGTCCGCATTGCGGAGACTGGCCGCATCCACGTTCGCGATCCTCATGAGCCTCGGACCGGCGACGGCGTCGATCGCCGGATTCCTCCTGCTCGGGCAGCACCTGAGTGTGCTCGAGATCGCGGGCATTGCGCTGGTGATCGCCGCCAGCATCGGTGCCGTGCTCATGGCGCCCCGTCCCGGGCGCCAGGGCGAACCGGTGGCCTGAGTTCTCAGCCCGCGAGGATCGTGTCGATCAGGTGGTCGGCCACACTCGCGTCGACGTCGAGCACGACGCGCGTGCGCACGCCGTCGTGGTCGCGCATCGCCACGCGCTGACCGCGCAGGTCGGCGATCGTCTGGCCGCGCCCCGGTCCGTCGGTGACGTCGACCGTCACCGGTACGCGGGGTGCGCGCGACGGGGTGATGCCGCCGACGATCGCGGCGGCGAGCGGGTCGTGCAGCGCGCACGTGCGGTGTCCGTAGGTGTCGCGGTAGAAGTCGAAGTAGTGATCGAGGATGCGTCCGATCGCCGAGACGAACGGGCGCTCGTCGGCGACGAGCCGCTCGCGCTGCTGCTCGCTCATGGTGTGCTCCATGGTGGCGTCCAAGGGCACGAGCGTGACGTCCCAGTCGGCCGCGAGGAGGGCTGCCGCCGCCTGCGGGTCGTTGTAGACGTTCGCCTCGGCCGCTGTCGTGATGTTGCCGGGCGCGAGAGCAGCCCCGCCCATGGCGGTCACGGCGGCGACGCGCTCGGGCAGGGTGGGATCGGCCTCCAGGGCGTGCGCGAGGTTCGTCATCGGTCCGATCGTCAGCACGTGCAGGCGCCCGGCGTAGGCGTGCGACAAGTCGATCAACAACTCGACGGCCGTGCGGGAATCCGCCGCCCGCGGGCTTCGCGGCAGCTCGACGCCGCCGATGCCGTTCTCGCCGTGCACCCACTGGGCGCCGCCCCCGTAGGGGTGGTCGAGATGATCGTGCGCGCCCAGCGCCACGGGGATGTCGTCGCGACCGGCCAGTGCGAGCAGGTCGAGCGTGTTGCGTGTGGCTTCGGCCGCGGAGATGTTGCCGCTGACGGTGCCGACCCCGACGAGGTCGATCGTCGGGGAGGCCAGCAGGTACGCCAGCGCGACGGCGTCGTCGACGCCGGTGTCGCAGTCCAGGTAGACGGGGGTGGGCTCGGTCATCGTTCTCCTCGGTGGGTCGGGGCGCGACCCCCTCGTCCGCCTGTTCGGTTATATCTCGTCACGGGCTGAGGCGCCGCATCCGAGGCCTCGGCGCGTGGTGGAATGGGGAAATGCTCGGTCCTCTCTGCGTCGTCGGAAGCATCAACGTCGATCTGACGGCCACCACCGGGCGGCTGCCCGGCGCGGGCGAGACGGTTCTGGGCGGCCGGTTGCGGCGTGATCCGGGCGGCAAGGGCGCCAACCAGGCGGTGGCTGCGGCGCGTCTGGGCGCTCGTGTGCGTATGGTCGGCGCCGTCGGCGATGACACCGACGGACACGCGATGCTGCAGAACCTGCGGGATGCGGGCGTCGATACGAGCGATGTCTGGCTCGGCGACGATCCCACCGGCACCGCACTGATCATCGTCGACGAGGCCGGCGAGAACCAGATCGTCGTCTGTCCGGGAGCGAACGACACGGTGCGCCCCGACGGGGTAGAGTTCCACGCGGACGAGGCGGTCCTGGCGCAGCAGGAGATCCCGGTGTCCGCGATCGCGGCGCTGGCCGAGGTGCCCGGTTTCCTCGCCGTGAACGCGGCACCCGCGCGCGAGGTGCCGCAGGCGGTGCTCGAGCGCGCGGACCTCGTGATCGTCAACGAGACCGAGTACGAACTGCTGCCCGCGCTCGCCGCCGCCCGCCGCGTGGCGGTCACTTACGGCTCTGCCGGCGCGGCGCTGCGAGAGGGTGGCCGCGAGGTCGCGCGAGTGAGCGCCCCGAAGGTCGACGCGATCAACTCCGTCGGGGCGGGCGACGCGTTCTGTGCCGCTCTGACCCTTGCGCTGCACGCCGGATGGGACGACGTCGCGGCCCTCACCGCCGCCTGCGCCGTCGGCGCGGACGCGGTGACCCACGAGGGGGCGCAGCCGCCTCTGCGGCGGCTCGACACCTACCGCTGACGCGCTCGGGCGACGTGTGAGCGCGCCGGACCCGTGGGAATTGTCTGGACAGATGTCGAAGCACGGTGCGTGAGGCGCGGAGCTATCGTGAACGCACCCTCGGCCCCTGCGGCTCGAGTGCGCTCCCCCTCAACGACTGTGAAACACAAGACACCCTGGAGGTTTCCCATGGCCTACGTGACCACCGAAGACGGCGCAGAGATCTACTTCAAGGACTGGGGCAGCACCGACGCCCAGCCCATCGTGTTCCACCACGGCTGGCCGCTCTCGTCGGACGACTGGGACGCCCAGATGCTGTTCTTCCTCAGCAAGGGCTTCCGCGTCATCGCGACCGACCGTCGCGGCCACGGCCGTTCCTCGCAGATCGGCACCGGGCACGACATGGACCACTACGCCAGCGACGTGAACGCGGTCGTCGAGCACCTCGATCTGCACAACGCGATCCACATCGGGCACTCGACGGGCGGCGGCCAGGTGGCCCGCTACGTGGCGAAGTACGGCGAGCCCCAGGGTCGCGTCGCCAAGGCGGTGCTCGTGTCGTCCGTGCCGCCGCTCATGGTGCAGACCGACGCCAACCCCGAGGGCACGCCGATCTCGGTGTTCGACGGCTTCCGTGAGGCGCTCGCCGCCAACCGTGCCGAGTTCTTCGAGGCCGTCGCATCCGGTCCCTTCTACGGCTTCAACCGTGAGGGCGTCACACCCTCGCAGCCCGTGATCGACAACTGGTGGCGTCAGGGCATGACCGGCAGCGCCCTCGCCCACTACCTGGGCATCAAGGCGTTCTCCGAGACCGATCAGACCGAGGACCTGAAGGCCATCACGGTTCCCGTGTTCGTCATCCAGGGCGACGACGACCAGGTCGTCCCGTACAAGGATGCGGCCCTGAAGCAGCACGAGCTGTTGCAGAACTCGACGCTGAAGATCTACGAGGGCTACCCGCACGGCATGCTGACCACGCACGCCGATGTGATCAACCCCGACATCCTGGCCTTCATCCAGGAGTGACCCGTTGAGACCCGGCCCCGATCCCGCAGCCGGCTGCGGGATCGGGGCCGGGTGTCGTCCGGGTGTGGCAGGCTTGCGAACTGCACCCCTTTCCCTCCCGAAGGATCGTCATGCCCATCGCCGCCGATGACCCCCGTCTGCTTTCGCCGTACATCGCGAAGGCGACCCGCTATGACGACGTGCCGTTCGCGCGTGCCGGCGCCAGCGGGGTGCGTCTGCCCCGTGTCTCACTGGGGCTGTGGCAGAACTTCGGCCGTGGCCGCTCGATCGAGGCGCAGCGCGAGATCCTCCTTCACGCGGTCGACCGCGGCGTCGTGCACGTCGACCTCGCGAACAACTACGGCCCGCCCTACGGCGCTGCCGAGACGACCTTCGGCACCGTGCTCGACAGCGACCTGCGCCGCTACCGCGACGAGCTGTTCCTGACGACGAAGGCCGGCTACGACATGTGGCCGGGGCCGTACGGCGACGGCGGTTCGCGCAAGTACCTGATGCGTTCGCTCGAGCAGAGCCTCACGCGGATGCGCACCGACTACGTCGACGTGTTCTACTCCCACCGCGTCGACCCCGACACGCCGCTCGAAGAGACGATGCAGGCGCTCGTCGACATCGTGCGCAGCGGCAAGGCGTTGTATGTCGGCATTTCCAACTACCCGGCGGAGCTCACGCGGCGCGCGCACGCGCTGCTCGCCGCCGAGGGCGTGCGCCTGCTCGTACATCAGCCCCGTTACTCGCTGTTCGACCGCACCCCCGAGGCGGAGCTGTTCCCCGCCCTGCGGGAGCTGCAGGTCGGCAGCGCCGTCTTCTCGCCGCTGGCGCAGGGGCTGCTGACCGCCAAGTATCTCGACGGCACCGTGCCGGCCGACTCTCGCGCCGCCGACAGCCACTTCCTCAACAGCAGCGCGCTCACCGACGACTACCTGCGCCGCATCCGGGGCATCGACGGCGTCGCGCGGGATGCGGGTCTGTCGATCCCGCAGCTCGCGATCGCGTGGGTGCTGCGCGACGAGGTCGTGACCACCGCGATCATCGGCGCCTCGCGCCCGGGTCAGATCGACGACGCGATCGCCGCGAGCAAGGCCGAGCTCTCGCCCGAGGTCGTCGCCGCTCTCGACGAGTTCGCCGCGCCCGTCGGCGGCTCGGTCAACTGACGCGGGTTCACCCGCGGGCACGCCGCCCGCGGCAGGATGGACGCGGAGGCAGGAATGTCGCGAAACGACCAGAAGAAGCTGGCTCAGCACCGGCGGATCGCCGAGCTGCTCGAGACCGAGCCGCTCTACGTGATCACCCGGGCGCTGCAGAACGTACCGCGCAAGCGCGAGACCACCGAGGGCGGAGCGCGCGCAGCCGTCGAGCGGTGGAACGCGCTCCTGCGCACGCATGACGTCGACGGCCTGCGGCAGGCGCTCCTCGGCGACGACGACGAGAGTCGCGCCATGCGCAACAACTTGGTGTTCGGGGGCATCGTGCCCCGCGACGAGGACGCGGCGTGAGCCGCCTGCTCGTCGGCATCGAGACCGGCGGCACGAAGATCGTCTGCGCGGCGGCGCCGGAGGGGGACCCCCGCCGCATCCTGAGCCGCACCTCGGTCGCGACCGGTGAGCCCGACACGACGCTCGCCGCGGTCGGCGACTTCATCCGGTCACTCGACGACGAGATCGCCGGTGTCGGGATCGCGGCCTTCGGTCCGCTCGACCTCGACCCCGCCTCGCCGGCCTACGGATCCATCACCTCGACGCCGAAGGCGGGGTGGGACGGCGTCGACGTGCTGGGCCGCATTCGCGCGGCGGCCTCGGATGCTCCCGCCCGCATCACGACCGACGTCACGGGCGCCGCGCTCGGCGAGCTGCAGTGGGGCGCCGCGCAGGACTCGAGCGACGTCGCCTATGTCACCGTCGGCACCGGTGTGGGCGCCGGGCTCATCGCCGGGGGCCGAGTGCTGGTGGGCACCGGCTGGCCCGAGATCGCTCACCTTCCCGTCGCACGGCACCCCGACGACACCTTCGCCGGTATCTGCCGCTTCCACGGCGACTGTCTCGAGGGCGTCGCGTCGGGCCCCGCCGTCCGTGCGCGCAACGGCATCGACAGCCAGGAGCTGGATGCGGCCGCGCGCGCGAAGAGCAACGAGATCGCCGCGTTCTACCTCGCCCAGCTCGCCGCCACGCTGTACTTCACGCTGGGCATCGAACTGATCGTGTTCGGTGGCGGCGTGCTCAAGACGCCCGGGTTGATCGAGGCGCTCCAGGAGGCCGCCGCCGTGCGCGTGGGTCCTGCCGGGTCGCGGGGCTCGTCACGGGAGCTCGCGATCGCCCGCACCGAACTCGACGGCGAGGCCGGGCTCTACGGCTCGCTGCTGCTCGCCGAGCAGGCCGCCGCGGGCTGAGCGGCTGGCAGGGGCGTCCCTACGCGGCGCGCTGCGCTCGCCGGTCGAGCGCGACCTGCATCGCCAGGACCGCCAACACGACGGCGGCGCCGGCGGCGGCCAGCAGCACCGGGCCAAGTACGTCTCCCGATGGCGCGGCGGCGCGGCCTGCCGCATCCTGCCAGGGCCAGAGAGCCCGGAGGGAGCCGAGCATGAGTCCGGTCATGATCGCGAGCATCGCCGCGTGGAAGCGGGCGAGCAGCATCCGGAGGATGTTGACGAACAGGCTGAGGCCGACGATCGCGCCGACCGCGAAGGCGAGGATGTAGGGCACGTTGCGCTCGTTCAGGGCGACGAGCGTCGTCTCGTAGAGGCCGAACACGAGCAGCAGGAAGGCGCCGGACAGGCCGGGAAGCACGAGGGCGCAGACGGCGACGGATGCGGCGAGGGCGACGATCACGAGCGGCGGATCCTCGAGGGTGCCCGAGGGCAGGCCCGTGAGGAGGAAGGCGGCGACCGCCGCGCCGAGGGCCACGACGGCGAGGCGCCAGGTCCAGTCGCGTCCCAGCATCCGGATCGGGATGAGCAGGGATGCGGCGATCATGCCGCCGAACACCGCGCGGGTCTCGGTCGGGAACTCCTGCACGAGCGGGGCGAGGAGCTTCGCGCCGAGCACGACCGCGAGCGCCATCCCGAGGAGCACCGGCGCGACGATTCGCCAGCGCACGGCGCGGAAGTGGGATGCGGCGCGGGCCAGGCCCTTGCGACGGAAGACATCAGTGAGCGCGAGCGTGCCGCGCACGACGTGGCTGGCCGCTTCGATGAGCGTGGCGTAGACGCCCACGATGAGGGCGACCGTGCCGCCGCTGACCCCCGGGATCACCTCCACCGCCCCGATCAGGGTGCCGCGGACGAGATCCACGGCGGGTCGGAGGGGTGAACGTCGGTCGGCAAGGGTGTCGGCCATACCTCCCCACGCTACGGGAGGGGCCTGTGAGGGGGCTGCTCGGGCAGGGCTTTCGACGAGACCGCGGCATACCCAGGTGAGCCCTGGTATCCCGGCGGAAGCCTCGACGTCTCCGTTTGAGTTGCGTCGCATGTGCGCAACCGCCACACCTTCCCGCATCCGCGACAGTCATTGACTGGCGCATCTGCGCAGAACTGTAGCCACCGGCCCGGCAGACGCTGACCGCCGGGCCTTCTCTCGTGTGAGGGGCTGACGGTCCCCAACGCTTCTCCACACGCGGCTGCGCCGCGCGCGGGGCCTCGGCGTTGTGGGCCCACTCAAGGGTTCGATTCACTCTGCCGATACATGGAAATAGCGGCCCGGACGAGCCGGACCGCTATTTCCATACGAGGGGCTGACGGGAATCGAACCCGCGCTGTCTGCTTGGGAAGCAGAAGTTCTGCCATTGAACTACAGCCCCGGGGGTACGCGGCCAGCATAGCAAAGGGCATTGCTCGCTAGGCTGGGCGGGTGCTGCTCTCGGATCGCGACATCAAGCAGGAACTGGCCGACGGACGCATCGGGCTGGAGCCCTCCGATCCTCAGATGGTGCAGCCCTCCAGCGTCGACGTGCGCCTCGACAGGTACTTCCGCCTGTTCGACAACCACAAGTACCCCTTCATCGACCCGGCCGAAGACCAGCCCGAGCTCACCCGGCTGATCGAGGTGCGCCCCGACGAGCCGTTCATCCTGCATCCGGGCGAGTTCGCTCTTGGCGCCACCTTCGAGCGCGTCACGCTGCCCGACGACGTCGCCGCCCGCCTCGAGGGCAAGTCGTCGCTCGGCCGCCTCGGCCTGCTGACCCACTCGACGGCCGGCTTCATCGACCCCGGCTTCACCGGTCACGTGACCCTCGAACTGTCGAACGTCGCGACCCTGCCGATCAAGCTGTGGCCCGGCATGAAGATCGGCCAGCTCTGCTTCTTCCGCCTCAGCTCCCCCGCCGAGAACGCCTACGGCTCCGGTCCCTACGGCAACCGCTACCAGGGCCAGCGCGGACCCACCGCATCTCGCTCCTCGCGCAACTTCCACGTCACCGACGTGGGCATCACGGATGCGGGAGCCGCCGGCAGCTGACCCGGTTCAGCCTCGCGCGCGGTCGCGGCCGAGCGTCGCCGCCATGCGCGCGGCCTGACGCAGGGTGAGCTGAGGCAGGTAGCACCGCACGAGCGCGAGACCCGTCGCCGGCAGCGCCGCCGAATCGGCGACGACGAGCCAGACGGGCGAGAAGTCCGGCTGGAACTTGCGCTTGAAGCTGTGCAGCGAACGGAACCCGTAGCCCGGCTCCAGCAGCGAACCCGCGAGATCGAGCATGCGCTGCACGGCATCCGACTCCGCTCCGGCCTCCGCCGTATACGCGAGGGGCGCCCCCGACAGGCTCAGCGTCTCCAGCCCCTCCTCCTTCAGCTGCACGACGACCGCCCCGATCACGAACTCCATCACGCCGTTGAACGCCTCGTGCCGCCGCCGCATCACATCGAGCACATAACCGCGGAGCCCATCGGGCCCATAAAGAGGCAGCCAGCTCGTGATCGCCTCGATGCGGCCGTCTTCGGCGATGGCCAGCATGAGCCGCACATCCGGATCGTCGACCTGGTCGAGCCCGCCGAGCGTGAACTCCATCTCCGGGAGCTCCTTGTCGGCCAGCCACGACTCCGACAGGGTGCGCAGCTGGAGGTGCTGCGCGATGCTGAGATCGGCCCATCGCGTCCACACCGCCGTGACGCCCTCGCGCGCCGCCTTGTTCGTCGCCGTGCGGATGTCCTGCCGCTTCTTGCCCGCCGGGGTCCAGTCCCGCGCGTCGAGCAGCGCCTCCTCGGCGATCCGCAGCCGGTACCAGCCCCGCGACGCGAGCTCGGCGCTGGGCCCGTCGCTCACGCTGTAGAACACCGGCTGCCAGCCGTTGTCGCCGCAGAACGCCGCGAACTGCTCGAACACCCGCACGTCGGCGAACGCCGGGCCGAACGGACCGCCGACGGTGACGGCGACGTTGTGGTGCACCTGATACGCGATCGCGGCGGTGCCGTCGGGCGAGAACCAGTAGGAGTTGCCGGGCCAGGTCGACATGAAGCTGAACGAGTCCCCGCCGCCCGCGCGCAGCAGCTCGCGCGCCCGGATGCGGTCGTTGCGCTCGCCCACGGCCGCCGGAGCGAAGATCAGGCACGCCGTCGCGAGCACCGCCCCGGCCCAGAAGATCGCGGGCGGCAGGTACCAGAAGATGCGGGCCTCGAGGGTCTCCGGCACGAACGAGACCACGTCGGGCGGCAGCAGCGTCGGAGGGATGAAGCGCAGCGGCAGAGCGAGCAGGATGTCGCCCAGATCGATCACCGGGTCATGGCCCTGGCGGGTGAGCACCTGTCCCGCGGTCGCGACGAGCGCGGTGAGCAGTGTCGCGGTTCCCAGTACCACGAGGTAACGCCGCCGCGCCGCGGGGCTCGACGTCACGCGGAGGTGCCGGCGCAGCACCAGCAGCGCGATCGTCGTGCCGAGCGGTGCGACGGCGGCCAGCAGCGCGCCCGAGATCGTCTGCCAGACGTACGTCTCCGCATCCGTCCCCTGATACGCGGCGATGTCGGCGACCGTCTCGGGCTGCAGCGTTATCCACTGCACGAGGATCCAGCCGAACACCGCCGCGTTGAGCACGACCGCGATCCACAGCGCAGCGCGCCGGCCGCGGAGGATGCCCCAGGCCGCGATCAGCGCGATGATCATCGGCAGCAGCGCGATCCAGCCCGCCGCCGGGAACACCTCGGCCGCCGTCGTGTACTCGGAAGGACAGTCGACCGCGGAGCCGAACGCGCACGTCGTGCCGTCGACCACGACGACGGGGTCGATGCTCAGGAATCCGTAAAACGACAGCAGGCCGGTGCCCGATCCGAACCACGTCGCGATGACGGGTCCGATGCCGCCCACCGCCACGAGGGACGCGAGCAGCACGCGGATCTCGTGATGTGAGCTGCGCACGACGAGGGTCCGCGCCCGCCGGCCGCCGAGGAGGAAGCCCACGCCGAGTCCGACCGGCAGCGCCACGAGGATGAAGAGGCTGTCGGCGTCGCCGCGGTAGAGGAAGAGCACGCACACGGCGAGAAGGGATGCGAGGCGCACCCGCCGTCGCCAGAGCGCACCGATGAAGCAGCTGGCCGCCATCGCCGTGCACACGATCGCGGCGAGCGGGGTCAGCGTGAAGAAGAAGACGTCGTTGAGCGGCAGGAACGCGAGGAAGCGCTCCTCCAGCAGCCCGACCGCGATCGACACCGAGGTGACGAGCACCCCGCCGGCGACGTAGGCGATCGCCGCCCGCGCCCGTACCCATGACCCGTTCCGCCTGGCCCACCACGACGACCGCCAGGACCAGCGTCGTGAGCAGCTCGGGCACGGAGCCCGTGACGAACATGGGCGTGATGGCCGACCACCAGCGGAAGTCGTCGAACGAGTCGTTCCACGGCGGAAGCAGCCCGGTGTCCGCATCCGGGGGAGAGGTGATGACGATCTGCGCCACGCTCGTCACCAGCATCACGAGTAGAAGCCCGGTCGTGAACGGATGCCGGCGCAGCCACGCCGCCACCATCGCAGCGATGCCCCGCATCCTGCCCAGTGGCGACTCCGAAGTGGATGCGGGTGGAGCTGTCGACATGTCGTCATTGTCGCAGGAGGACCTTTCGGCCTCCTTCGCGCCACGGCGCCGGCCGGAGCCCTAACCTGGATCGAGAATGCGACCACGGGGGCCGGGAGACACCACGATGACTGTGCAGGAAGTGATCTCGGAGTACGAGGTGCTGGGCAACCCTCCCGATGCGCTGCGCTCGGTCGTGGAACTCGCCGCCTTCGTCGCCGAGGTCCCGATGGCGACGATCAACATCATCACCGACGACGCGCAGCATCAGCTCGCGGCCGTCGGGTTCGACGCGGCCATCTGCCGCCGCGAGGACTCGATGTGCGCCCTCAACCTGCACCTCGGCCAGCCCGTCGCCGTCGCCGACGCCAGCCAGGATCCGCGCTACCGAACCAACCCGTTCGTCACGGGCGACCTCGGCAACGTCCGCTTCTATGCGAACCATCCGCTCGTGCTCGCGGGGGAGACCATCGGCACGCTGTGTGTGTTCGACACCGTGCCGCGAGAGATCGACGAGCACCGCACGGCGCTGCTGGCCGTGCTCGCCGCGCGGATCGTCGACATCCTCGAGCTGGAGCGCCGCACCCGCTACCTCCACACCGTGCTGCAGCGGGCGGAGGACCTGCGCGACGAGCTGCGTCGCTCGAACGATCACCTGTCCGCCTTCGCAGGCCAGATCAGCCACGACCTCGCCGGGCCCCTCACGTCCGTCACGATGTCCTTGCACCTGCTGCAGGAGCAGTTCGAGGAGGAGCTGAAGGTTCCCCCGTCCGTGGAGAAGTGGGTCGCGACCGGCATCCGCGGCACGTCCCGCATGCAGGAGATGATCCGCGACATCCTCGCCTTCGCGCGTCTCGGCGGCGTGCTGAACCTCGCCCCCACCGACCTCGGCGCGCTCGCGCGCGACGTGCGCGCCGACCTGGGCGTCGCCGACGACGACCCGCGCGTCACGATCGGCGAACTCCCCCTCGTGGCGGGCGATGCCACCCAGTTGCGCGCGATGCTGCAGAACCTCGTCTCCAACGCGCTGAAGTTCGGCGGGAAGGATCCTCGGGTCGACCTGCGCGCACAGCGCACGCCGGAGGGATGGCGCATCGAGGTCGGCGATCGCGGACCCGGCATCGACCCCGACGACGTCGAGCGCGTCTTCGACCCGCTCGTGCGGGCGAACACAGAGGTCGAGGGCACCGGCATCGGGCTGTCCACCTGCCGTCGCATCGTGCAGGCGCACGGCGGTTCGATCGGCATCCAGCCGCGCGAGGGCGGCGGCACCACCGCGTGGTTCGAGCTGCCCGCATCCGGCGGCTGACGCGGCCATTACCCCGCGGCGCTGCGCCGCACAAGAGGCGACGGGGCCTCTCGCGCGACCTGACTACGGTGAGGTGGTGAGCACCGCACCCGAATCGGCCAACCCGCCCGCATCCGCGCCCACTCGAGGAATCGCCCGGTGGGTCTTCTGGCCCGCCGCATCCGTCGTCCTGGTCGCCGCCGCCTTCGCGATCATCTTCCCGAACGCGGCGGAGGTGTTCTTCGGCACCATCCAGACCGGCATCGTCAACACCTTCAACTGGTACTACGTGCTGATCGCGGCATTCTTCGTCGCGTTCGCGCTGTTCATGGGCTTCAGCCGCTTCGGCGACATCAAGCTGGGCAAGGACACCGACGAGCCCGAGTTCTCGCTCGGCGCCTGGTTCTCGCTGCTGTTCGCGGCCGGGATGGGCATCGGCCTCGTGTTCTACGGGGTGAGCGAGCCGCTCAGCCACTACGTCGATCCCCGCCCCGGTGTCACCGGAACACCTGAGCAGCTCGCGCAGGGCGCGCTCACCCAGACCTACCTGCACTGGGGTGTGCAGGCCTGGGCGATCTACGTCGTCGTCGGACTCGCCCTCGCGTACGCGATCCACCGCCGCGGGCGCCCCATCTCCATCCGCTGGGCGCTGGAGCCTCTGCTCGGGCGCCGCGTGCGCGGCGGGTGGGGAAACGCCATCGACGCGATCGCGCTGTGCGGCACGATCTTCGGAGTCGCGACGTCGCTCGGTCTCGGAGTGCTGCAGATCGGTTCCGGCCTGCAGGCGGCGGGCCTGCCCGAGCCCGACACCCTCATGAACGTGCTGATCATCGCCGTCATCACCGTCTTCGTGCTCTTCTCGGTGCTCTCCGGCGTCGCCAAGGGCATGAAGTGGCTCTCGAGCGCGAACCTCATCCTCGCCGCGGTTCTGCTCGTGTTCGTCCTCGTGTTCGGGCAGACGGAGTACCTCCTGCGCGAGTGGGTGCAGTCGATCGGCGCCTACCTGCAGAACTACATCGGACTCAGCTTCACGGTGAGCGCGTTCCAGGGAACCGCGGGCGAGGAATGGCAGGCGGCGTGGACCTCGTTCTATTGGGGCTGGTGGATCGCGTGGGCTCCGTTCGTGGGTGTCTTCATCGCGCGTGTCAGCCGCGGCCGCACGGTGCGTCAGTTCGTGATGGGCGTGCTGCTGGTGCCCACCCTCGTCGGCATCCTGTGGTTCGCCGTGCTCGGCGGGTCGGGCCTGTACCAGGAGCTGCACAACCCGGGCTCGATGCTCACCGACGGCGAGGTCGATCTGCAGGGCGCCTTGTTCCGCCTGTTCGAGTTCCTGCCCGGCACTCCGGTGCTGACGATCGGTGCGATCGTGCTGATCGCCATCTTCTTCGTCACCTCTGCGGACTCGGGAGCCCTCGTCATGGCGATGCTCGCGACCGGCGGCAACCCCGAGCCGAAGCGCTGGGTGCGCGTGTTCTTCACCCTCGCCACCGCGGTGCTCGCCATCGCGCTGCTGATCGCCGGCGGTCTCACGGCGCTCCAGTCCGCCGCCATCCTCATCGCGCTGCCGTTCAGCGTCGTGATGCTCCTGATGTGCTGGGCGACGATCGTCGCCTTCCAGCGCGAGAGACGGGTGTACGACCGGGCGCAGCGCGCGCAGCTGCTCGAGCAGATCGGCGACCATTACGGCCTCGAGGTCGAGCAGGAGAACGAGGGCGGGCTGCGCATGCCCGCCTGGATGCGGCGCCCCCGCACTAACGTGAAGGAGTGACACAGCTCTCGTACCGCTTCGCCCGTCTCTCGGACGTCCCCGCCGAGACCCTGTATCGGCTGATGTGGCTGCGCGTCGCGGTGTTCGTGGTGGAGCAGGCCGCTGCGTACCCCGAGCTCGACGGACGCGACCTCGAGCCGGATGCGGAACTGTTCTGGGCCGAGCAGGAGGGTGAGATCGTTGCGACCCTCCGCCTGCTGCACGACGAGGACACGGGTCGCGCACGCATCGGTCGCGTGGCGACGGCCGAGGCCGCGCGCGGGCGGGGCGTCGCTGCCGAGCTCATGACGCGTGCCGTGCTGCGCGCGGGGGAGCGCTGGCCCGGCGCGGCGATCGTGCTCGACGCGCAGGAGCACCTCGCGCCCTGGTACGCGCGCTTCGGGTTCGCCGTCGACGGCGAGCGCTTCCACGAGGACGGCATCCCCCACGTGCCGATGCGGCGGATCGCCGACTGAGCGGGAATGCGCTGCATCCGTCGGCGTTGTGCTTCAGCATGACACGCGTCGGAATCATCGGAGCAGGACACATCGGATCGGCCCTCGCGAAGGGCCTCGTCGACCGGGGATACGAGGTGGCGATCGCCAACTCGCGCGGGCCGGAGACGCTCGCAGACCTCGTCGCGGAACTCGGTCCGAAGGCGCACGCCGCCACGGCAGCGGATGCGGCCGCCTTCGGTGAGTGGGCCGTGGTCACGGTGCCGCTGAAGGCCATCGATCAGCTGCCGGTCGCGGAGCTCGCCGGCAAGATCGTCGTCGACACGAACAACTACTACTGGGAGCGGGACGGCCGCATCCAGGCGCTCGAGGACAAGCAGACCACGACGAGCGAGATGCTGCAGGAGCGGCTGCCCGAATCCACCGTCGTGAAGGGCTTCAACCACATCATGGCCGCCCAGATCAACACCGACGGCACCCGCGCGGGCACCGAGAACCGCCGGGCGCTGGCGACCGCGGCCGACACGGACGAGGGCCTCGCCTTCATCGCGGCCCTCTACGACGAGTTCGGCTACGACACCGTTACGGTAGGGCCCCTCGCCGAGAGCTGGCGCGTCGAGCGCGACCAGCCCGCCTACGTCGTGCGTCAGAACGCCGACGAGCTGCGCGCCAACCTCGCCCGCGCCACCCGCTGACCTGCATCCCGCCCTCCCACTCACCGCGAGACTGCATCTTTCGCACGAGATCACTGGATTTACCCGTGATCTCGTGACGGAGATGCAGTCTCGCGGTCTCTGGGGTGGGGGTACGAGGGGGGTTACGAAGATGAGTCGGCGGAGCGGCGGGATGCGGCGCGCACCGGGATGAGCATCGCGAGGCCGATGGCCAGCACCAGCACGATGCCGAGGATCCCCCAGAACTGCTCGCCGCCGATGACCACGAACAGTCCGAACGCGCTGGGCGCCAGGAACACCGCCGCGCGACCGGTCGTGGCGTAGAGGCCGAAGACCTCGCCCTCGCGCCCGGGCGGGATGAGTCGGGCGAGGAAGGTGCGGGATGCGGACTGCGCCGGCCCGACGAACAGACACAGGATCAGGCCGAACACCCAGAACATGCCCGCGCCGCCGGTGTGGAAGATGAAGATGCACGAGCCGCTCACGATGAGTCCGATCAGCGCCACGACGATCAGCGGCTTCGGGCCGAAGCGGTCGTCGAGGGGTCCCGACAGGATGGTCGCGAGACCGGCGACCACGTTCGCCGCGATGGCGAAGATGATGACCTCGCCCGGGCTGAAGCCGAAGGTGCCCGCCGCCAGCACGCCGCCGTACGTGAAGACGCCCGTCAGCCCATCGCGGAACACGGCGCTGGAGAACAGGAAGTACACCGTGTGGCGGCTCTCCCGCCACAGCTTGGCGATGTTGCGGAACAGCAGCGCGTACGACGCGAAGAACCCGACCCGCTCTGTCTCGATCGGACGCAGGAGGGTGTTCTCGGGCACGGCGATCAGCACGGGGATCGCGGACAGCCCGAACCACACCGCGGCGACGATCATCGATACGCGCACGGCCCAGCCGTCCGCGCTCGTCACGCCGAACAGCCCGACCTCAGGGTTGATGAAGCCGAAGTAGACGATGAGCAGCAGCACGATGCCGCCGAGGTAGCCCATGCCCCAGCCGAAACCGGACACCTTGCCGACGGTGGTCGGCGTCGAGACCTGGGCGAGCATCGCGTTGTAGTTGACGGATGCGAGCTCGAAGAACACCGTGCCGATCGCGAGCAGCACCAGACCCAGCCAGAGATACGCCGGGTCGGGCGCGACGAGCGACATGAGAGCGAGCATCAGCACGACCACGGCCGTGTTGATGGCGAGCCAGCGCTTGCGGTGCGCCGACACGTCGGAGCGCTGACCGGTCACCGGAGCCGTGAGGAGCACGACGATCCCGGCCGCGGCGAGGGCGAACGACATGGCCGCCGAGGTCTCGGCCGTGCTTCCGAACGAGCTGCTGGTGAGGTACACCGTGAACACGAAGGTCGTGGCGACCGCGTTGAACGCCGCCGATCCCCAGTCCCACAGTCCCCAGGCGATCACAGGTCCGCGGCGGGTTCGTTCGGGGGCGGGAGTGGCGGCGACGATCGCCGCCGCGACTTCCGCGGCGGCCGGGACAGGCTTGTCGGACATGTCGGGCACGGTAGGACCTCTCGGTGAACAGCCGGTGCCGCGGATGCGCCGGCCCGCGTCGTCGCGGTGCGCTCAGCGTAACCGCTGCCGTCCGCATCCCTGAGGAACAAAGTTGAGCGCATTCATATCAAGTTCACTTGACGCTCAGGTTCGATGTGTCTATCCTTGAGTCATCGCGGCTCAACCTGAGTCGGCGAGCAGATTTCACACACATCGGGCCGTCGCATCTCGCGAGGGTCCTTGCAAAGGGAGAGGGAAACACATGCCCCGTGCAGTAGGTATCGACCTCGGTACGACGAACTCCGTCGTCAGCGTCCTCGAGGGCGGCGAGCCGAAGGTCATCGCGAACGCCGAAGGCTTCCGCACCACCCCGTCCGTCGTCGCTTTCACCAAGGACGGCGAGGTTCTGGTGGGTGAGACCGCCAAGCGTCAGGCCGTCACGAACGTCGACCGTACGCTCACCTCGGTCAAGCGCCACATGGGCACCGACTGGAAGACGCAGGCGATCGACGGCAAGCAGTACACGCCGCAGGAGATCTCGGCCCGCATCCTCCAGAAGCTCAAGCGCGACGCCGAGCAGTACCTCGGTGACAGCGTCACGGATGCGGTCATCACCGTTCCGGCGTACTTCAACGACGCCGAGCGCCAGGCGACGAAGGAAGCCGGCGAGATCGCGGGTCTGAACGTCCTGCGCATCATCAACGAGCCCACCGCTGCAGCTCTGGCCTACGGCCTCGACCGCGGCAAGGAGGACGAGCTCATCCTCGTCTTCGACCTCGGTGGCGGAACCTTCGACGTGTCCCTCCTCGAGGTGGGCAAGGACGACGACTTCTCGACCATCCAGGTGCGCTCCACCGCCGGTGACAACCGACTCGGTGGTGACGACTGGGACCAGCGCGTCGTGGACTACCTCATCAAGCAGTTCAAGGACACGACGGGTGTCGACGTCTCCGGCGACAAGATCGCGCTGCAGCGCCTCAAGGAGGCCGCGGAGCAGGCGAAGAAGGAGCTGTCGAGCTCGACCTCGACCTCCATCAACCTCCCCTACCTCTCGCTGACCGACTCGGGCCCCGTGTCGCTGAGCGAGACGCTCTCGCGCGCCAAGTTCGAGGACCTCACCAAGGACCTCCTCGACCGTACGAAGAAGCCCTTCGACGACGTCATCCGCGAGGCCGGCATCAAGGTCGACGACATCGACCACGTCGTGCTGGTCGGTGGTTCGACCCGCATGCCGCAGGTGACCGAGCTCGTCAAGAAGCTCACCGGTGGCAAGGAGCCCAACAAGGGTGTCAACCCGGACGAGGTCGTCGCCGTCGGCGCCGCCCTGCAGGCCGGTGTGCTCAAGGGTGAGCGCAAGGATGTGCTGCTCATCGACGTGACCCCCCTGAGCCTCGGCATCGAGACCAAGGGCGGCATCATGACCAAGCTCATCGAGCGCAACACGGCCATCCCGACCAAGCGCAGCGAGACCTTCACGACCGCCGACGACAACCAGCCGTCGGTCGCGATCCAGGTCTTCCAGGGGCGAGCGCGAGTTCACCCGCGACAACAAGCCGCTCGGCACGTTCGAGCTGACCGGTATCGCTCCCGCTCCTCGCGGCATCCCGCAGGTCGAGGTCACCTTCGACATCGACGCGAACGGCATCGTCCACGTCTCGGCGAAGGACAAGGGCACCGGCAAGGAGCAGTCGATGACCATCACGGGCGGCTCGTCGCTGCCCAAGGAGGACATCGAGCGGATGGTGCGTGAGGCCGAGGAGCACGCCGCAGAGGACAAGAAGCGGCGCGAGTCGGCTGAGACCCGCAACCAGGCCGAGACCCTCTCGTACTCCGTCGACAAGCTGATCTCCGAGAACGCCGACAAGCTGCCCGCCGAGGTCAAGGACTCCGTGCAGGCCGACGTCGACGCGCTGAAGGCGGCGCTCGCCGGTGAGGACGACGACGCGGTCAAGACCGCGTTCGACAAGCTCAACCAGAGCCAGAGCCAGCTGGGCGAGGCCCTGTACCAGGCCGCACAGGCTGAGGGTCAGCCCGCCGACCCGTCCGCCACCGATCCGGGCAGCGGCACCACGCCGAACCCCGAGGAGGACGTCATCGACGCCGAGGTCGTCGATGACGAGGACGAGAAGAAGTAAGAGATACGACCATGACGGACAAGAACTTCGAACAGCCGGACGACGGCGACGAGGTTCGGCCCGGCGAGGAGGGGTCGGAGGCGCACGCCTCCGACCCCGCTTCGCAGGAGCCGGAGCTGACGGTCGACGACATCCTGGGTGCCGAGCAGAACGCGGATGCGGCTGCGGAGGACCCCGATCTGCTGGGAGATCTCAAGCGCCTGCAGGCGGAGTACGCCAACTACCGGCGTCGCACCGAGGAGCAGCGGGAGGTGGAAATCGAGCGCGCGAAGGGCTCGGTCGCCAAGAACCTGCTGCCCGTGCTCGACGATCTCGATCGTGCTGCCAAGCACGGCGATCTCGCCGAGGGCACCCCGTTCGCGGCGATCGCCGAGAAGCTGCGCGGCGTCGCCGAGCGCATGGGCCTGGTCACCTACGGTGCGGCCGGCGAGGCGTTCGACCCGCAGCAGCACGAGGCGATCTTCCAGCAGCCGACACCCGGTCAGACCGAGGCGACGATCCTCGAGGTGGTCGAGGTCGGTTACCGACTCGGCTCCGTCGAGCTGCGCCCCGCGAAGGTCGTGGTCGCCGTGCCGGCGGACTAGGAGGAGAACGTGGCCAGTCAAGACTGGTTCGACAAGGACTTCTACGCGGTGCTCGGCGTCGCGAAGGACGTCTCCGATGCCGATCTGAAGAAGACGTACCGCAAGCTCGCCCGCCAGTACCATCCGGATTCGAACCCCGGGGATGCGGCGGCCGAGGCGCGCTTCAAGGAGATCAGTGAGGCGTACTCCGTGCTCAGCGACAAGGAGCAGCGTGAGGAGTACGACCAGATGCGCGCCATGGGCTCCGGCGCCCGCTTCACCGCGGGCGGCGCGGGCGCGGGCGGCTTCGAGGACGTGTTCTCGCGCTTCGGCCAGGGCCGCGGTGGCAGCCAGTTCGACGCGGGTGGCTTCGAGGACTTCTTCACGATGTTCGACCGGGGCGGATCGAGTTCGTTCGGATCGGGCCGCTTCGGTCAGACCTCGGGCGGCTACCGCGGCTTCGGTGGACCCACCAAGGGTGCCGACGTCACGGCACGCACGACGCTCGATTTCGCGACGGCCGTGGGCGGCGAGACCATCACGCTCCAGGGCGAGGACGGCAAGCCGTTCAAGGTGAAGATCCCCGCCGGTGTCGCCGACGGACAGAAGATCCGACTCCGCGGCCGCGGGCGTCCCTCGCCCGACGGCGGCGAGGCCGGCGACATCGTCGTGCAGGTCTCGGTGCGTCCGCATCCGGTCTTCGCGCGCGACGGGCTCAACCTGCGCCTGACCGTCCCGATCACGTTCACCGAGGCCGTGCTCGGCGCGACGATCGAGGTCCCCACCCTGGGTGGCGACCCGGTGCGCCTGCGCGTCGCTCCCGGCACGCCGTCGGGCCGGGTCCTTCGGGTCAAGGGGCGCGGCGTCCACACGCAGAAGGGCACGGGCGATCTGCTCGCCGAGGTGCAGGTGGCGGTTCCCGCCCACCTCGACGATGCGGCCAAGGAGGCGCTCGAACGCTTCCAGGAGCTCGAGCCCAAGGAGAACCCGCGCGCCGAGCTGATGGCCAAGGCGCGCAACTGACGAATGATCCGCAGGTGCCGCATCCGAAGACGGATGCGGCACCTGCGGACGACGAGACGATCGGGGCAAGGAGGTGAGCGGGATGGACGAGAACGAGATCGACGACGAGGCGCCGGTGTTCGCAATCGCGACGGCCGCGGAACTCGCCGGCATGCACCCGCAGACCCTGCGGCAGTACGACCGGCTGGGACTGGTCGTGCCCGGACGCACGAAGGGCGGCTCGCGCCGGTACTCGGTGCGTCACATCGAACAGCTGCGCGAGGTGTCGCGCCTGTCGGCGGACGGCATGAGCCTGCCCGCCATCGCCCGCATCATCGAGCTCGAGAACCGCGTACGGGAGCTTCACGGCCGCGTGCGCGACCTCGAGAACGCGATGCGCGCTGAGCTCGATCGTCGGCCCGGAGCGCGCGTGTTCGCCGCCGGGCCCTCGGGCTCCGTGGTCCCACTGCGCTCAGGCACGCGCGTGCGTCGCTCCACCGAGATCGTGGTCTGGAGACCCCGGCGCGAGCTCCCTCCCGCGGACTGAGTCCGCCTCGAGGGCACGCCGATGGGCGATGTCTTTGCATGCGTCAGCCCGGGTTTAGTAAGGTAAGGCTTACCTTTGTGCCTCCCGTTCGGTATCTTCGACGAGCAGCGGTGACGGCTTCCCGAACGAAAGGCCCCACCGTGCTCCGCTCCGCCTTGTCGCGCCTCGGCGCCGTCATCCTCGTTGCCGCCTTGTCGTTCGCGGCTGTGTCGGTACCTTCCGCAGCGATCGCCGCAGACGGCGCGGATACGCCGAACGCCGCGTACTACGCGGCGTTCGCCTCGACGCCGGCGGGAGCCGAAGCAGTGCCATCCGACGCCGTCGTGACTCTCGCGGCGTCGTCCGGCGGGGATACGACCCTGCGGACGGTCGCGTCCGGCGGGATGACCGTTGTGCAGCGGGTGGACGAGACCACAGGGGCCGTGGTCGAGGCGCTGGACGTCTCGGGCCGCATCGACGTCGTGCGGGATGCATCGAGCGTGCGCGACTACGGTGGGAGCGCTCCGTATCCCGAGAACGTGTACGTGCTCGGACGCGCGGACGGCGAAGCGACCCTCGTGCGGATCGTTGCTCCGGGCACGCTCGCGGGCTCCGGGACATCCGTGGAAGCCTTCGACACCGACGCGTTCGCGCAGCGCAGCGGGATCGCGTTGTCCGACCTCGTGCTCCTACGGCCTTTCAGCACGGGCCTGTTGGCCGTCTCGGCCGACGGAGACGGATACCGCGCGACCAGGCTGGACTACGACCTGACCCCCCAGGCCGGACGTGCGCCGTTGGAGCTTCCGTTCTCGGGGGAGCGGACCTTCGCCCTCGACGATTACGGGGATCTCTACGCGAGCCGGGTCGGCGGCATCGACCGCGTCTCGATGTACGACCTCGCCCGCGTCGTGTCGGTCGACGCCCCGGATCTGGGACTGGTTCGACTATGGGCCGCGCAGCCGTACCAGCAGCTCGCCGTCGCAGATGCGGACGGCACACTCGCCGCAGTGAACCTCGCGGGAGGCGGATTCGACTCGATGTTCGCCGTCGACCTCGGCGCCCCCGCGGCATCCCTCGCTCTCGTCAACCAGATCGGGGAGGTGCAGGTCGCGACCGCAGGCGCCGCCTCCATCCGGCGGTTCGCGGTCGGTGACGGAGCCGAGCGCACCCCCATCGGCGCACCGGGGGTCGTGCTGGCCGGATCGCTGCGCGCTTACAGCTCGTACGCGCCGTCGGTCACCTACCTGGCTGATGTCGACCATGCGGTCTACGCGTACAAGACCGAATACATCTCGAGCCCCAAGGCGTACTCGACGTTCTCGCTCGAGGCCGCCGACCGCGTCAGCGGCGTGGACTTCTCCTACGGCGCCGCCGGCACCGGTCTCGATCTCGACCGCGCCTGGTACGAGTACAGTCTCGACGGCGGGGAGCACTGGGCCGAGCGCGACCAGTCGTGGAGCGAGGCCGTCGCCGACCGCGGTTCGCTCGTCACGCCGCCGGGAGCCCTGCCCGCTCCGATGGACGGCGTCGCCCCTCACCTGCGACAGGTCACCGACGAAGATCTCTGGACTTCGGTGACGATCGGCTCATTCGAGGCCGCCGTCTCGCTCACGCCGGCGCAGTACGACGCCCTGTGGCGGTACCGCGTCGAGAGCGACTACGGCTCCGTCGCGAGCGCTTCGACGCGCATCGTCGTGGCTTCCGAGCAGGAGGTGGACCCGACGCTGCGGGTCACGCAGCACCCCGCCTCCGCCCGCGTCAGCGTCGGCGAGGCGGTCACGTTGAGTGCGGCCGGAACTGCGGAGACGGAGCCGACGCTGCAATGGCAGCGGTCGGCCGACGGCGAGAACTGGAGCGACATCGAAGGGGAGAACGCATCCGAGTTGCGCCTCGTCGCCTCGGCAACGGATGCGGGTGCGCGTTACCGCGCCATCCTCCGCAGCGGCTCGTCCGAGATCGCGACCGAGTCCGCGGTTCTCGACGTCATGTCGCCCTCCGCGCCGATCGCCCCCGCCGCGCCGCTCGGCGCCGTGACCGCATCCGGGGCGACGCTGGGATTCGGCTTGTCGTCGTACAGCCAGGAGTGGCTCCGCTCCCCGGCGGGCTCACACGTCGCGCTCAGCGACACGGGCTTCTCCTTCCGAGAGGGCGCCGGATGGGTCGATGATGTCTCCGTGCAGGCGCAGCTCTCCTGGGAGGGCACGGCCGTGTATCGCCCCTACGGCGGCTATCTGGGCCTTTATCTCGCTTTCGCCAACCCGCATCTCGCCGTAGCCGCCGATGGGCGCGCGACATTGACCGCCGAGGTGGCCTGGAACGACGGCGCAGGTCACTGGAGCGGGCCCGTCGACCGCGCATATCGCAGAGTCATCGTCGCGACCTTCGCCGCGAGCGAGCTGATCGCGGGCGCCGACGGAACCGTTCGCTTCGCGGGGACCCCGGAGTGGCAGGGTCGCGCCTACAGTGCGGGTGCCGGCGAGGTGCGTGCCGACAGCTTCCCCTCCTCCTTCGTCGACTACCTCGACCCCAGTAACCAGGGCTGGTTCCTCGCGACCGGGAGCGCTCGCGACCCCGAGAAGGCGCCTCTTCCGGTTACGGCGACGGCGAAGGTCTCGGACGATCCCGCCGCCACGACGGGAACCGTGGTCGATCCGCTGGACCCGCTCGGCGACGGTCGTGATCCGTTCACCCCGAGCACCCCCGTTCTCACCGCTCACCCGCAGTCGGCCACGATCGCCGTGGGCTCGGCGACGGTGCTGACGGCTGCCGCGTCCGGCTGGCCTCGCCCGCACGTGCAGTGGCAGGAGCTCGTCGAGGGGCAGTGGGTCGATGTCGACGGCGCGACGGAAGCACAGCTCAGCGTGTCAGGCGAGCAGGAGGGGGAACGCTCGTTCCGCGCTGTCTTCTCCGGCCAGGGGGTGACGATCGCAACAGATGCGGCCATCGTCACGGTGACCCCGGCTTCCGGCGGTCCCGACCCCGTCACGCGTCCCGCCTTGACCGCCTCGCCCGCAGCGGGGCTGCCCGACGGCGGGTCGATCGACGTATCGGGCGCCGACTTCGCGCGCAACACCAACCGCTCTGGCGTGTATCTGCTGTTCGGCTATGCGCGCGTACTCCCCTCTCAGGGTGGCGTGCTGGGGCGCGACTTCGACTATTCGGCGGGAACGGACAGTCAGCGTTTCATCGCGTGGCCCGAGGCGTCGACCGCGGGCGCAGCCCAGGCGGTGTTCACGGATGACGGCGGCTTCACCGTCTCCGACTTCACGGTGCGCTCCGGGTTCGTCGGTGCCTCCGGCCAAACGGTCGACTGCCGAGCGGAAGGCGTGCAGTGCGGTGTGTTCACCATCGGTGCGCACGGCGCGACCGACGGCGCTGTCGAGTCCTTCGCGCCCATCACCTTTGCGCCCCACACCACCGAGCCCGGTACCGATCCGGGGACCGAGCCCGGTACCGATCCGGGGACGGAGCCCGGCACCGACCCGGGGACGGACCCCGGCACGGACCCGGGGACGGACCCCGGCACCGATCCCGGCACCGACCCGGGCGCGGGGGGCCTCAAGCCGTCGGAGACCGATCTGGTGGACGCGCTCGAAGGCGGAGTTCGTGCCCCCGCGAACGCCGTCGTCGGATCGAGCATCCTCGTCTCCGTCGGCGCTGACCACGCGGGCGAGACGGTCTCGGCGTTCCTGTTCTCGACGCCGACCGGGCTCGGATCCCGCGTCGTGGGGGCGGATGGGACCTTCACGCTGCGGTTGCCGGAGGGGGTCGTCGGGCAGCATCGCCTCGCCGTCTACGGCGCCGATGGGGCGGTGATCGGCTGGGTGACGATCTCCATCGCACCGGCATCGACATCGGTCGAAGCGGCCCTTCGCGACGCCGATCTCGCGGCGACCGGTGCGGTCGTCTCGCCGGCGACGCTGACGCTCGGCGCGGGAATCCTGCTCCTCGGGATCGCGCTCATCACGCGCCGGAGACGCTCCTCTGCGCGGTCGTGACCGTCGAGGCGAGGGGCGCAGCGTCCCCGGATGGCGCTGCGCCCCCGTCGGGCCGCTGCGCCCCCGCGGATTTGACCGGCGGGGAAGCGCGGTGCAACGCTGACTGTTAACCGACGACAGTGAGGTGCTCGTGTCCGATCTCCGCCCCCTTGCGATGGGTGACCAGATAGCCCATCGCCTTCGCGTCGAGATCATCAAGGGGATCATCCCCGCCGACACGCACCTCGCGGAGGACGCCCTCGCCACGCGTTTCGACGTCAGCCGTGGTCCGGTGCGCGATGCCCTGCGCCACCTGGAGGCGGAGGGCCTGGTCGAGGACCGTCGCAAACGGATCTATACCCGTGCGGTCGGCATGACCGACATCGAAGAGCTGTACATGCTGCGCGAGGTGCTGGAGTCCCTCGCCATCCGGCTCGCCATCGCCAACGCCAGCTCCAAGGACTGGGACCGTGTGCAGGCGATCGTCGACGACATGGCGGCGGCCGCCGAGAGCGACGACGGCGAGCGCTTCGCGGATGCGGACATGCAGTTCCACACGAGCTTCTACGTCAACGCGCGCAACCGTCGGCTGATGGAGGCGTGGCGCCCGTATCAGCGCATCTTCGCCATCCTGTTCGAGCTCAGCGACACGAGCGACATCGCCTCGGCAACCGCCGATCATCAGGGCTTTCTCGATGTGATCCGCACCGGTGATGCCGACGCCGCCGTCAAGCGGCTGCACCTTCACCTGACCCTGGCCAAGGGTCACGTGCGCGACGCCCTGCGCAGCCTGCCCGACGCCGCTCACTGACGCTTCCGTCGTCGATACCCGTCTGTCGGGTATTTGACACGGCCCTCGCACTGTCCTATGTTGACTGTTAACAGAAAACAGATCGTTCAACGGTGACCGGTCGCTCCGCCTGGAGCAGCCCTGACCCGTTTCGAGGAGGGGCTCCCAGATGGCAGGACACGATTCGACCGCACCGGTGGGTGCAGGTCGCACCGTCATCGTCGGACCGGTCCGTTACCCGGCCCTCTGCGCCTCCGGCCGTGCGCTGCTTCTCGAGCACGGCTTCACGCTCGTCGAGAACGAGTCCACCGTGCCGTGGACGGCCCAGGAACTGCACGCACGCATCGCGGATGCGGACGCCGCCGTCGCCGGCGTCGAGGTCTACGACGCCGATGCCCTCGACCGCGCCGGCCGGCTGCAGATCATCTCGCGCCTCGGCGTGGGACTCGACAACATCGACCTCGACGCAGCCCGCGCCCGCGACATCCGCGTCGTGAACGTCCCCGGCGGCAATGCCGCGGCGGTCGCCGAACTGGCCATCGGCTTCATGCTGGCTCTGCTGCGCCGCATCCCCGAGCTCGACGCCGCGACCAAGAACGGTCGATGGGACCGCTACGTCGGCCGCGAGCTCGCGGGCAAGAGCATCGGCCTCATCGGTTTCGGCGCCATCGCGCAGACCGTCGCCCGCCGTCTCGTCGGCTTCGACGTCGACCTCGTGGCCTTCGACCCGTTCGCCGACCGCCAGGCGGCCGAGCGCCTGGGTGTGCGCATCGTCGACCGTGTCACGGATGTCGTGCGCGACGTCGACATCGTCTCGGTGCACGCTCCGCACACGCCCGACACCCACCACACGGTCGATGACGGGCTGATCGCGGCGATGCGTCCCGGCACCCTCCTCATCAACACGAGCCGCGGCGGCCTCGTCGACGAGGCGGCGCTCGTGCGCGGACTCGCGTCCGGCCGCATCGGCGGGGTAGGACTGGACGTGTTCGAGGTGGAGCCCGTCGCCGCGGACAACCCCCTCTTCTCCTTCCCCAACGTCGTCGTCGCCCCCCACGCCGCCGCCGACAGTGCGGAGGCGTACGAGCGCATCGGCCTCGCCACCGCGCAGGCCATCGTCGACGTCTTCGCGGGTCGTGTGCCCGCCGCCCTCGCCTTCTGACCCGAACCCCACGCACCACCCACCTCCTGAAAGGAACAACGATGTTCACGACACGCAGACCCCGTCGGCTGGTCATCGGTATCGCTGCCGGCGCCGTCGCGGCCCTGGGCCTGACCGCCTGCGCCGGCGGCGCAGGCGACGCGGGCGACTCCGCCGACGTCTCCGAGATCACGGTCGTCGCCGCAAACAGCCCCTGGGTCGAAGGTCTGAAGACCCTCGGCACCCAGTACGAGCAGGAAACCGGCGTCAAGGTCAACATCGAGGCCTACGGCAACGAGCAGCTCAACGACAACTACAAGGTCAAGCTCAACGCGCAGTCCGCCGACTTCGACGTCATGGCCTTCCAGGTGCAGGACGTCATGCGCGAGTTCTCGCGCAACGGCTGGCTCACCGACATGACCGAGCAGGTCGAGAGCGACGCAGACTGGAACTGGGAGGACTTCCAGTCCGCCGCCCGTGACGCGGTGGAGCTCGACGGGGTCGTCTACGGCGTTCCCGTCATGACCGAGCGTCAGATCGTCTACTACCGCACCGACCTGCTCGAGGCCGCGGGCATCCCCGTGCCCAAGACGCTCGACGAGCTGAAGTCGGCGGCCGCCGCCCTCAACGACCCGGACAACGGCATGTACGGAATCGCCATGCGCGGCTCCCGCGTGCCGCTGGTCACGCAGCTGTCATCGTTCCTCTACAGCTTCGGCGGCGACTTCCAGGACGAAGACGGCAACGCCAGCGTCGACACCCCGGAGGCGAAGAAGGCCTACGAGTTCTACGGCGACCTGCTGCGCGAGTCGGGCCCTCCCGGAGCCACCAACATGGGCTGGGTCGAGGCGTCCGCGCTCTTCGCGCAGGGCAAGGCGGCGTTCTACATCGACGCGGACAGCCAGGCGTACACCTTCCTGGACGCCGACAACAGCGCCGTCGTCGACACGGTCGGCTTCGCGCAGTTCCCCGAGGGACCGGCCGGCTCGAAGTTCTACAATATCGTCCCGCAGACCATCGGCATCAACGCCTTCTCCAAGAAGAAGGAGGCCGCGTGGGAGTTCATCAAGTGGGTGACCAACGAGGAGAACACCAAGTGGCTGCTGGCCAACGAGACGGTGCCCGGCGCGCGTGAATCGGCCTGGAACGACGCCGAGGCCACCGCATCCTTCCCCGCCGGTCTCGTCGAGATCATCCAGAACGTGGGCGACCACGGCGTCGGCCACGACCGTCCGCAGCTGGAGCAGGTCGCCGCGGCCCGCGAGATCGTCGGCGGCCCCGCCATCACCGCGATCGAGGGGGGCGACGTCGCAGACGCCGCCAAGACCGCGAACACGCAGTTCCAGGAACTGCTCGACTCCGAGAAGTGATCTCAGGCCCCGGGCGGCGCTCGCCGCCCGGGGCCACCCGGACCAAGGAGGCTCCGTGTCCTCGCTCACCGCGCGCAGGTCGACGTTCGGCAACCGCGCACTCAACTGGATCGACGCTCGTCTGAAGTGGATCCTGATCGTCCCGTCGGTGCTGTTCATCGCGCTGCTGATCGCCTTCCCGATCGGCTACACGGTCTTCCTCTCCCTCACCGACTCGGCGGGCGCGGTCACCCGGCCCTTCTCGTTCGTCGGACTCGACAACTACGTCACCTGGCTCGGCGACACCGACCGGTTCTGGCCTGCCGTCGGTCGCACGGCCTACTTCACGATCCTGGCACTGGGCATCGAGCTCATCCTGGGTCTCGCGATCGCGCTCCTGCTGCGCAAGACCTTCCGTGGTCAGGGCCTGGTGCGCGTGTTCATCCTGCTGCCGCTGGTGGCCACGCCCGTCGCCGTCGGCATGATGTGGCTGCTGATCTTCGAGCCCTCCATCGGCTTCGCCAACAGCGTCATGCAGTTCCTCGGCCTTCCGCGCCAAGGCTGGCTGAGCGATCCCTCGACCGCGTTGAACACCCTCGTCTTCATCGACGTCTGGCAGTGGACGCCGATGGTCATCCTGATCCTCCTGGCGGGCCTGTCGACCCTGCCGGAAGAGCCCGACGAGGCGGCGCGGGTGGACGGCGCCAACGCGTGGCAGCGCTTCCGTCACATCACCCTGCCGCTGCTCGCGCCGGTGATCGGTGCGGCCGCCATCCTCCGCTCCATCGACGCGATGAAGACCTTCGACATCATCTACGCCACCAAGGGCATCGGAGGCGGCTCGAGCCATGAGGCCGAGACGCTCAACATCCTCGCCTACGGGCAGGCTTTCCAGTTCTCGCAGTACGGCAAGGCGTCGGCGCTGCTGATCCTCTTCTTCCTGCTGATCGTGGTGGTGCTGCTGGCCCTCGCGATCCTTCGCAAGAAAGGAACCCGGGTATGAGTGAGACCCGCGCCCTCGTCCAGCCCGTCGGCCGCCGCGGCCGTCGCGCTGTCGCCATCAAGCGCCGTCCTCGTCGTCCGATCGACATCGCCGGGCAGACCGCGCGCGTCGTCGGAATCGTCCTCGTCGTGCTGGCCTTCCTCGTGCCGCTCGTGTGGATGCTGCTGGCCAGCTTCAAGCGCAACCTCGACGTCGTGAACCCGGACAAGATGTTCGCGTTCGAGCCGACGCTCAAGAACTACGAGACCGTCTTCACCGTGCAGAACTTCCTGCCGGTCATCGGCAACAGCCTGCTCGTGGGCGTCGGAGCCACGCTGCTCGCGCTCGTGATCGGCGTCCCGGCGGCCTACGGCATCGCCCGGTACAAGGTTCGCAGCACGACCGGCTTCCTGCTGATGGCGCGCGTGATCCCCGGTGTGAGCCTGCTGATCCCGTGGTACTTCCTCTTCTCACAGGTGCAGCTCGTCGGCAGCTACACGGTGCTGATCCTGACGCACCTGTTCGTGACGATGCCGCTCGTGGTGGCCATCATGTCGAGCTTCTTCGACGGCATCCCGACCGAGCTGGAGGAGGCCGCGCAGATCGACGGCTCGAGCAAGATCGGCGCCTTCGTCCGCGTCGTGCTTCCCCTGTCGCTGCCCGGCATCGCGACCGCGTCGATCCTGTCGTTCATCTTCAGCTGGAACAACTTCCTGTTCGCCCTGGTGCTCTCCAGCCAGTCCACCCGCACGCTGCCCGTCGCGATCGTGAACTTCACGAGCTACGCGTCGGTCGACTGGGGCGGTCTGATGGCCGCCGCGGTGGTCATCACGGTCCCGGTCATGATCGTCGCGCTGTTCGCGCAGCGCTACGTCGTCAGCGGTCTGACCGCCGGCGCGACCAAGGGCTGAGATGGGCGAGGCGACACGAACCGCCTGGGTCGTCGGCGGCGGAACCGGCATCGGCCGCGCCGCGGCCCAGGCGCTCGCACGCGACGGTTTCCACGTCGTCGTGTCGGGCCGCCGGGCGGCGGAGCTGGACGCGACCCTCGACGCCGTCCATCGGAGCGGCGGGGCCGCATCCGCCCTCATGCTCGACGTCACCGACGACGACGCCGTCCAGGATGCGGCCGCGCGTCTCACCGACACGCACGGCCACATCGACACGCTGGTCTACTGCGCGGGCACGAACGTCGCCGGCCGGTTCTGGGACCAGGTCTCGGCGACCGACATCGCACACGTCATGGACGTGAATCTCCAGGGTGCGGTGCGCACCGTGCACGCGGTGCTGCCCGGGATGCGAGCGGCCGGCGCGGGACTCATCGTGCTGGTGTCCTCCTGGGCCGCGTGGCGCCACTCGCCCGGCGCGGGCGCCGCCTACGCCATGAGCAAGACCTCGCTCGGCGTGATGGCGGAGACCCTCAACGCGCAGGAGCGGCTGCACGGCATCCGCGCCACGCACCTGTGTCCCGGCGAGGTGGCCACCGACATCCTCGACACCCGGCCGAACCCGCCCTCCGCCGAGGCGCGCGCCCTCATGCTCGCGCCCGACGACGTGGGCGAGACCGTCGCCTGGATCGCCCGTCAGCCCGCGCGCGTCTGCGTGAACGAGCTGGTCCTGACTCCCACCGCCAACACCTCCTACGCGTGAGCGGCCCGCTCCGCATCCTCTCGAAAGGCATCGACATGACCCGTCGCGACATCGTGACCGCCATCCCCACCAGCTTCCACGCCGACGGCTCGCTGGATCTCGACGGCAGCCGCTCGATCTTCCGGTACGTCGGCGAGTCCGGCAACGAGGGCGCCTTCGTGCTGGGCACCACGGGCGAGTTCCCTGCGGTCGACGACGAGGAGTTCGCCCAGCTCATCCGCGCCGCGGTCGAAGAGCTCGCAGGTCGTATGCGCGTCATCGCCCACGTCGGCCAGCCGAGCGCCTATGAGGCCGTGCGACGCGTGAAGATCGCGAAGGATGCGGGCGTCACCGAGTTCGCGGCCCTCACGCCCTACTACCTGCCCGCTGCGGAGTCGGCGGTCTACGACTACTTCGTGCAGGTCGCAGAGGCGGTCGGCGACGGCGCCCTCTACGTGTACATCTACCCGCGACGCAGCGGCATCACCGTGAGTCCCGAGCTGCTGGCGCGGCTCGCCCAGCTTCCTGCGGTGGTGGGGGCCAAGGTCAGCGAGCTCAGCCTCGACGAGCTCGCCGCGTACCGCGCGGTCGTGCCCGAGGACTTCATCCTGTACACGGGTGCCGACAAGGATCTCGTCGCCGCCGGTCAGGTCGGCGCGCAGGGCGTCGTCTCCGGCGTCTCCTCGGTGCTGCCGAAGCCGTTCCGGGCGCTCGCCGCAGCGGCGGACACGGGCGACGCCCAGAAGATCGCGGATGCCCAGGCCGCCGTCGACGACATCGTCTCGATCATCGGCGGGGACATGGCCCGGATGAAGGCCGCCTACCGGTCGATGGGGGTCGCCGACGGCGCGTGCCGCATGGCTCTCGTACAGCCCGACGAGACGGCGCTCGCCGAGATCGAGCGCGTCATCGCGACGTACCGCTGAGCCTGTCGTGGCTTCGTCGATCGCGGTGCTCGGCAGCGCCAACATGGACCTCGTCGTCCGGGTGGCAGCCGCGGTGCGTCCGGGGGAGACCGTCAGCGGGTCCTCGTTCGCGACCGGCCCGGGCGGCAAGGGGCTGAACCAGGCCGTCGCCGCCGCGCGGGCCGGAGCGAGCGTGCGCTTCCTCGGCGCTGTCGGCGCGGACGAGTTCGGCGGACGCCTGCGCGGCTTCCTCCTCGCCCAGGGGATCGACGCATCCGGACTCGTCCCGAGCGCGGAGCCCACCGGGATCGCCGCCATCACGGTCACCGACGACGGCGAGAATGCCATCGTCGTCGTCGCGGGGGCGAACGCGGACGACCGGTTGTCCGACTCGGACCGTGCCGCGATCGCCGGCGCCGGCTATCTCGTCGTCCAGCTGGAGCGACCGGTCGCCCTGGTCCTCGAGGCCATGCGCTGGGCGCGCGGACACGGTGTCACGACGGTGCTCACACCGGCGCCCGTCCCCGATTCCCGCATCGACGAGCTGGTCTCGCTGAGCGACGTCCTTCTGGTCAACGAGCACGAGGCCGCTGCGCTGAGCGGCGACCCGGATGCGGCGGGCGCCGCCCGCGTGCTCAGCCGTGCCGCCGGGACGGTCGTCGTCACCCTCGGCGCCGCGGGGGCGCTGGTCGCGCAGGGCGGCGAGGTCACGGCCACCGTGGCCGCGCGTCCTGTCTCAGCGGTCGACACCACTGGTGCGGGTGACACCTTCGCCGGCGTGCTCATCGCCTGGCTCGCCGCCGGCGCCACGCTCCATTCCTCACTCGAGGCCGCGTCCGCCGCGGCCGCCCTCACCGTCACCCGTCCGGGGGCCGCGGCGTCGATGCCGCAGCGCGCCGACATCCTCACTGCTCTGCAAGGAGACCGATCATGACCTACACCCTCCCCACCGCACCCGCCGCTCTCGTGGCACCGCCGCGCACGGCGTACCTGATCTCGTCGGGCGACCTCCGCGAGTCGGCGAACGTCGCCGGCTGGCCCGCGCAGGTCGAGCTGGAGGCCGCCGTGACCCGCGTGCTCGGAGATCTCGGCTGGAGCGTGGTCAGGGCCAATGACGTCGACCCCGCGACCGGCCACGGCTTCATCTCGAGCCAGCGCATGGGCATGGAGGTGTTCAAGAGCATCCCCGCCGACGCGCCGCTCATCGTCGCCGAGGCGGTGTGGCAGTACTCGCACCACGTGCTCGCGGGGCTGCGCACCCACCGCGGTCCGATCCTCACGGTCGCGAACTTCGCCGGCGAGTGGCCGGGCCTCGTGGGGCTCCTGGGGCTGAACGCGGGCCTCACGAAGATGGGCACGCCCTACGCCACGATCTGGTCGGTCGACTTCGCGGACGACTGGTTCCGCGAGGGGCTGCTCGAGTGGACGCGCACCGGCCGCATCGCCCACGACGCCTCCCACGTGCGGCCGCTGCCGGCGCTGGCCGAGAGCCCGGAGCGGGAGCTCGGCGAGGCGATCGGGCGGCAGCTGCGCGAGGAGAAGGCCATCATCGGCGTCTTCGACGAGGGCTGTATGGGCATGTACAACGCGATCTTCGACGACGAACTGCTGAATCCGACCGGCATCTACAAGGAGCGTCTGTCGCAGTCCGCGCTCTACGCCGAGATGCTCGCGGTCACGGATGCGGACGCCGACGCCGCATTCGACTGGCTGATCGAACGGGGGATGACGTTCCGCTTCGGCGAGGACCCGGCCACCGAGCTCACCCGCGACCAGGTGCAGTGGCAGCTGAAGATGTACATCGCCGCGCTGCGCATCGCGGACGACTTCGGGCTGGATGCGGTCGGCATCCAGTACCAGCAGGGTCTGAAGGATCTCTTGCCCGCATCCGATCTCGCGGAGGGCATCCTCAACACGAGCGAGCGGCCGCCGGTGTTCTCGCGCGACGGAGGCCGCGAACTGCACGCGGGCCGGGCGCTGCCCCACTTCAACGAGGCCGACGAGGGCGTCGCGGTCGACGCGCTCGTGACCGATCGCGTGTGGCGCGCGATGGGCCTCGTGCCCGACAACACGCTGCACGATGTGCGCTGGGGCGAGGAGTTCGACGGCGAGTTCGTGTGGGTCTACGAGATCTCGGGTTCCGTTCCCGCGTCCCACCTCGGCGGCTGGGACAAGGCCGAGGGCTGGCGGCAGGGACACGTCTTCTTCCCGGCGGGCGGCGCGACGATCAACGGCGTGAGCAAGCCGGGCGAGCTCGTCGTCTCGCGCGTGTTCATCGCCGAGGGCGTGCTGCAGGCCGACATCTTCCGGGCGAGCGCGGTGGAGCTGCCCGAGGAGGAGACGCGCCGCCGCAAGGAGGCGACGAACCCGGAGTGGCCCATCGCACACGTCGTGCTGCACGGCATCGGCCGCGACCAGTTCATGGCCCGTCACAAGGCGAACCACGCGCAGGTCGTCTACGCGCCGGATGCCGAGACGGCCGACCGCGCACTCATAGCGAAGGCCGCGGCCTTCGACGCCATGGGCATCCGGGTCAACCTGGTCGGCGACGTCGCGGTGTGAGGCGACCCGGTGCGCTCTAGAGTGCAGGTGTGCACGGGGACGGGCGGCAGCAACGCGGCGCGGGGGTGAACCCGCGCGGTGAGACCGCGGCCACCGCCAGGTGGGAGCGGATGACGTACTGGCCGCTGACGATCGCGGCGCTCGTGTTCATCCTCACGCAGACGGTGCACGTCATCGCGGACGTGTCGGGGGTCGCCGCGATCATCACCTCGTCGATCCTCACGATCACCTGGGTGATGTTCATCGTCGACTACCTCGCGCGGCTGGCGATGTCGCGTCCGAAGTGGCGGTGGTTCCGCACGCACCTGTTCGATCTCGCCGTAGCGCTCCTGCCGATCCTGCGGCCGATCCGTCTGCTCGGGGCGCTCACGCGCATTCCTTCGTTCACCCGCACCGCGGCCAGCTCCCTGCGGGCCAGGATGCTCGTGTACGGCATCGCGGCCGCGCTGTTGCTGATCTGGACCGCGGCCCTCGCCGTGCTCAACGTGGAACGTCACGCGGCGGGCAGCAACATCCGGAGTTTCGGAGATGCGGTGTGGTGGGCGTTCTGCACCGTGACGACCGTGGGCTACGGCGACTTCACACCCGTCACCGTGCCGGGCCGCGTCATCGCGGTCGCGCTCATGGTGGGCGGTGTCGTGCTCGTGGGACTCATCGTCGCGACCTTCTCGTCGTGGGTCATGGAGCGCGTCACCCGCGGCCATCAGGAGCAGCTGCCCGCCACCCGCGCCGACGTCGCGCGGCTCGAGCAGGAACTCGCGGCGGCGCGCGCGGCGCTCGCCGCGGCGGAGAAGCCCACGCCCTGAGCGAAATCCTCCCGCCGGCGGATGCGGGGTGTCGGAGCTCGGGCCTAACCTGTGCTCGGCGTGTGAACCGCGCCCCGCCTCGGGAGGCATCGTGCTCGTAAAACTCCTGCTGCGCTATCTCGCGCCCTATCGCTGGTGGCTGCTGGGTCTGCTGGTCTTCCAGTTCGCCTCCGCCATGGCATCGCTCTACCTGCCGCGTCTGAACGCCGACATCATCGACAACGGCGTCACCCGCGGCGACACCGGCTACATCTGGTCGACGGGCACGATCATGCTGGTGATCTCGCTCGGGCAGATCACCGCATCCGTCATCGCCACCTTCTTCGCCGCCCGTGCCGCGATGTCGGCCGGCCGCGACATCCGTCGTGACGTGTTCCAGAAGGTCAGCGGCTTCTCCGAGCGCGAGGTCTCGCAGTTCGGCCCGGGCTCGCTCATCACCCGCAACACGAACGACGTGCAGCAGGTGCAGATGCTCGCGATGATGGGCTCCACGATGCTCGTGACCGCACCCCTGCTGGCCATCGGCGGCATCGTGATGGCGGTGCAGCAGGATGTGGGGCTCAGCTGGCTGATCGCGGTCGCGGTGCCCGCGCTGCTGCTCGTGGCGGGCCTCATCATCGCGCGCATGGTGCCGTTGTTCCGGCAGTTCCAGAAGAAGCTCGACGCCGTCAACCGCGTCATGCGCGAGCAGCTGACGGGCGTGCGCGTCGTGCGCGCGTTCGTGCGCGAGTCGATCGAGGCCGAGCGCTTCCGCCTCGCCAACACCGACATCATGGTCATCGGACGCAAGGTCGGATCGCTCTTCGTGCTCCTGTTCCCGCTCGCGATGCTGGTGCTGAACGTCACGGTCGTCGGAGTGATCTGGTTCGGCGGCCGTCAGATCGACGCCGGGGGCGTCGAGGTCGGAACGCTCTTCGCCTTCATGCAGTACGTCGGGCAGATCCTCATGGGGGTGCTCATGGCGAGCTTCATGACGATCATGATCCCGCGCGCCGCGGTGTCGGCCGAGCGCATCGGCGAAGTGCTCGACGCCGAGGGAGGGCTCGCCCGACCCGTGCAGCCCGTCACGCTCTTCCCCGCGCCCGGCGCTCTGGAACTCGACGACGTGTCGTTCAGCTACCCCGGCGCGAACGCTCCCGTGCTGCAGGGCATCTCGTTCCACGCGGCGCGGGGTGAGACGGTCGCGATCGTGGGTTCGACGGGGTCCGGCAAGTCCACGCTCGTCTCGCTCATCCCTCGACTGTTCGACGTCACCGGCGGTGCCGTGCGGGTGGCGGGCGTCGATGTACGCGAGGCGGACCTCGACCTGCTCTGGAAGGGCATCGGCCTCGTGCCGCAACGTCCGTTCCTGTTCACCGGAACCGTCGCCTCCAACCTCCGCTTCGGCCGTGAGGATGCGAGCGACGACGAGCTGTGGGAGGCGCTCGAGATCGCGCAGGCGAGGGACTTCGTGTCCGAGATGTCCGGCGGCCTCGAGGCCACCATCGCGCAAGGCGGCACGAACGTCTCGGGCGGCCAGCGTCAGCGCCTCGCGATCGCGCGAGCGATCGTGCACCGCCCCGACCTCTTCGTGTTCGACGATTCGTTCTCCGCGCTCGATCTGCGCACCGACGCGCGGCTGCGCCAAGCGCTCTGGGAGCGGCTGCCGGACGTCACCAAGATCGTCGTCGCGCAGCGGATCTCGACCGTCACGGGCGCCGACCGCATCGTCGTGCTCGACGGCGGTCGCATGGTGGGCGTGGGCACGCACGAAGAACTGCTCGCCGACAACGACACGTACCGAGAGATCGTCGAATCGCAGCTGGGGGTGGACGCATGAGCACGCCCGACGCGCTGACAGAAGAAGAGCGCCTCGAACTGGAGCTCGCCGAGCAGGCGCGCCAGAACTCGGGCAGCTGGGACTCCGTCGCACCCGGCAAGGCCGCGAACTTCGGAAAGTCGTTCCTGCGGCTCATCGGGTTGCTGAAGCCCCACGCGGTCGCCTTCACCCTCGTCTCCCTCGCGGGTGCCGCCGGCGTCGTGCTGGCCGTCATCGCGCCTCGCGTGCTCGGCGAGGCGACGAACGTCATCTTCGAGGGCGTCGTCTCTGCGGGTCTGGGGGGCCAGTTCCCCGCGGGCGCCTCGCAGGCCGACGTGGTCGCCGCGCTGCAGGCGGCGGGGCAGGGAGACATCGCCAACATCGTCGGAGCCATGCCGAACTTCGCGGTGGGTGCGGGCATCGACTTCGAGCGACTGCGGGTGGTCACCATGGCCGCCCTGGCGATCTACATCGCGTCCGCCGTGCTCACGTGGTTCCAGGGCTACGTCATCAACGTGATCATGGTGCGCACGATGTGGCGCCTGCGTGAATCCGTCGAGGCGAAGATCAACCGTCTGCCGCTGTCGTACTTCGACCGGGTGCAGCGCGGTGAGCTCATCTCCCGCGTCACGAACGACATCGACAACATCACCCAGACGATGCAGCAGTCGCTCTCGACCGTGGTGACATCGGTTCTGACGGTCGTCGGCGTGCTCGTGATGATGTTCTCCATCTCGTGGCAGCTCGCCCTCGTCGCCCTCGTCTCGCTGCCGCTCATGGCGGTCATCTTCGGCGTCATCGGGCCGAAGTCGCAGAAGTCCTTCGCGCTGCAGTGGCGAAAGGTGGGGCGGCTCAACGCCCGCGTCGAGGAGTCCTTCTCGGGTCACGCGCTCGTCAAGGTCTACGGACGCGAGGCGGATGCGCGCGAGAAGTTCCAGGCCGAGAACGAGGAGCTGTACCGTGCGAGCTTCCGCGCGCAGTTCCTGTCGGGCATCATCATGCCGGGCATGATGTTCGTCGGAAACCTCACCTACGTGGGCATCGCGGTGCTCGGTGCCCTGATGGTGGCATCGGGTCAGCTGCGTCTCGGCGACGTGCAGGCCTTCATCCAGTACTCGCAGCAGTTCACGCAGCCGCTGTCGGAGCTGGGCGGGATGGCGGCCGTCATCCAGTCGGGCACCGCATCCGCGGAGCGTGTGTTCGATCTGCTCGACGCCGAGGAGCAGGAGCCCGACTCCGACGACGCTCCCGCACCCGCGGGCGGCCGGGGCGTCATCGAGTTCCAGAACGTCGCGTTCTCCTACTCGCCCGACAAACCGCTCATCACCGACCTGTCGTTCCGGGTCGAACCCGGACAGACGGTGGCGATCGTCGGACCCACCGGCGCCGGCAAGACCACGCTCGTCAATCTGATCATGCGCTTCTACGAGCTCGACGGCGGCCGCATCCTGCTCGACGGACAGGACATCGCCGAAGTCACCCGCGACGACGTGCGCTCACGCACCGGCATGGTGCTGCAGGACCCGTGGCTGTTCGCGGGATCCATCCGCGAGAACATCCGCTACGGGCGCGCCGACGCCACCGACGAAGAAGTGGTCGAGGCCGCCGTCGCGACGCGTGTCGATCCGTTCGTCCAGACGCTCCCCGACGGGTACGACACGGTGCTCGATGAGGATGCGGCGAACGTCTCCGCCGGAGAGAAGCAGCTCATCACGATCGCCCGAGCGTTCGTCGCGCGCCCCGAGGTGCTGATCCTCGACGAGGCCACCAGCTCTGTCGACACCCGCACCGAGCTGTTGCTGCAGCACGCGATGGCGGCGCTGCGCGAGGGACGCACCTCGTTCGTGATCGCGCACCGGCTCTCGACGATCCGCGACGCGGATCTCATCCTCGTGATGGAGCACGGCGACATTGTCGAACAGGGCACGCACGAGCAGCTCATCGCCGCCGAGGGCTCCTACTGGCGCCTGTACCGCTCGCAGTTCGAGCAGGCCGCGGCCGAGCTGGTCGAGGAGGCGCCGGTAGCGCCGGAGACGACGGCGGATGCTGCTGCCGAGTCCCTGAGCCCGGAGGACGTCCCCTCCGCCCCCGTTCCTCCGTCGGGGCCGCCCGCACCGGGCGTTCCCCCCAGCTGAGCGCCGCCGCCCGGCCCGTCGGTCGGGCGGTCAGGCCGGGTCGATGCGCAGGACGTCGGGCGACTCGCCGATCGGCAGGTCGTCGACCGCCCGCAGCGTGCGCGCGAGGGCATCCACGGCCGGGACCGCGGTCTTCACCCGCTCGCGGTCGCCGAAGACCGCGGTCAGCGTGATGAGGTGCGTGCCGATGTCCCACGTGTAGGTCGCAAAGGGCGGCGCCTTCGGGTTCGACGGCAGGTCCATCAGCAGGCGCTCGCCCGTACCCAGGTGCGGGTTGCGGAAGTCCTCTGTGTCGTCGTACTCCATCGGCATCATGGCGCGGGCGGTCCGCAACTGCGGCGTCGCCTCCTGCACCTGCGCGAGCACGACGACGAGCTCGGGGTCCGCGCGCCACATCCACGCCAGGACGCGTCCGGCGGCGCGTCTCATGAGCAACGGCGTCGCCTGGCTCACGAGCCACGCCGCGAAACCGCTGCCGGTGCGCTGCTCGGCGCCGGTGGCGAGCGAGCCCTGTGCCATCAGCATCCGCAGTGCTTTCTTGCGGTGACGACGGCCGCGCAGCCCCAACGATTCGGTGACGGCGACCCACTGGGTCTCATCGGCGTCGGCCTGCAATCGCATCATGACAACCAGCGTAGGGCGGGGTGCCTCGGTGGCGCTCGGGAGGGCTCCGGTAGACTCGGGATGCCTGCGCACCCCGCAAACGACCCCCCCAGAGAGGCAGCCACCACACGTGACTACCCCCTCGACGCCCGATGTCCCCGAACCGGCGCCGGATACCGAACGCCCCCTCACGATCGTCATCGGCTGCGACACGTTCGCACCCGACGTGAACGGGGCCGCGCGTTTCGCCGAGCGGCTCGCCGCCGGTCTCGCGAGCCGTGGCCACGACGTGCACGTCGTCGCCCCCGGCCTGAAGTACCGCACGTACCCGCCGGCGACCGAGATCATCGAGGGCGTGCCGGTCACGGTGCACCGCCTGCCCGCCGTGCGCTGGAAGCCGCACGACTGGCTCCGTTTCGTCTGGCCGTGGCGCTCGAAGCACTACGCGCGGCAGGTGCTCGACAGTGTGAAGCCGGACGTCGTGCACATCCAGTCGCACATCGTCATCGGTCGCGGTCTCGCGCGCGAGGCGCGTAAGCGCGGCATCCCGGTCGTCGCCACCAACCACGTCATGGCCGAGAACATCCTCGACTTCACGACGCTCCCGCCCGTGCTCGACAAGGTCTTCGTCAAGCTCGCGTGGGACGACGCGTCGCGCACCTTCCACATGGCGCGCGCGGTCACGACCCCCACGCGCCGTGCGGCCGACTTCCTCGAGGCCACGATCGACATCCACGGCGTGATCCCGATCAGCTGCGGCATCGACGCCTCCGGGTACACGGCCGATCTGTCGCCGCGCGACGAGAACCGCATCCTGTTCGTCGGGCGCCTCACCACCGAGAAGCACGTCGATACCCTGCTGCAGGCAGTGACCAAGCTCGACCCGGCGCTCAACGCCACCGTCGAGGTCGTCGGCGGGGGTGACCAGCGCAAGTCGCTGGACGCGCTCGTGCAACAGCTGGGTCTCGCCGATCGTGTGACGTTCCACGGTCGTGTGGAGGAGGAGGAGCTGCGCCGCATCCTCACTCGCGCGACGGTGTTCGCGATGCCCTCGATCGCCGAGCTGCAGTCGATCGCGACCATGGAGGCGATGGCGTCGGGTCTTCCCGTCGTGGCCGCCGACGCGCTCGCGTTGCCGCACCTCGTGCGCGACGGGGAGAACGGCTGGCTGTTCCGGCCGCAGAACGCCGACGACCTCGCCGAGAAGCTCACGCGGGTGCTCACCGCATCCCCCGAGGAGTATCGCGCGATGCAGGAGGCGTCGCTGAAGGGTGTCGAGATCCACGACATCGCGCGCACCCTCGACACCTTCGAGAAGCTCTACCGGGGCCAGTCGGTCGAGCCGTGACGGCAGCCGGGCCGCTTCGGCTGTTCTTCGACGCGCGGTACATCCGTACGGACTTCCACGACGGCATCAGCCGTTACTCCGCGGAGCTCGCCGCCGCGGTGTCGGCGGCCGCGGAGGATGCGGGCGTCGAGGTCACGTTCCTCGTGCACGACGCCCGGCAGATCCCGCTGCTGCCGAACGGTGCGCAGACGCTCGCGATCCACGCGCCGACCTCGTGGCGCGAGCCCTTCACCGCACGGCTGCTCAACCGTTTCGCGCCGGATGTCGTCTTCTCCCCGATGCAGACCATCGGCACCGGCGGACGTCGATTCCGTGTCATCCTCACGCTGCACGACACGATCTACTACCGCCACCGCACGCCGCCGAAGGATCTGCCCGCCCCGGTGCGGCTCGGGTGGCGACTGTTCCACCTCAGCTACCTTCCGCAGCGCCTGACGCTCAATGCGGCGGATGTGGTCGCCACGGTCAGCGAGACGAGCAAGCGGCAGTTCGCTGCCGTGAACCTCACGTCGCGGCCCGTCGTCGTGATCCCCAACGCTCCGCAGCGCCTGGCCGATCGCCTCGACGGCGTTGCGGTGGACGCGAGCGGACCCGTGCGGAACATCGTCTACATGGGCTCGTTCATGCCGTACAAGAACGTGGACAACCTGGTGCGCGCGATGGCCTCTCTTCCGGGTCGCACCCTGCACCTGCTCAGCCGCATCTCGACCGAGCGCCGCGCCGAACTCGAGGCGATCACGCCCGCCGGCACCGACGTCGTGTTCCACAACGGCGTGAGCGACGAGGAGTACGCGCGCCTGCTCGCCGACCGCGCGGTGCTCGCGACGACCAGTCTCGACGAGGGTTACGGTCTGCCGATCGCCGAAGCGCTGGAGCTGGGCGTTCCCGCCGTCGTCACCGACCTCGAGATCTTCCGCGAGGTGGCCGGTGACGGCGCCCTGTACGTCGATCCGCACGACCCACGGGCGTTCGCCGCGGCGGTCGCGAAGCTGGACGATCCCGATGTGCGCGCCGCGACCGTCGCCGCCGGTCGGGAGCACGTGGCGCGGTTCTCGTGGGAGCGGTCGGCCCGCATCCTGCTCGACACGGTGCGGGCGATGACCCCGTACCGCCGCGCCCCGCGCGACTGACCCGCAAGACACGCCGGCCGGACCGGGAGTTACGCGCGCGCGGTGGAGCTGACGCGTTCGAGGGATGCGACGTGCGGCGTCTCGGGTGCCGCGACCGCGACACGGGTCCCTCGAACGCGGGACGGCTGCGCGTCGGTGGTCGAGGGCGCGACGGGCGAGGAGGGGGCCACAGGGTCGTCGCGGTCGGGGAGGCGGCTCCAGTCGGTGCGCACCGGGCCGTAACCGTCCCGCGCGACGGCGATGACGGTGGCGACGATGGCCACGATCGAGAGGATGCCGAGGACGATGAGTGCGATCATGGCAGAAAAGCTATGTGTTGTGCGATCGTGCCACGACTGGCAGAATTGCCCATAAGCGCGTTAATACTGCCAACTCGGAGAGTCCATGAGAACTGTCGCCGTCGTCGTCCAGCACGGGTTCACCCCGTTCGAATTCGGCTTGGCCTGCGAGGCGTTCGGTATCGATCGCACCGACGACGGCATCCCGATGTTCGACTTCCGCGTCTGCGCCATCGAGCCGGGCGCGATCATGTCGAACCTCGGCTTCTCGATCAATGTCGAGCACGATCTCTCGTTCGCCGACGAGGCCGATCTCGTGGTCGTCACTCCCGTCCCGCGCGACACCTGGGGCACGATCGACGCGCGGCTGGCCAACGTGCTGCGCCGTGCGGAGCGCCGCAACGCCTGGCTGCTGAGCGTGTGCAGCGGGTCGTTCGTGCTCGCCGCATCCGGTGTTCTCGACGGACGCCGCGCGACGACGCACTGGAAGTACACCGACCGGATGTCCGAGATGTACCCGAGCCTCGACATCGACCCGGACGTGCTCTACGTGCAGGACGGCAAGGTCATCACGAGCGCGGGGACGGCCGCGGGGCTGGATGCGTGCCTGCACCTGCTTCGGCAGGAGCTCGGGGCCGAGGCGACCAACACGATCGCACGCCGCATGGTCGTGGCCCCGCAACGCGAAGGCGGCCAGGCTCAGTTCATCTCGCGACCGCTCGCGCCGACCGCGTCGCTTTCGCTCGCGCCGGTGACGGAGTGGATGGTGCAGAACCTGCGTCAGGAACTGTCGGTCGAGCAGCTCGCGGCGAAGGCGCACATGTCGCCCCGCACCTTCGCACGGCGCTTCAAAGCCGATCTGGGGGCCACGCCGGCGTCCTGGCTGGCCCGCCAGCGGGTGCTGCACGCGCAGCGGCTGCTCGAGCAGACCGACTACGGACTGGATCGGATCGCTGCGGAGTGCGGGTTCGGCTCCGCGGCCGTGCTGCGGCAGAACTTCACGCGCGTCCTGTCGACGACGCCGACCGCCTACCGTGCCCGGTTCGCGTGTCCGGCCGATGAGGCGGTCGCCGCCGTCGCGTGATCGCCGCGCTGAACTGCAGGCCGCCGCGGCTCAGTTCACCAGGCGCAGGATGCTGCGGTTGCGGTACAGCTCGCCCTTGGCTGCGGCGCGTGCACCGATGACGGCGAAGATGACGCCCACGATCCACACGAGCCCGCCCACGGGCACGTTGATGATGAACGCCAGGATGCCCGCCACGACCATCCCGAGGAAGACCGTGATCTGCAGGTTGAGCGCCTCCTTGGCCTGCTCGTAGAGGCTCGAGCCCGTCCCGCGCTGCACGAGGAAGACGATGAGGCTGGGGATGAACGAGAACAGGATGCCGCCCAGGTGCGTCAGCACGGCCGGGGTGTTCGACGTGGAGCCGGTCTCAGCGGTGGGCTGGGGCATGGAGGTCATGGGGGGATGTTCCTCTCGGAAAGCGGATGCGGATGCGCCCGACGGGTAGCGGGCCGACGCGAGAGTACGGTCCCGTCGGCGTGCCGGGGGTGCATTGCTGAGTGATCGTCACCTCCTGCGCCACGGGATTGACGTCCGCGGTGTCGGAGCGCGAGCATCGGAAGCGGATGGGACCGCCCATCGTCGTGATCGCGCACCACCGCGGCGAAGGGAGGAGGCCCGCATGCCCCACAGTCTGAGCCGGCCTACGCCGGTCACCCGCCTACGCCGGCTTCCCGTGCAGGAGCGTTCGAACGAGCGGGTGGAGGGGCTGCTGCGCGCCGCCGCATCCGTCGTCGACCGGGTGGGGGCGATCGAGCTCACGCCCGCCCTCGTCGCGGAGGAGGCGCATACCTCGGTCGGCACCGTCTACCGCTACTTCCCGGATGCGAAGGCCGTCATCGTGGCGCTCGGTGAACGCAACTTCCAGCTGCTGCGCCGTCTCATCGCCATAGCCCTCGCGCAGCCGCACCCGGACGGGCAGAGCGTGTTCCACGCGCTCGTGCGGTCGCTGCTCACGGCGTACCGCACCATCCCGTCGTTCCGCGCCATCCGCACCGCGGGCTGGCTGCTCGTGGACGTCCCGGCCCGGGACACGCCTGCCGACCTCACGATCCTCGACGATGTCGTGGCTGCGCTGGAGCGCCAGGACGCGGTCGCGCTGACGCCGCACGCGCGCGCAGCGCTCGGGCGCGCGTTCGTGGTGGTCGACGCCCTGGTCCTCGCGGCATTCCAGCGAGACGCCGCGGGCGACCCGGAGACGCTGCACCTCGCCGTGCGTCTCGGGATGCGGGAGGCGGCGGCCGCCTTCGCTCAGGCCGATGTCGCGGAACGGCTGGATGCGGCTCCGCTCGCGGACTGATCGCCGACGCCGCTTCGCCGCAGCCGCCCCGCCAGGGCCACGCCGCCGAGGGCGGCGACGGTCGGCGCAACGACGGAGAGGGTGATCGTGAGGAGCTGTGCGGCGAGTGGCATGGGCGTCATCACGCCCGTCGCGTACGACACCGCGATGCTCGCGGCTCCGGCGACGATGCCACCGCACGCGTGCAGCAGGAGCGTCCACCGGCGGTATCGCGTGACGAGGAACGGCAGTTCGCAGGCGGCGCCCCACCAGAGGGTCGCGAGGATGACGTAGGCGCCCTGCGGGCTGAAGGGCGTCATCGCCAGTCCCGCGACGAGACCCGTGAGAACCCCGACGCCCGGGCGGCGAAGCAGCGCCAGCGCGAGTGTCGCGGGCACGGCCCAGAGTCCGGCGAGGATGTACGCCGACGGCGGGAACACCGGGATCAGGAGCTTGGCGGTGAGGTTCGCGACCGTCAGGAGCACGGCGGCGGCAGCGCCGATCGCGGCGCAGCTGAGGAGCACGCGGGTCGTCAGGGGCATGCGTGAGGCTCGGCGGATCACCGCAGCACCGTAGCCGCTGCGTCGACCGTCCGGGCGGCTACGTGACGAACGCTCATCTGCGGTGCCCTCTGGTGCTCGAAGACCCTCGGTGATAAACTTGAGCCTGTGAGACTCAAGTTTGAGTCCCGGAGATTTCAGGAGAACATATGAACGCCACGCAACAGCCCGGGCAGGAGGAGTCGCAAAGTGCCCTCGAGCAGTTCGGCATCAACCTCACCGAGCGCGCCCGTCAAGGCAAGCTCGACCCCGTCATCGGGCGCGACAGCGAGATCCGGCGCGTCAGCCAGGTGCTGACCCGCCGCACCAAGAACAACCCCGTCCTCATCGGCGAGCCCGGCGTTGGAAAGACCGCCGTGGTCGAGGGGCTCGCGCAGCGCATCGTCGCGGGCGACGTCGCCGAGAGCCTCAAGAACAAGGAACTCGTCTCCCTCGACATCTCCGCGCTGGTGGCAGGCGCCATGTACCGCGGCCAGTTCGAGGAGCGTCTGAAGAGCGTCCTCAAGGAGATCACCGAATCCGACGGGCGCATCATCACCTTCATCGACGAGCTGCACGTGCTCATGGGCGCGGGCGGCGGCGAGGGCTCTGTGGCCGCATCCAACATGCTCAAGCCCATGCTCGCGCGCGGTGAGCTGCGCCTGATCGGCGCGACGACGCTCGACGAATACCGCGAGTTCATCGAGAAGGATGCGGCCCTCGAGCGCCGCTTCCAGCAGGTGTACGTGGGCGAGCCCACGGTCGAAGACACCGTCGCCATCCTGCGCGGACTCAAGGAACGCTACGAGGCCCACCACAAGGTGGCCATCGCCGACGGTGCTCTGGTCGCTGCCGCCGCGCTGTCGAATCGCTACATCCCGTCGCGGCAGCTTCCCGACAAGGCGATCGACCTGATCGACGAGGCCGCATCGCGTCTGCGCATGGAGATCGACTCCGCACCACTGGAGATCGACGAGCTGCGTCGCCACGTCGACCGCCTGAAGCTGGAGGAACTGGCGCTCAAGAAGGAGAAGGACGCGGCCTCGAAGGAGCGCCTCGAGAAGCTCCGCGAGGACCTCCGCGTCGAGCAGGAGCGCCTCGGCGAGCTGCAGGCGCGGTGGGAGCAGGAGCGTGCGTCGCTCAACCGTGTCGGTGAGCTCAAGACCCGCCTGGATGCGGCGCGCATCGACGCCGAGCGTGCGCAGCGCGAGGGCAACCTCGAGCGTGCCTCGCGGCTGCTGTACGCCGAGATCCCCGCGTTGGAGCGCGAGCTCGGCGTGGCCGAGCAGGCGGAGTCGAGCGGCGACCGGATGGTGAACGACCAGGTCACCGACGAGGACATCGCCTCGGTGATCGCGGCATGGACCGGCATCCCGGTGGGACGTCTGCTGCAGGGCGAGAGCGAGAAGCTCGTGCATCTGGAAGCCGAGCTCGGCAAGCGTCTGATCGGTCAGAAGGAGGCGGTGAAGGCGGTCTCGGATGCGGTCCGCCGCTCGCGTGCGGGAATCAGCGACCCGAACCGGCCCACGGGTTCGTTCCTGTTCCTGGGGCCCACCGGCGTCGGCAAGACCGAGCTCGCGAAGGCTCTCGCGGAGTTCCTCTTCGACGACGAGCACGCCATGGTGCGCATCGACATGTCGGAGTACGGCGAGAAGCACTCGGTCTCGCGCCTCGTCGGCGCCCCTCCCGGGTATGTCGGTTACGAGCAGGGCGGTCAGCTGACCGAGGCCGTGCGTCGCCGTCCCTACTCGGTCGTGCTGCTCGACGAGGTCGAGAAGGCGCATCCGGAGGTCTTCGACGTGCTGCTGCAGGTCATGGACGACGGCCGCCTCACCGACGGCCAGGGGCGCACGGTCGACTTCCGCAACGTCATCCTGATCCTCACCTCGAACCTCGGCTCGCCGATCCTGATCGACCCGATGCTGACGCTCGAGCAGAAGCGCGAGCAGGTGCAGGTACTGCTGCGGCAGGCCTTCCGTCCCGAGTTCCTCAACCGCCTCGACGACATCGTGATGTTCCAGGCCCTGAGCCAGGACGACCTCGCACAGATCGTGGAGCTGTCGGTGGATGCGCTGCAGCGTCGGCTGAAGGACCGCCGGCTCACGCTCGCGGTCACTCCGGACGCCCGCGCCTGGCTCGCCGAGCGCGGCTACGACCCGGTGTTCGGCGCCCGGCCGTTGCGCCGGCTCATCCAGTCCGAGATCCAGGACCGCCTCGCGATGGCGATCCTCTCGGGCGGCGTGCACGACGGCGACGTCGTGCGGGTGGATGTCGCCGCCGACGGCTCGCAGCTCGTGCTGACGAGTGCCGGCACGGCCGCATCCGAGTCCGCTCCGGACGACGACGATGTCATCGAGGCCGAGCTGCTCGACGACTGATCGACGCACGAGAGGCCCCGCATCCCGACGGATGCGGGGCCTCTCGTGCGTGCTCAGAGGATGCCGGCGAAGGCCCAGACGCCGGTGACGATGAGGGTCGCGATGGTGGTCCACATCGTGATGGCGATGGCCTGCCACACCAGGATCCGGCCCTTCGTGACACCGGCGCCGGCGAGCATCGCGGAGGTGAGCTGCGTCGGAAGCAGCAGCGGCCCGAGCAGGCTCACGCCCGGCACGCCGTAGCGCACGAAGGCGCGCTGGAACTTCTCTCGGCGCGGCGACGTCTCGGTGACCTGACCGACGGCGGTGGCGGCGCGCCCGGAGGTCACGGCGGATCGGACGCCCGCCCCCACGAGCACCACGATCGCGACGCAGACGAAGTTGCCGACAGCGGCGGCGACGGCGGCGACGATCGGGTGGATGCCGCCGACGATGCCGATGACGGTCGCACCCTCGCCCTCGACGAACGGGACGGCGCCCGCGAGTGCGACGATGAGCGGTTGCACCAGCTCGGGGACGGTGGCGATGAGATTCTGGAATCCTGCGATGAGATCGTGCATGTCGGCTCCGTCGGGGTGGGATGCGCGGTCGGGGGAACGTCTCCATCCCACCGGGCCGCGTCCTTCGTCGGCAGTGCCGTCGCGTCACCTCCGCCGGGGAGGAAAGGGCGGGTCGGGCATGACTTTTGTCATGCCCGTAGCCTGGTCGGCGTGAGTGCTTCATCACCCCCGGCCGCCGCCGAGCCCGCCGTCGGTCGCGGCGTGCGCGCGACGTGGTGGTACACGTTCTCGTCCGCCGTGTTCTTCGCCGTCGGCACGCTCACGGTGTGGGCCATCCCGACCTGGGTCACCGAGTCCGCCCCGGAGCTGATCGTGTTCGCGGCCGCATCCCTCGCCTGGCTTGTGGCGTTCGTCATGACGGGCCTCGACTACTTCCGGGCGGATGCGGCGGGAAGCCGACGGTGGATGCGCGTCGCCGCGTTCGGCCTCGGTGCGGCGGCAGCCGTGGCGATCGGGGTCGTGACCGGCAGCATCACGCTGGCGCTGGCCCTCGTGGGAGCACTCGTGTGCACTCTGCCCTGGCCGAGGGGCGTGCGGGCCCGGGTCACGGGACTCGTCACCGTCGTACTCGCTGCCGTCGCGGTGATCGAGTACCTGCGCGCGGTCGAGGGTGAGGCGACCCTCGTCTACGGACCCATCTTCGTGCTCTTCATGTTCCCGGTGGCGTTGCCGATCACCGTCGTCAGCATGCTCTGGTGGTGGGACATCGTGCGCGAGCTCGACCGCGCCCGCCTCACCGAGGCGAACCTCGCGGCGACCCAGGAACGACTGCGCCTGGCAAGCGATGTGCACGATCTGCAAGGCCACCATCTGCAGGTCGTTGCGCTGCAACTCGAACTCGCCGAACGCCTGAGCGCCGACCCGCCCGCCGCACTCGAACACATCCGCGCCGCGCGACGCGAGGTCGATGAGGCCCGTGTGGGCACGAGGGCGCTCGCCGCGCGCTTCCGCGGCGTTCCGCTCCCGGACGAGCTGGCCAACGCCGCCGACCTCTTGCGTGCGGCAGGACTCAGCGTCGAGCTGGCCGTGAGCCCGGATGCGGCCGGCGCACCCCGCGACGCGCTCGGACCCGTCGTGCGCGAGAGCACGACCAACATCCTCAAACACGGCGGCGGCCGCTTCGCCCGGCTCTCGTTGGAGCGGGACGCCGGCGGCTGGCGGTACCGGGCTGAGAACGACCGCGGCGGTGCGGCCACGGGGGAGGGCGCGGGGATCGACGGCATGACGGCGCGTCTCGCCGAGGCGGGCGGATCGCTCGTGACCGAGCTCGACGACGATGTGTTCGTCCTGGACGCGCGCGTGCCGACGGGGGTGAGCGCATGATCCGGGTGCTCATCGCCGACGACGAGGACATGATCCGCACCGCGCTCGCCGCGCTGCTGCGGTTGGAGCAGGACATCGAGGTGGTCGGCGAATGCGTCGACGGCGAGCAGGCGGTGGCGGCGGCGCTACGCCTGCAGCCGGACGTGTGCCTCTTCGACGTCGAGATGCCGGTTCTGGACGGCATCGATGCGGCGGCGCGGGTGCGCAAGCAGACGCGTTCGCGGGTCGTCGCGGTGACCCGGCACGCGCGGCCGGGTGTGCTTCGGCGCGCGCTGCAGGCGGGGGTCGAAGGCTTCCTTCCCAAGTCGCGTCCGGCGCAGGACGTCGCCGACGTCATCCGGCAGGTCGCCGCGGGGCGTCGGTACGTCGATCCCGAGATCGCCGCCGATGCTCTCGCTGACGAGCGGAGCCCCCTCACGGACCGTGAGCTCGACGTGCTGCGGGCCGGTGCCGAGGGACAGACGATCGCCACGATCGCTCGGACACTGCACCTGTCGCCCGGCACGGTGCGCAACCACGTCTCGTCGATCCTCGGCAAGCTGCACCTGGAGACGCGTCAGCAGGCGTTGCTGCGCGCGCAGGAGCGCGGCTGGATCTGAGGACCGTCTGCGCCGCATCCTTCGTCAGGAGATCGCCACGGTGCAGGATGATCCTTCGCGAATCGTCCTGCGGGAGGGAGATCTCCTGACGGGGCGGGGCGCCGGATACGCTCGACGGGTGACGGATGTGGCCGAGGCGTACGACCGGCGGGCCGCCGAGTACGCGCAGGCACTGGGAACGATGGCCGCCGTGCACCCTTTCGACCGTCAGCTGGTCGAGACCTGGGCCGACGGCATCCACGGCCCGGTCCTCGATGCGGGGTGCGGGCCCGGCCACTGGAGCGCGCACCTCGCCGAGCGCGGTCTCGACGTGCGGGGCATCGACCTGACGCCGGAGTTCGTCGAGACGGCCCGGGCGAATCACCCCGGCATCCGGTTCGATCTCGGCACGATCGACGCGATCGACGCGCCGGACGCGTGTGTGGGCGGCATACTCGCGTGGTTCTCGACGATCCACCACGCACCGGCTCGCATCGGCGTGCCCCTCGCCGAGTTCGCGCGGGTGCTGCGCCCGGGTGGGTCTCTCGTGCTCGGATTCTTCGATGCGGATGCGGTCGAGCCGTTCGACCACGCGGTCGTCGGTGCGTGGCGCTGGCCCGCCGCGGAACTGGAACGGTGCCTGGAGGGCAAGGGGTTCGAGATCCTCGAGACGCACCGTCGCGCGGCCCGCGGTGCACGCCCGGTCGGCGCCATCGTGTGCCGACGGCCGGATGCGGTGTAGACAGGAAAGGTGCCTTCTCCGCAGTCGCTCGACGACGCCGATCGTCGCCTGGTCGCGGCCTGGGCGGCGGAGTGCGCCGAGCGCGTGCTCGCCCTGTTCGAGGCCGAGGCTCCCGGTGACGATCGGCCTCGCGATGCCATCGCCCGAGCGCGTGCATACGCGCGCGGAGAGCTGGATGCGGCAGGCGAGATCAAGCGGCGTTTCGTCGCCGGCCGGGCCGCGCACGCGGTGACCGGCGCACCGGCTGTCGCGGCCGCCCGCTCCGCGGCACAGGCGGCCGGCGTCGCGCACATGGGTGCGCACGCGCTGGGCGCTGCCGCTTATGCCGCGCTGGCGGCGGATACGGCGGCTCCCGGTTCGTTCGACGCCGAGATCGACCGGCAGCTCGCGCTTCTCACCCGGGATACGCGCGCGGCGCTGCGCCTTCTGCCTCCGGTCGGTCGCGACGCATCGGGCCCCCTGGTCGCGGGCGGGCTTCTCGCGCGGGGCCGCCTGGGCGCGGCGATCACCCGCATCCAGGCCCAGGTCGTCGCGGGCGACTGACCGGCGCGTCGCCGTCAACCCGCGAGGCAAGACGGATGCGGCCGCTTACGGTCGGAGCATGACCCGAGCCCTGGCGAGTGTGCGCGCGCTCTGGGCGTCCACGCATCCGGGTCCCGCCCTTGTCGTCACGGTGCTCGCGCTCGCGCTGGGCGTCTCGGCCGGGCTCGCACCGTGGCGCATCGCGCTGCTGACGGCCGCCGTCTTCGCCGGTCAGGTCTCGATCGGCCTGTCGAACGATGCGATCGACGCCGGCCGGGATCGGGCCGTCGGCCGCACCGACAAGCCGCTCGCGCGCGGCGAGGTCGGCCTCCGTACCGCCTGGGCGGTCGCCGCCGCATCCGTCGCCGGCGCGCTGCTGCTGTCGGCGCCGCTCGGATGGGGACTGCTGGTCGCCCAGGCGGTGACGATCGCCTCCGCGTGGCTGTACAACGCGCCGTTGAAGGCAACGCCGTTCTCGATCGTGCCGTTCCTGGTGAGCTTCGGGCTCCTCCCGTCGCTCGCGACTCTCTCGGCCGCGGAGCCGGCGCTCGCGGCACCGTGGGCGACCGCCGCCGGAGCGTCACTCGGGGCGGCGGTGCACCTGGCCAACGTGCTGCCGGATCTCGACGACGATCAACGCACCGGCATCCGCGGACTGCCGCATCGGATCGGCGCGCGCTGGTCGGGCGCGCTGGCGGGCGTCGGGATCATCGGCGGCGCGGTGGCCGTGCGGCTCGGGCCGGCGAGGGATGCGGCGCCGATCGTCTCGTGGGTCTTCTTCGCCGCCGTGGTCGGCGTGGCGGTCGTGGCCGTGGGATGCGCGTGGGCGCGTCGCCCCGGACGCATCGTGTTCCGCCTCGTGATGGGAGCCGCGCTCCTGCTCGCTGTGCAACTCGTGGCGACCGGCGGCTCGCTGACCGCCTGAGCGCTTCTACCCGGCGCACTCCCGCGATTCGTCCGTGATGATCCACGACGACGCGTCGCGGTGCATGACGACCGTCCCGCAATCGCCGGACGCGCCGTAGGTGACGAACAGGGTGGCGTCGGTGGCCGTCTCGGACTGCACCTGCACATCGACGTCGGCGCTCTGGCCGGTGGCGCGGTAAAGCTCCGAGGTCGCCTGGATCATCTCCTCGCAGGTGGTGAGGTCGAGCCCGTTCTGGTTCAGCTCGGCGAGCATGCGCTCCGCCAGAGCGGGCGACAGCGCCGCGCACGCCGCGGCGGGATCGGGCGTCCGCGTCGCTTCGAACCACGCGCGGAAGCTCTCGACGGGCCCGTCCGCGGTGTCGGCGGATGCTGCGGGAGCGGGAGCGGGAGCGGTCGACGGTGCATGCGTGGCGGTCGGGCTCGACGATGCGGACGGCTCGGCCGCATCGTCCGGTGCCGCGGTGCACGCTGTCAGCACCAGTGCTGCCGTGGCCAGGGTCATCGCGCCGAGGGTCCGGAACCGTCGCATGCTCACGGGTGAATGCTGTCAGATCCGCTCGCGCGCCGCCGGTGCCTGTGGGCAACCTCAGCGGGCGTCGGCGTCGAAGCCCATCGCGTAGGCACGCGTGAGCACGGCCCCGACGGGGCTGCGCAGCAGCATCCCGAGCGCCGTACCGCGGATGCGGTGGGTCACCGCGCCGGCCGGGCGCCCGAGCGCGGTGTTCACGGTGGCCATTGCGGCCGCGATCCGCGCGGAGCGCACGCGGCGGCGCTCCCATCGGTCGAGCGCGGGGGAGGTGAGAGATCCGGTGCGGAGCGCCTCGGCGACGAGCGGGGCGAGCGTCACCGCATCCAGCAGCCCGAGGTTCATGCCCTGCCCGCCGATCGGGCTCACTTCGTGGGCCGCGTCGCCCACGACGACGAGACCGCCCCGCCGCAGGCGTGGAGCGACGAGGCGCCGCACCCGGAAGGCGGTCACGACCTCCATACGGTCGGCGGCCTCCTCCTCGCCGCGCTCGCGCAGCGCGCGCCGCATCCGCTCGCGTCGGGCGTGGGGCTCGTCCGGGCCGCCTTCGGCGTCGTGCAGCACGAAGCGGCGGGCGGAGCCGGGCAGCGGGAAGGACTCCATGACACCGGCGGCGTCGAGCCGGATCACCGCCACCGGGTCGGACGCGTCCATCGCCGTATCGGTCATGAGATACCGGTCGCGGTACTCGTGCACCCGAAGCGCGCCGGGGCGGTACGCGAGGTCCCGGCCGCCCCAGCCGCCGGCAACGATCACCACGCGCGCGGTGAACTCGCGGCCGTCGGCCGAGCGCACCCGCATCCGGTCGCCGTCATCGTGCACGGCCGCCACCGTGACCCCGCGCTCGATCGGCCCAGCGAGATCGGCGAGCACGCCCTCCGTCACGCGCTGCGGGAGGGTCGCGACGAAGGGGAAGCGGGCGGACAGACGACGGAAGTCGACCGCGCCGACCAACCGGCCGCCGGTGCGCGCCTCCCCCCTCTCGACGCGCACGGCGTCGGCGAGCAGGCGCTCCGTCGCACCGCAGGATTCGAGCGCGGCGAGCGTGGGCGGATGGATGCCGATCGCCCGCGTGCCGTCGCCCGGGCCGGGCCGCCTCTCGAGCGTGGCGACCTCTACGCCGAGCCGGCGCAGCTCCGCTGTGAGAAGGAGCCCCACGGGGCCCGCGCCGACGACGATGACCTCAGGCACGGGGCTCCCTCACCGCCAGCACGCGGAAGCGAGCAGGACGCTCCACCCGCCATCCCTCGGGAAGGCGCGACGCGAGTTCGGCGACCCGATAGCTGCGCCGGATCGAGCGGAGTCCGTCGGTGCGCAGGAAGGTGCCGGGGGCCAGCGGAAGGATGCCGACGCCGTAGAGCGCGTACGCCAGGCGCCCCCGCTCGATGTCGCCGTGCAGGACGAGCCCCGTCGAGAGCGCGGCGGAGTCGTCGACGAACGCGGCGAGCTCCGCCGCATCCAGATGATGCAGCACATGGTTCGAGAGCACCGCGTCGAAGCGCTCGCCGCTCTCGCGCAGAGCGCGCGAGCCGGTGCAGCGGAAGGACACATCGGATGCGGCACGCACGGCCGCGGCCTCGATGGCGCGCGAATCGGGGTCTGCGCCGACCCACTGCACCCGCAGCCCGTCGGCGCGGGCGAGCGCGGCGAGGTGCGCAACCACGTCCCCGCCGCCGCATCCCAGATCCAGCACGCGTGCCGGGCGTCCGAGGCCGGACAGATACGGACGGAGCGTCCGACGGTAGACGCCGGTCCACCCCGCGACCAGCCGGTTCACGAGACCGAAGCGGCGGTACGTCGCCGCGAGCAGCCGCGGGTCGCAGTCCGGGTCGTCCATCAGCTCGCGGAGCGAAGCATCGCGCTCCGCGAGGTTCACGCGTCGCCTCGCACGAGGAGACGCCCGGACTCGACCGTGAGTCCGGGGCCGAAGGCGAGGAGTCCCAGCGTCGTGCCGTCGGCGAGGGCGGGGTCGCGCCGCATCCGGTCGAGGATGAACAGCACCGTCGCGCTGGACATGTTGCCGAACGCGCGCAGCACCTCGCGCGACGGGGCCATCTGCTCCTCGGAGAGTCCGAGCCCGGCGGCCACCCGATCCAGGACGCTGCGCCCGCCCGGGTGGATCGCCCAGGCGGTGGCGCCGTCGAGGTAGGCGACCGCATCGGCGACCTCACGCCCCGCGATGCGGGGCACCTCGGCGGTGAGCGTCATCTCGAAGCCGTGGTCGCCGATGGTCCACACCATGTCGTGCTCGCCGTCGTCGCTGAGTGCGGTGCGGAACTCGTCCAGCTCGAACCGGCGCCCCGCGTGCTCGCGGGAGGTCACGACAGCGGCCGCGGCGCCGTCGGCGAAGAGGGATGCGGCGACGATCTGCTCCGGATCGTCGCTGACGCGCAGGTGCAGGGAGCACAGCTCGGCGCACGCGACGAGCACGACGGCGTCCGGCTGTGCGACGGCGATGCGGTGGGCTGCGCGCAGCGCCGGCACGGCTGCGGCACAGCCGACGAACCCGTGGTGGTAGCGCTCGGTCGCCGGGCGCAGACCCAGGTCGCGCACGAGCAGCATGTCGGGGCCGGGGGCGAACAGCCCGGTGCAGCTGACGGTGATGACGTGCGTCACCTCGTCTGCGGCGACTCCGGCATCGGCCAGCGCCGCTCTGCCCGCTCGCGCGAACAGATCGGGCGCGAGGCGGCGGAACTCGGCGTTTCGCGCGGAGGTGCTCGGGTCGAGAAGCAGGTCGCCGTCGCGCACCGCGAGAGCTTCGGGCGGGGCATCGCCGGTGAGCGATGCCAGCACCGTGTGGCGGGTCTCGATGGCCGCCGCGTCGAACGCGGCACCGAGGATCCGTTGCGCGCGGCGGTCGAGACCGGGCTGCGCGAGGAAGAGGTCGCGGATCTGCGACTGGGTGAGCCGGGTGTCCGGCACGGCTGTGCCGACTCCGACGATGCTCGGGACCATGCCTCACGATAGGCACGTCGCGCGCAGACGTCGCGCAGGCTGGTGCCCGGATGTGGCGGCGTCTAGAGTGCCGGGCCCCGATGTGCCCCGTCGCGCCCCGCCGTCGCGCCCGGTCGACCCGAAACGACAGCTCGCCTGTCACAGATCGAGCGCGGAGCGTCGATCTGTGACAGGCGAGCTGGGGGGTGGCGTGGTTCCCCTGTCACAGGTCGAGCCTCGGGGGGCGATCTGCGACAGGGGAACCACGGGGTGCGGGCGGGCGCGCCGCTCATGCGAGGGCGCCGCGGGCGGGGAGCACAACGCGGAGAGCCGCGCGCGGGGAGTGCCGCGGGGGCGGAGGGGATCAGTCGTTGACGACGACCGACTCCTCGATGGGGCGGCGGACGCGAGGAGCGCGCTCGCCGTCACGGGCGAACTCGGGGGCGTCCTCGATCGTGCCGTGGTTGCCGACGGCCATGATCGAGAAGGGCGTGAACTCGGGCGCGAGGTCGAAGGCCCCGGAGACGGCGGCCGCGTCGAAGCCGGTGAGCTGGTGGGTGTACAGACCGTTGGCGTGCGCCTGCACGGTGAAGTGCGCGGCGGCCTGGCCGAGGTCGTAGAACGCGGAGGGGAACTGGTGCTCGCCGCGAGAGGTCTCGGCGATGAAGACGACGAGCGCGCCGGCGGGGGCAGCCCACGCCTGGTTGAACTCGACCATGCTGGCGACGACCTTGGCGTGGGTCTCGGTGCCGCGGCGGGCCACGATGAAGCGCCAGGGCTGGTTGTTGTAGGCCGAGGGGGACCAGCGGGCCGCCTCGAGCGCGCCGCGCAGGGCGTCTTCGTCGATCGGGGTCACGCTGTCGTAGGCGCGGGTGCTCCAGCGCTGCGAGAGCACGTCGAGAATAGGCGCGTCGGTGGGCGCGGTGCGGTCGAGAGTGTCAGACATGAGGATCTCCTCGGGGTCGAATATGCGGGGGGACGTCATCGGCCCGATCCATGCAACGGTATACAGAGGCGGAATGTTCCCGAATCCGAGCCGGGTGTGAATGTGGAAAGAACTTCACCGAGCGCACCGCACGGTTCCGGCATCCGGCGTCCTACCGTGGACGCATGGTGATCGCGACGGCCGACGTGTACGACGAGCGGGGTGAGCAGCTCGACTCGCTCGCGCTGCAACTGCGAGACCTGGGGGGACGGCGGGCCTTCGACGGTCCGGTCCGCACAGTGCGCTGCCACCGCGACAACGCCCTCGTGAAGTCGCTGCTGCAGACGCCGGGAGACGGGGCCGTGCTGGTCGTCCACGGCGGCGGCTCGCTGGAATCGGCCCTGGTCGGCGACATCATCGCGGGCGCCGCGGTCGACAACGGCTGGGCCGGCATCATCGTCTTCGGCGCGGTCAGGGATGCGGCCGTGCTCGAGACCCTCCCGCTGGGGGTGAAGGCGCTCGGCACGAACCCCCGCAAGAGCGCGAAGGACGGCGTGGGCGAGGTCGACGTGGCTGTCGAGATCGCGGGCGTCGTGTTCACCCCCGGCCACCACGTCTGGGCCGACGCAGACGGCGTGCTCGTCGAGCGGTGAACCCGCATCCGCCCTCGACAGTCGCACGCGGTGGGAGCAAGCTGGGGCGTGACGATCGAGGGGGATCACGATGTTCACACCGGATGCCGCGTTCAGCGGCTTCAGCATCGACGACACGGATGCGGCCCGCACGTTCTACGCGGACGTGCTCGGCCTGACGGTCGTCGACAATCCCATGGGCTTCCTGGAACTCGAGCTCTCGTCGGGGGCGCGCGTGCTGCTGTACACGAAACCGAATCATGAGCCGGCGGCCTACACCGTGCTGAACTTCCCCGTGACCGACATCGACGCGGCGGTCGACGACCTCCGCTCTCGAGGGGTGGAGACGAAGATCTACTCCGACGAGGAGTTCGCCACCGACGAGCGAGGCATCCTGCGCGGCGGCGGGTACGGCCCCGACATCGCGTGGTTCACCGACCCCGCGGGCAACGTGCTGGCGGTGCTGCAGCCCTGACGCGGGTCAGGGCAGCTGCGGCCAGGTGGCGGGACCCGCGGATCCGGCCGGATACTCGTCCAACGGCGTCTCGCCGCGTCGCCATGCGTCCAGCACGGGCTGCACGATGCGCCAGCACTGCTCGGCCGCGTCGCCGCGGACCGCGAGGGCCGCGTCCTGGTCGAGGATGCTGGAGAGCACCTCGCTGTAGGCGAGGAGAGCGCCGTCGCCGAGCGTCACCTCCACGTCCTCCCGCACGAGCGAGAACGGCTCCTCGTTGCCGTTGACGTTCAGGCCGAGCGAGATCTTGTCGGGGCCGAGCGAGAACCGCAGGGTCGAGCCGGGCGCGTGCCCGGTGAAGCCGGCGGGCAGGTGGCGCACCGGCCGGAACGTCAGCACGATCTCGGTGTCCTTGCGTCCGAGCGCCTTGCCCGAACGGAGGGTGAAGGGAACGCCCTCCCAGCGGGCCGTTCGCACCTCGAGGGTGACCTCCGCCAGCGTCTCGGTCTCGCGGGCGGGGTCGACGCCGGGCTCGTCGGCGTAGGCGGGGAGCTCCTCATCACCCACGCTGCCCGCGGTGTAGCGGGCGCGGCGGGCGGAGCACACGGCGTTGTCCTCCCACAGCGATGTCGCACGGAGTGCGGCCGCGGTCGCGTCGCGCAGATCGGTCTCGTGCAGGGTGGCCGGGGGTTCCATCGCCACGATCGCCATGACCTGCAGCAGGTGGCTCTGGATCATGTCGATCAGGGCGCCCGCCTGGTCGTAGTAGCCGGCACGGTCCTCGAGCCCGAGCGTCTCGTCGAAGCGGATGACGACGGACTCGACGTCCTCGGCCGACCACGCCGGCTCGAACAGCCGGTTGGCGAAGCGCAGACCCAGCACGTTGAGCACCGTGGAGCGGCCGAGGAAGTGATCCACGCGGAAGATCTGGTTCTCGGGCACGACGCGGCGCAGGGTCTCGTTCAGCGATCGGGCGCTCGCCTCATCCGTGCCGAAGGGCTTCTCGAGCGCGAGGGTGAGCCCTTCGGGGAGATCCATGCCCGCGAGCTGTTCGCACGCGGCCTCCGCGACCTGAGGCGGGACGGCGAAGTAGAACACCGGCCGGCCCTCGACCGCATCCAGCACGCTCTTCAGGTCTTTGGCGTCGGTCGGATCGGCGACGATGTAGCGCGCGTCCGCGACGAGACGGTCCACAGCCTCCCCGTGGCCCTCGCCCACACCCGCCTTCAGCAGGTCGCGCCACTGCTTGTCGCTGAGCTCCCGGCGGGCGGCGCCGAGCAGGTGGACGGTACGGCCTGGTTCTCGATCCAGCAGCTGAGCGAGCGCGGGAAGCAGCAGCCGGGACGTGAGGTCGCCGGTGGCGCCGAAGATGACGAGCGTGGTGTCGGTCACGAAGGCCACGTTAGTCCCCGCTATGAGTTGCCGCGCCGGACGCGGCCCAGGCCGCGCGACACGGCATGATCGGACCATGAGCGCCCCGATCGAGGACTACGCCGTCCTCAGCGACTGTCGCACCGCCGCCCTGGTCTCGCGCGAGGGCAGCATCGACTGGTTCTGCGCACCGCGGTTCGACTCCGCATCCGTCTTCGGCGCGCTTCTCGGCGAGAACGAGCAGGGCGCGTGGCATCTGCGACCGGAGGACGCGGATGCCGTCGCGAGCCGGCACTACGACGGCGACACCTTCGTGCTCGTGACCCGGTGGGAGAGTGCGAGCGGTGTCGCCGAGGTGCACGACTTCCTGCCCATCGACGGAGGACGCGTCGACATCGTGCGCCGCATCGTCGGCATCAGCGGCGTCGTCGAGTTCACGACGCATCTGCGCATCCGCTTCGACTATGCGCGCGCGATCCCCTGGGTGCGTCAGGTGGGGGATGCGGCGGAACCGGCGCTCCACGCGATCGCCGGTCCGGACGCACTCGTCGTCCGCGGCGTCGCGCTCACCCCGCACGGGCGGGCGCACCGCGGGCGCGTGAGCGTCAGCGCGGGTCAGACGGCCGACCTCGTGGCCACCTGGAACCCTTCCTACCTGCCGACGCCCGCGCCGCTGGACGTGGATGCGGCCCTCGAGCACACGCGGGCCTGGTGGACCGGCTTCGCCGCATCCATCGATCACGACGGACCGCATCGCGACGAGGTCGTGCGTTCTCTTCTCGTCCTGCGGGCGCTCAGCCATCAGGACACGGGCGGCATCGTCGCAGCGGTCACCACGTCTCTCCCCGAGCAGATCGGGGGAGAGCGCAACTGGGACTACCGGTACGTCTGGCTGCGTGATGCGGCACTCACCCTCGAGGCGCTCGTCGCGCACGGGTTCCTCCAGGTCGCCGAGCAGTGGCGGTCCTGGCTCATCCGTGCGATCGCGGGGGATCCGCGCCAGATGCAGATCATGTACGGCGTCGCCGGCGAGCGCGACCTGCCGGAGCGTCAGCTGACGAGCCTGCCCGGCTACGAGGGATCGGCGCCGGTGCGGATCGGCAACGGTGCGGTCACGCAGTATCAGGCCGACGTCGTGGGTGAGGTCATGGTGTCGCTCGAGGCGGCTCGCGTGGCAGGCGTGCCCGACGACCCGCTCGCGTGGGCGCTGCAGCGCGCGCTGCTCGACGGCGTCGAGGCCCGTATCGACGAACCCGACAACGGGATCTGGGAGGTGCGCGGCGATCCGCAGCGCTTCACCCAGTCGCGCGCGATGATGTGGGCCGCCTTCGATCGCGGCGTACGGGCGGTGCGCAGATATGGGCAGGACGGACCGGTCGCGAAGTGGGAGGCGCTGCGCGACCGGCTGCGTGAGGAGATCGACGCCCACGGGGTGGATGCCGCATCCGGAGCGTTCGTGCAGCACTACGGCTCGACGGAGGTCGATGCCTCCCTGCTCCTGCTGCCGCAGGTGGGCTTCTGCGAACCCGACGATCCGCGCATGGTCGCGACAGTCGCGCGCATCGAGGCGGAGCTCATGCCCGACGGGCTCGTGAACCGGTATCGCACGCAGACCGGCGTGGACGGGTTGGCGGGCGGCGAGCATCCGTTCATCGCGTGCACGTTCTGGCTCGTGGAGCAGTACGCGCGGGTGGGGCGGGTCGACGACGCGCGGACGCTCATGGACCGCGCCTGCGAGACCGCGAACGATCTGGGGCTGTTCTCCGAGGAGTACGACCCGACAGCCCGCCGGCAGATCGGCAACACGCCACAGGCGCTGTCGCACCTCGCTCAGGTGCGCGCGGCCGATGCGATGGGCGGGCACGGCGGTCGCGCCGCCCATCGCACCTGAGGTCGCGTTTCGTCTCCTCGCTGAGCTCGTCGCTCAACGACCGGCGGGGTCAGCACCGGTCGTTGAGCGAGCGAAGCGAGACGAGACGCGGGATCAGCTGCGCGAGAGCGCCTCGGACAGCTTCACGCGTGCCCCCATCCGCAGCAGCGAACGGCTGTAGATGCGTGAGCCGACCCAGATCGCCAGGACGCACGTGATCGCGAGGACGACGAGCGAGACCAGCGGCTCCCACCACATCGCGTCGCCCAGGTAGAGCCGCAGCGGCATCGCGACCGGAGCCGAGAACGGCACGTAGGACATGATCGTCAGCACGAGCTGGTTGTCGTTGAAGAAGATGACCAGGAAGTACGGCAGCATCACGAGCATCGTGAGCGGTGCCGTCGTCGAGCCGATGTCCTCCATGCGCGACACCATCGCGCCGGCCGCGGCGAACAGCGAGGCCAGCAGGATGAAGCCCAGCAGGAAGAAGATCGCGAACCACACGATGGGTCCGCCGAGCCCGGTGAGCACGAGATCCTGCCCCGTCATCGACAACCCGACGATCGCGATCGCCGCCAGCACCACGATCTGACCCATCGCCAGGATCGTGTTGCCGATGACCTTGCCGGCCAGCAGCGCCCGCACCGGGATGGCGGAGATCAGCAGCTCGACGACGCGGGTCTGCTTCTCCTCGACGACCGACTGCGCGATCGTGCCGCCGAAGGTGGATGCGGCCAGGAGGAACACGACGCCGAATCCGAGGGCCACGAAGTAGCGCAGCAGGAAGTCGGTGCTCGAGGGCTCCAGCAGGTGCACCGGCGGCGACTGGCTGAGCAGCGGGAGCAGCCCGGAGGGCAGATCGTCGTTGCCCACCACCGTGTAGTCGAACGAGCCGGAAGCCGTCACGTCCGGAACATCCGCGGTGGGGACGAGAGCCGCCTCGACGGTGCCGTCGGTGACGAGCGCCATGGCGGCGTCGGAGGAGTCCGCATCCGTCACGTCGAGTCCCGAGACACCCGAGACGACGGATGCGGTCGCCGGCGTCACGGCCACCTTGATGCCGCTCGTGTCGCTCGCCGTGAACCCGCCCCAGACGACCGCGCCGAGGGCGAGCACGAAGAGGATGACGGTCGAGATCACGAACGACTTGCTACGCAGCTTGGAGCCGATCTCGCGTTCGGCGACCAGCCAGACGCTCTGGGCGGTGGTGGGGGCTGCGGGGATTCTCGCGTTCATCGGATGACCTCCCGGAAGATCTGCGTGAGTGTGGGACGTTGCGGCGAGAAGGCGTCGACGTCTCCGGACGCCGCCGCGCGGGAGAGGACGGCGCGGGCGACCTCGGGGGAGGCCTCGAACACGGCCTCGCCGCCGGCGAGCTCGACGACGGTGACTTCGGGCACGTCGCGGAGCCAGCCCAGGTCGCCGCCGGTGACGAGCTCGAAGCGCGGTGAGCTGTACTCGGCGCGGAGCTGCTCTCGACCGCCCGCCGCGCGGATCGTGCCGCCCGCGATGATGACAAGGTCGTCGCAGAGGCGCTCGACGACGTCGAGCTGGTGGGACGAGAAGAGCACGGCGACTCCCGACGCGGCGCGCTCGGCGAGCACGCCCGCGACGACCTCGACCGCGAGCGGGTCGAGGCCCGAGAACGGCTCGTCGAGGATGAGCACCTCGGGGTCGTGCACGAGCGCTGCCGCGATCTGCGCGCGCTGCTGGTTTCCGAGCGAGAGGGTCTCGACCGTGTCGCCGAGGCGCTCGCCGAGTCCGAGGCGCTCCAGCAGCTTCTCCGCGTTCGCGGTGGCGGCGGCCTTGCTGTAGCCGTGGAGGCGAGCGAGGTAGGCGATGTGCTCGCCGACCTTCATCTTGGGATACAGGCCGCGCTCCTCGGGCATGTATCCGAAGCGGCGACGGTCCTCGCTCGTGATGGGCGTGCCGTCGATCTCGACCGTGCCCGCATCCGCCGAGAGCACGCCCAGCGCGATGCGCATCGTCGTGGTCTTTCCGGCGCCGTTGCCGCCGACGAAGCCGGTGAGCCGGCCGCTCTCGACGGTGAACCCGACATCGTCGAGCACCCGGCGTGTGCCGTAGTTCTTTGTCACTCCTGACAGGCGCAGCATGCGTCCTCCTTGGTCCGTGCTCCGACGTTACGTCCGCCGCATCCGAGCGCACCTCCCTCCCCGGACGGGTTCGTGACCTCCCCCTTCCGGCGGAGCGGCCTTCCTCGGCGGATGCGGTCGAGAACCGCGACATCTGCACGACGCGCGGTGCAGGAGTGACCGGGCGGGGTGGATGGGACGCCCTCGGAGCCACCCGTCGTGCAGACGTCGCGCTGCACGGGGTCCGGCGGGTGCCGCATCCGGGGGCCTGGCGGTGCCGCATCCGGGCCGCTCAGCGTGGGCGGGGCGCCGCGCGACTGCCGCAGCCGCGCCAGAAATGCGCGGCCGCGGCAGAGATCAACAGGTGCATGTGCGCAGAAGTGGCGCATCTGCGCACATGCGACGCAACTCGGGCAGAGAGGTGCTGAGGGTGAACGGAGTCAGGCGAGGCCGTGGCGATGGGCCAGGACGACGGCCTGCACCCTGTCGCGGGCGCCGAGCTTGGCCAGCACGTTGGACACGTGGGTCTTCACCGTCGCCTCGCCGATGTAGAGTCGCTCGGCGATCTCACCGTTGGACAGCGCATCCGCCATGAGGCGGAGCACCTCCTCCTCGCGCTCGGTCAGCGGGCTCGAGACCGGCAGCGGTTCGGGAGCGGATGCCGAGACCGCCGGGTTCGCGAACCGGGCGATGACGCGACGGGTGACCTCCGGGGCGAGCAGCGCGTCGCCGGCGGCGACGACCCGCACGGCGGCGGTCAGCTCCTCGGGTCCCGCGTTCTTCAGCAAGAACCCGCTGGCACCGGCGTCGAGCGCGGCGAACAGGTAGTCGTCGCGGTCGAAGGTCGTCACCACCAGCACGGCCGAGGGGATGTCGGGATCGGCGATGATCCGCCGGGTCGCCTCCAGCCCGTCGAGGTCGGGCATCTGCACGTCCATGCAGACGACGTCGGGACGCAGGGCGCGGGCCTGCGCGATCGCCTCGGCACCCGTACCCGCCTCGCCGACGACGTCGATGCGATCGTCGAGGGTCAGGATGGTGCGAAAGCCCGCCCGCATCATGGCGTGGTCATCGGCGAGGACGACCCGGATGCGGCCGCTCACCGGGCGTCCACCGCGACGAGCGGGGTGAGGGGAACGCGCACGCGCACGACGAATCCTCCGCTGGATCGGGGTGCGGCGTCGATCGTGCCGCCGGATGCGGCGGCACGCTCCCGCATTCCGATCAGGCCCATCCCGGGCGTGATCTCGGCCACCGGGCGGCCGGTGTTGGCGACCTCCAGCTCCACCCCTTCGGGGCCGTAGCGCAGACGCACGTCGGCGCGCGCGCCGGGGCCGGCGTGACGGCGGGCGTTGGTGAGCGCCTCCTGTGCGATCCGGTACAGGTTGACCTGGACCGTGTCGGGCACGTCGCGCTCCTCACCGATGATGCGCAGCTGCGAGGCGACCCCCGCCGCGCTCGCCTCGGCGACCAGCTTCTCGAGCCCTTCCAGGCCGACGGATGTCTCCTCGCTCGTGTCGCCGGGCGTTCGAAGCGTCTCGAGCAGGTGCCGCAGCTCGCTGAGAGCTGAGCGCGCCGACTCCTCCACGCGCGCCAGCGTCGCGCCGGCGGCCTGCGGATCCTTGCTCATCACCATGCGCGCCGCGCCCGCCTGCACGCCCATGAGGGAGACGTGGTGGGCGACGACGTCGTGGAGCTCGCGGGCGAGCCGCACCCGCTCCAGCGCCACCGCCTGCTCGGCGCTGCGTTCGCGTTCGCGTTCGAGCTCCGCGGTGCGCTCCTCGAGCAGCGCGCGCTGCTGCCTGCTCGCCCAGGTGCGCTCGCCGAAGAAGTACGCGCCGCCGAAGTAGAGGGCGTTGATGAGGAGCGTGAGCAGCATCGAGGCGACGTACGGCGAGAAGGCGCCCGCACGCGAGACGCCGTCGATCTCGATATCGCTCGTCGCGTCGACGAACATCGTCACCATCAGCCACACCGCCATCCCGGCGATGATGCCGATGCGGGTCCACATCGCGCGCCGCCGGTTCGGCGACCAGGCGCCCACCGTGTAGATGGCGATGAACATGGCGATGTTGCCCGCGTAGATCTCGGGGACGCGGAGGGTCACGGCGGCGAAGTATGCGCCGCAGACGACGACCGCGACCGTGGCCGGCCAGCGTCGGCGGACCGCGAGCGGGACGGCGAGCACGAACGCGTAGGCGACGGCGGCGGCCATCGAGCCCTGGTGCTCGCCGTAGATGCCGGCGACGGAGGAGAGCGCAGCGCTGATCAGCGCGCCGATGCACATGGCGGCGGCCAGCAGGAGGTCACCGCGCTGTTGTGCGGGCGTAAGCGGCAGCATCCTCCCAACCTAGAGCGGGCCGTCGGATGCGGCATCCCCCGCCAGACGGAGAGCATTGACGCCCCGGGGTGTCTCTCCCACCGGTGTTCCCCTGTCTCAGATCGACGCCGCGGCGTCGATCTGAGACAAGGGAACGGAGGCGGTCAGCCGAAGATCATGGGGCGGTCGTCGTCGTCCTCGTCGCCCGCGAAGTCGAGGTCGACGACGACGGGCACGTGGTCGCTGGGGATCTCGCCCTTGCGTTCGTCGCGGTGGATGGCCGCGCCCGCGACGGCATCCGCGAAGGCGTGCGAGCCGAGGATGAAGTCGATGCGCAGGCCCTCGTTGCGGGGGAAGCGCAACTGCTTGTAGTCCCAGTACGTGTAGCCGGTGGGCACGAGCGGGCGGACGGTGTCGCTGAGGCCCGCATCCAGCAGGGCGCGGAACGCCTCGCGCTCGGGAGGCGAGACGTGCGTCGTGACGCCCTCGACGACGGTCGGGTCGCCGTTGTCGGCATCGGTCGGTGCGATGTTGAAGTCGCCGACCAGGGCGAGCGGCAGATCGGGGTTCGACGTGAGGGTCTCGCGGGTGTATCCCGTGAGCGCGGCGAGCCAGTCGAGCTTGTAGAGGTAGTGCGGGTCGTCGAGTCCGCGACCGTTCGGGACGTACAGGCTCCAGACCCGCACGCCGTCGATGGTCGCACCGATGGCGCGGGCCTCCTGCGGGAGGTCGGGCCCTTCGTGCCCCTTGAGGAACCCGGGCATGCCGGGGAAGGCCGTCTCGACCTCGGTGATCGGCTCACGGCTGGCGATCGCGACGCCGTTCCACTGGTTCAGGCCGTGGGCGACCACGTGGTAGCCGGCCTCCTCGAAGGCCGCGTAGGGGAACTGCTCCGGCTTGCACTTGATCTCCTGCATGGCCAGGACATCGATGTTCTCGCGGACGCAGAACTCCACGGTGCGAACGACGCGTGCGCGGATCGAGTTGACGTTCCAGGTGGCCAGGCGCATGCGTCCAGCCTAGAACCCGGGCCCGACGCCGCACGCCGGCGACCGAGGAACTGTACACCTTTGGACTGGTTGTCCACAGTGGCGAATTGCGCCCGCTGCCGGCGGGGTATCTTCCTCGCATGCGCACGCCACTTGCCGAGCTGTTCACCCGCGTCGACGAGCTGAACGCTCCGGATTCGCCGTTCGTCTTCCGTGCCGTCGGGGACCGCATCCAGGGCACCTGGGACATCGCGCACGTGCAGTACGTCGCGCTGCTGGGCGCGGGGCAGATCGACGACGCCTACTCGATCGAGGTGACCTTCGACGAGGATGCGGGCACCTTCGACACCGACGAGACGCAGACCACCTCGAAGATGTCCGGAGGGTTCTCAACGGACTGGTCCTTCCACTTCGGCGGGAGCACCTCGACCTTCACGGGCAAGCAGTCGCGGATGAGTCGCAGCGTCGTCACCGGCACGCGCGTGACGACCCCGGAGCGTGACGGCACCTCCGCCAGCTGGTCCTTCGACACGGACCGCATCAAGCAACCCCTGTTCGACTTCCTCGCCGCGAACGGCTGGGAGAAGAAGAAGGGGTTCTTCGGCCGCCTCTTCGGCGGCTGATCCCGGTCGTCCCCTCATCCCGTCGAACCCTGAAGTCGAACCCGGAAGTCGAACCCTGAAAGAGGAGCATCATGACCCAGCCCATGCCCCCCATGTCCCAGCCGCCGCAGCAGTCCGTTGCTGCTCCGAACGGCTCGTACCCCGGCAAGACCCTCGGAATCGTGGGTCTGATCGTCTCGTTCTTCGCGAGCCTGATCGGCCTGATCCTGTCGATCGTCGCCTACGCGCAGTCGAAGAAGGCCGGCTACAAGAACACCCCGGCGCTCGTCGGCATCATCCTCGGCGCCGTCTTCCTGGTGATCGGCATCATCGTGGCGATCAGTCTGGGAGCCGTCTTCGCCAACCTCATCTCGCAGTGCGCCGACCTCGGACCGGGAACACACCTGGTCGACGGCGTCACCTACACCTGCTCCTGAGCGGCGCGACCTCGCGTAAACGCGTTCCCTGCCTCAGGCGAGGTCCATCCCCGGTCCATCTGCGGGTCGGGGCGTGAATCCGTTGCGCTCGTAGAAGGCCCTCCGGCCGCGCGCCGCGAACAGCTGCACGTCCTCGACTCCCCGACGCCGCGACTCCCGTACGAGCGCATCGAGGATGAGCGCTCCCGTGCCGCCTCCTCGCGCCTCGGTCGCCACGATGAGCTCGGTGACGAAGGCGTGCAGCACGCCGTCGCTGATCAGGCGGCCCATGCCCACGAGCGCGCCCACGTCGTCGCGCGCCGAGCACACGACCCAGCTGCCGGCCAGCGCCGTACCCAGCTCCTGCGCCGTGCGCTCGCCCCATCCGGTGCTCGCGTAGAGGGCGGCGAACTCGTCGGCCGTGGGCGGTGTCATCGTGAGGTGCACCATCGGACGCTATCGCGTTCGTTAGTCCCGGTGCGCATCGGGGACGGAGGCGGTGCCGTGCGGCGTAGCCTGCGCCCATGACGGTGCCCCGAACGCTCCGCGTGACCCTGCTGGTCGTGGCATGGTTCAACCTCGCCTCCGCGCTGGCGGGGATGATCGGGCTGACCGTGGGCGGTGGGATGGGTATGCCCCTCGAATGGCTCGAAGGCACGCCCTTCGCCTCGTACTTCTGGCCCGGCGTCATCCTCGGTGTCATCGTCGGCGGGATACAGGCGCTCGCCGTCGTCGCGCAGTACCGTCGTTACGCCCTGGCCTGGGGTCTGCAGGCTGCTGCGGGGCTCGTGATGATGGTCTGGATCTTCGTCGAGCTGGCGATGCTGCTGGTCTGGTCGCCGCTGCACGGTATCTACTTCGCCACCGGCCTGGTGCAGACCGTGCTCGCGGTGCTCGCCCTCGGTGCGTGGCCCCGTCCGTTCCTCTCGCGCACGCCCGCGGTGCGGATCGGCCCGCGCCCCTAGACTCGACGGTGTGACCGCCGCATCCACTTCCGAGCTCGAATCCGACCGCCAGGCGCTCATCGCGCTGATCGGCGCCGAGGCCGTCTTCCACGGTGACTTCACCCTCTCGAGCGGGAAGAAGGCGTCGTACTACGTCGACATGCGCAAGCTGACGCTCGACCACCGGGCGGCCCCCGCGATCGGCCGGATCATGCTCGATCTGATCCGCGACGTGGACGGCGTGGTCGCCGTCGGGGGCCTCACCCTCGGCGCGGACCCCATTGCCAACGCGGTCATGCACGAGTCGGTGCACGCGGGCACGCCCCTTGACGCGTTCGTCGTGCGCAAGGAGCCCAAGGACCACGGCCGCGGTCGCCAGATCGAGGGCGCGGACGTCGCGGGCAAGCGCGTGGTGGTCGTCGAAGACACCTCCACGACCGGCCAGTCTGCACTGAAGGCGGTCGAGGCGCTGCGCCGTGAAGGCGCCGAGCCCGTCGCCGTCGCCGTGATCGTGGACCGCAAGACCGGAGCCCAGGCCGCGGTCGAAGCCGAGGGTCTGCAGTGGCTCGCCGCGATCGACCTCGACGATCTCGGTCTTCCGGCTCAGTGATGGCTGTCGCCAGCATCCGCAATTCAGGAGATCTGTGTTCTGCAGGACGGATGCGGCGCGATCGTCCTGTTCACGGGATTCCTCCTGCGGGGCGGTGCTGACGATGGATGATCGCACCCTCATCCTGCTGGTCGCGCTCGTCATCACGGCGGGCGCGCTGGTGACGTTCATCCTGCAGCTCATCCGGTTCCTGCGCCGCGAGCGTGACGATCGAGAGCGCGACGACAGGGAGCCGCGCGACGACTGAGATTTCGCAGCTGTGGATAATCTCTGCGCGGCCTGTGCGCCTCGTGGCAGCCTTCCGGGACACCCCTCGGAAAGGACATACGCATGAAGAAGCGCACTCGCCTCGCTGCAGGACTCCTCGCCGCCGCGGCTCTCGCGGGAGCCGGGACCGCAGTCGCCGCCCCGGCGTTCGCCGACGAAACCGTCGTGCTGCACGGCTTCCCGACGAAGGGCATCTGCCAGGTCGCCGAGCAGGTCACAGGATGGGCCATCAACGCCTCGGGTCACCAGGTGTACGCCGGTGACTCCTGCGCCTACTGGGGCCCCGACAAGCTCTACGGATTCAGCATCACCTACCGCTGACCCAGGCCACAGAAGATCCCGGTTTCACGAGGAGCGGGTCCAGCCGGATACCGCGACGACGGCGCAGCTCATCGCTTTCCTGGCTGCAGACGGTCTGCGTCTCGACTGTCAGTGCGAGACCACTCCGAGTTCGATGATGAGTACCCCGACCGCGATGAGGACGATACCGACTCCCATCCTGCGGGTGAGAGCTTCTTTGAAGAACACCCGCGCGCCGACCGCGGTCAGTGCAACGCCGCAGGCCGCCCAGATGCCGTAGGCGATTCCGACCGGTACACCGGCGGCCAGTGCAACGGCCAAGAGCCCGAAGGCGAGGGCATAGCCGGCGGCGATGGGGGCGATCCATGCCTTCTTGCGAAGGCCCTCGGAGGCGCGCAAGGACAGCGTGGCAGTGACCTCCGCGAGGACCGCTCCGGCGAGGATGAGCCAGGTCACGGAGCCACCTCCGGGTTCGTCGAGACGGTCTTCTCGTGCCCCGTTTCGACGAGCACGACTCCGACGATCACGATCGTGATGCCCAGACCGATGAGGAACGTGAACGGCTCCCCGAACACCACGGAGCCGAGCACCGCAGTGAGTGCCACGCCCGCCGCGGCCCAGATGCCGTAGATGACGCCGATGGACGCTCCCCGGCGCAGCAGCGCGGACAGCGCGACGAAGGCGCCGATGTAACCGACCACGGTCAGCGCCGTCCACCATGCGTTGTCTATCGCGGCGCGGAGCGCCAACGTTGCGGTCACCTCCAGCGCAATCGCCGTCGCCAAGATCAGCCAGTTCTTCATCCATCGCTCCTTCCGGGGCCCTGCGGGGGTCGCGGCAAGACTATCGATAGTTGGTCAATCGACAAAGTCGAGTGACCATGTCGTTTGACATGTGACGGGTCGAGGGCTCTACAGTGCTTGTATGGCTGATCACGGTTCGACCCGCATGAGCCTGGCTGAGCGACGCGCGCAACTCCTCGACGCAGCGACGACGGTGATCAGCCGGCGAGGCCTCGCGGCGGCGAGCACACGGGCGATCACGGAGACCGCCGGAGTTCCACAGAGCGTGTTCCACTACTGCTTCGATTCCAAGGCAGCGCTCCTTCGCGCGCTGCTCGAGCGGGAGAACGAGCGCATCCAGGCGATCGTCGAGGCGAGTCCGCCGTTCTCGGTGCCCCTCCGCACCGCACTCGAGTCCGCGTTCGTGGCGCATCTGCGACGGGTGCAGGCCGACCCGTGGCACTTTCTCGCGTTGAGCGAGCTCGGTGTCCACGCGCGCACCGACGACGAGCTCCTGCCTCTGACGCAGCGTGCGCGCCGACGCGATCTCGACGCGATTCGGTCGCTCCTGCAGAAGTGGCGCGCGAACCTCGAACCTCGTTCGGTCGAGGCCTGGGCATCCGTCATTCTGGCGGGAGTGGACGGGATCACCGAGGCATGGCTCACCGACCGTGACGACGATGCGGCGCTCCGGTCCGCCCAGTTGCTCGCCAGCGCGATGGAGACCCTGGGCGGCGATCCCGGTCTATCGAGGACGAGCACCTAGCTGTACCCGGTCATGAGGTTGGTGACATTCGGATAGGGAGAAGGCCTCCACGATTGGTGGTGTCTAACGTCACCGAAGTGGAGGCCTTCTCTTGGTCCACCGTAATGCGCGGCTCACTGTCGCGGGTCGTCTGATTCTCGTGCGCCGGGTTCTCGGCGGACGTCCCGTCTCGCACGTTGCCAAGGAGATGGGCGTCTCGCGTCAGTGCGCTCATCGCTGGCTGGCCCGCTACCGCGCTGCGGGCGAAGCAGGGCTGTCCGATCGGTCTTCGCGTCCGGTGTCGTCTCCGACGGCGACTGCCGCCGCGACAGCAGCCGCCGTCGTTGAGCTGCGCTCGCGTGAGCGGCTCGGGCGCGACGACATCGCCCGCGCTTGCGGGGCCAGCCCGCGCACCGTTTCCCGGCTGATCGCGAAGGCGGGGCTGCCGGCGCTGCACGAGCTGGATCCGGTCACCGGCATCGCGTTGCGCGCGTCACGGCGCACCCAGGTCCGCTACGAGCGTGACGCCCCAGGGGATCTGATCCACATCGATGTGAAGAAGCTCGGCCGCATCCCCGAAGGCGGCGGCTGGCGCGTCCAAGGCCCCGCCACGATCGACCATCACAGCGGTCGGGACCGGAAGGTCAAGCTCGGCTTCGACTACGTCCATGTCGCCGTCGACGACCACTCCCGCCTCGCGTTCGCGCAGATCCTGCCGGACGAGAAGGGCACCACCTGCGCAGCGTTCCTCGCCGCCGCGACCGAGTTCTTCACCCGTCACGGGATCCACATCCGTGAGGTCATGACCGACAACGCCAAGAACTACACCGTCTCGGCCGCGTTCCAAGGCCAGCTGTCCCTCCTCAACGCGAGGCACATCACCACCAAGCCGCACTGCCCCTGGCAGAACGGCAAAGCCGAACGATTCAACCGGACCATGCAGGAACACTGGGCCTACCGGGCCCCCTACGTCTCCAACCAGCACCGCTCCGAAGCGCTCGCGCCCTGGCTCGAGCACTACAACTACGCTCGAGCACACACCGCCTGCGGCGGCCAACCCCCAATCAGCCGGGTGTCACCAACCTCATGACCGGGTACAGCTAGCCCAGCGTTTCAGGCTCCCGCCATCGGTCTGCGGCCCAGGCGGGGACGCGCGCGATCAGATACCTTCGGGCATCTCCGACTCGACCGGCTCGGGGGCGATGAGCTCGGCGACCGAGGTGAGCACCTCGTCGGGGCGGAAGGGGTAGCGCTCGATCTCGGCCGGGTCGCTGATGCCGGTCATCACGAGCACGGTGTGCAGGCCCGCCTCGATGCCCGCGACGACGTCGGTGTCCATGCGGTCGCCGATCATGCCGGTGTTCTCGGAGTGCGCACCGATGCGGTTGAGGGCGGAGCGGAACATCATCGGGTTCGGCTTGCCGACCACGTACGGCTCCTTGCCGGTGGCCTTCGTGATCATCGCGGCGAACGATCCCGTCGCAGGAACGATGCCGTTGGGGGTGGGGCCCGTCGCATCCGGGTTGGTGACGATGAACCGCGCACCCGCGTTGATGAAGCGGATCGCCTGGGTGATCGCCTCGAACGAGTACTGGCGCGTCTCGCCGACGACGACGTAGTCGGGCTGCGTCTCGGTCATGACCACGCCTGCCTCGTGCAGCGCGGTCGTGAGCCCCGCCTCGCCGATGACGAAAGCCGAACTGCCGGGCATCTGCGACTTCAGGAACTCGGCCGTCGCGAGCGCCGAGGTCCAGATCCGCTCCTCGGGCACGTCGAGCCCCGAACGCTTGAGGCGCGCGCTCAGATCGCGAGGCGTGAAGATCGGGTTGTTCGTGAGCACCAGGAAGGGTGTGCCGGTGTCGCGCCACTGCGCGAGCAGCTCCGCCGCCCCCGGGATCGCCTGGTTGTCGTGCACGAGCACGCCGTCCATGTCGGTCAGCCAGCATTCGATGTCATCGCGCGTGCGCATGGCCTCAGCCTAGGGCTCCCGCGGGCGGTATCCGAGCCCGCGGAGCCAGGTCATAGCGGCGTCCGAGGGGCGGCCAGGCTACCCGGGCGCGAAGGAGTGCTCAAGAGTGGAGGGGGCACCTCACGCGGCGCACTAGGGTCGTACGCGTGAGCGCTCGCGAGGCGGATTGGAATCCGCACCGGCTGCCCGACCTGACGGGCCGGACCTACCTGGTGACGGGCTCGAACGCGGGCCTCGGGTACTTCGCCAGTGAGCAGCTCGTGAACGCCGGAGCGCGCGTGATCATGACAGGGCGCAACCCCAACCGGCTCGCCGCTGCTCGCGCCGCCGTGTCGGCACGCCTGCCGCACGCGACCGGCGCCGCCGAGACGCTGCTGCTGGACACGAGCAACCTCGGCTCGGTGCGCGCGGCGGCTGCCACCGTCCGTCAACGCGGACGTCTCGACGGCCTGCTGCTGAATGCCGGGATCGTGCATCCGCCCGCCCGGCGCGAGACCACGCGAGACGGCAACGAACTCGTGCTCGCCACGAACGCGCTCGGCCACTTCGCCCTGGCGGGCGCGCTGCTGACCACGCTCGCCGCCCGTCGCGGTCGGATGGTGTGGCTCGGCAGCATGTCGACCTCGATCTCGAAGTACGACCCCACCGATCCCCAGCTCGTCGAGCGCTACTCGCCGTGGCGCGCGTACGTGCAGTCGAAGGCCGTCACCACGGTCGTCGGCCTCGAGGCAGACCGGCGCCTGCGCGACGCCCGCGTGCCGGTGACGAGCGTGATCGCCCACCCCGGCTACTCCACGAGCGGCCGTACCGTCGGCATCCGCGGGGTCAACGAGCCCTCGCGCTGGGGTCGGTTCCTCGACAACCTGCAGGCTCCCGTCACGCAGTCCAAGGAGCACGGCGCCTGGCCGCTCGTCCGCGCCCTGGTCGATCCCGATGTGGAGGGCGGGCAGATGTGGGGCCCCGGGCGCGTCGTCACCGGCCTGCCCCGAGCCGCGCAGCCGACGGCGTTCCTGCGGGAGCCGGCGATCGGGGAGCGGCTGTGGCTCATGTGCGAGGCGGCCACGCGGATGCGGTGGCCGTTCGACGCAGCCCGCCGCTGAGGCGGCGCGCGCCGCATCCGCTCGCGTCAGGCGGAGAGCCAGATCGCGTGGTGCGCCGCGGGAGGGATGCTGATCTCGGTGCCGTCCACGCGGACGCGCAGGGCAGGAGCGGGCTCGAGCACCTCCACGCGGTGGTCGACGTCCAAGCCGCGGCGTTCGAGCTCGCGGAGCAGATCGGGATCGCGGTCGTTGACCCGCAGCACGCGGCCCACGTGCCCCGCCGCAGCGTCGGCGAGCAGCACGAACGGCACGCGCTCCACCTGGCCGAGCACGTCGGGGATGGCATCGCCGTGGGGATCGAAGCGCGGCCGCCCGAGGCGTTCGTCGATGCGATCGAGCAGCCGGTCGCTGAGAGCATGCTCGAGGATCTCGGCCTCGTCGTGCACCTCGTCCCAGGTGTAGCCGTACTCGCGTACGAGCCACGTCTCGACGAGGCGGTGGCGACGCACGATCGCCGCCGCGCGCGCGAGGCCCTTCTCGGTCAGCGTGATCGGGCCGTATCGGCGATGGCTCACGAGCCCCGCCGCGGCGAGCTTCTGCACCATCTCCGTGACGCTCGATGGCGCGAGCCCCAGCTGCTGCGCGAGCTGCGACGGCGTGATCCGCTCGTCCTGCCATTCCGTGTGCTGGTACACGACCTTCAGGTAGTCGTCGACGGCTGCGGATGTGGGCACCCCGTCAGGCTACCCGCCCGTGATGACGAGCCAGATGAGCAGCGCGTTGAGAGCGACCAGGAACACGGATGCGGCTGCTCCCGCGACGGTCGTCGCGATGCGGTTGCGGTACCGGCCGAGCAGGCCGCGCTGGGCCGTCAGCCAGACGAGCGGGATGAGGGCGAACGGGATGCCGAACGAGAGGACGACCTGGCTGAGCACCAGCGCGAGGGTCGGGTCGAGGCCGAGTCCCAGGATCACGAGGGCCGGAATCAGGGTGACGAGCCGCCGAGCCAACAGCGGCACGCGTACGTGCAGCAGCCCCTTCATGATCTCGGAGCCGGCGTAGGCGCCGACCGAGGTCGAGGCCAGCCCGCTCGCGAGCAGGCCCACGGCGAAGAGCGTGGCGACGACCGGTCCGAGCCCCGCCGACAGGGCCGCATACGCGCCCTCGAGGGAATCGGTACCGGGCACTCCGGCGAGGCTGGATGCGGCCAGCAGCAGCATGATGAGGTTCGTCGTGCCGGCGACGGCCATGGCGATCGTGACGTCCCACCGCGTGGCGCGCAGGAGGCGGCGCTCACGATCGGCGGGGGCGGCATCCGTCAGCGGGAAGCGGTCGCGCGCCAGCGAGGAGTGCGCGTAGATCGCGTGCGGCATGACGGTCGCACCCAGGATGGATGCGGCCAGCAGCACCGAGTCGGTGCCTTCGAAACGGGGCACCAGGCCCTGTACGAGGCCGTCCGCATCCGGCGGCGAGAAAATGATCCCGGCGCAGAAGCCGACCACGATGACGATGAGCATCGTGATGACGACGGTCTCGAACGCGCGGGCGCCGCGGCGCGACTGCACCGTCAGGACGGCCATCGACACGACGCCGGTGATCACGCCGCCCCACAGCAGCGGGATACCGAAGAGGAGATTGAGCGCGACCGCGCCGCCGATCACCTCCGCCACATCCGTGGCCATCGCCACGAGTTCGGCCTGCAGCCAGTAGAGCCGCCGGGCCCACGGGCGGCGGATGCGGCGGCCGAGGAGGTCGGGCAGGCTCTGGCCCGTGACGATCCCGAGCTTCGCGGACAGGTACTGGATCAGCCACGCCATGAGGTTGCCGAGCACGACGACCCACACGAGCAGGTAGCCGAACGTGGCGCCGGCGGTCATGTTCGCCGCGACGTTCCCCGGGTCGAGGTAGGCCACCCCGGCGACCAGCGCCGGCCCCAGCAGCCACACCATCCGACGCGCGGGCGCCTGGACGGGAGCGACGGTCAGAGTTTTCGGCATGCCGAAACCGTACCTCATTTTTCGGGATGCCGAAAAGAGCTGTTCCACGGGGTGAGAAGCGAACGCGGGCGCGGCTAGCCTGGGTGGATGACGGATGCGGGCGAGCCGGAGGACACCACCGCGGACACCGCTCCCGAGCACGGCGTCGGGCCCTGGGAGGGGCCGTGGCCCGACGAGGCGCACTTCGATCCGGACCTGCTCGCCGCGGGGGACCGCCGCAACGTGATCGATCGCTACCGCTACTGGCGCATGGAGGCGATCGTCGCCGATCTCGACGCGCACCGGCACGGATTCCACGTGGCGATCGAGAACTGGCAGCACGACATGAACATCGGCTCGATCGTGCGCAGCGCCAACGCCTTCGCCGCCGCGGAAGTGCACATCATCGGCCGCCGCCGCTGGAACAAGCGCGGCGCCATGGTCACCGACCGCTATCAGCATGTGCGCCATCACGACGACGTCGCGGCGTTCGCGGCATGGGCGGCGGCCGAACATCTCCCCGTCATCGCCGTCGACAACGTTCCCGGCTCCGTCCCCGTGCAGGATGCGGAGCTCCCCGAACGCTGCGTGCTCGTGTTCGGTCAGGAGGGGCCGGGACTCTCTCCCGAGGCTGTGGCGGCCGCATCCGGGGTCGTCGAGATCTCGCAGTACGGCTCGACGCGCTCGATCAACGCGGCCGCGGCCGCTGCCGTCGTCATGTACGAGTGGTGTCGCCGCTGGGCGCGCTGACGCGCATACGCTCCCGCAACATCGCGTGACGTGGACTGTTCCTCCCGAACTCCGGAGGACACATGCCGCACACGCGCATCTCACCCACCCGCCTCATCGCGGCCGTCGCGGCCGTCGCGGGCGTGGCGCTGCTGACACTCGCTCCCCGGGCCTTCGTTCATCCGCTGCGGGGCCGCGTCGTCTGGCTGCTGCAGGATCTCGCGGCGCCCGTCTTGACGTGGCTGCCGGGCGGGCCCGATCAGGTGCTCAACACGCTCTTGTTCATCCCGGTGGGTGCCACCCTCGCACTGCTGCTGCCGCGCCGAGCGTGGCTCGTCGCGATCATGGCCGGATTCGTGCTGTCGGCGCTCGTGGAGATCGCTCAGGAGTCGATCCCCGGCCGGGTGCCGGATGCCGGCGACGTGCTCTGGAACACCTGCGGCTGCGCGATCGGCGTGATCGTGGCGACGCTCGTCCGCGCCATCGGATCGGGTCAGCGCGGCAGGTGAACCGTGACCTGCAGTCCGCCGGTGGGGCGCGCAACCACGGCCAGCGTCGCCCCGTGTGCGCGCACGATCGAGGCGACGATCGCGAGTCCCAGGCCGGCGCCGGAACGGCCGTGTGTCCCGCGGGTGCGGCCCGCGCCGCGCACGAAGGGCTCGGTGAGGGTCGCGGCGACCTCGGGGGTCAGCTGCTCGCCGCCGTTCTCGACGATCAGTGTGCCCTCCCGCACGCGCACCAGCATCCATCCGTCGTCGACGTTGTGGACCACGGCGTTGCGCAGGAGGTTGGCGGCCAGTCGCAGCAGCAGCGCCTCGTCGGCGGTGACGATGGATGCCCGCAGATCTGTGTCGATCCGGATGCGGCCGGCGTCCGCATCCGGGCGGACGTCCGCGAGCGCCGTCTCGACGACCGCCGCCAGGTCCACCCGCTGCAGGGCGAGGGGTGCGCCGCGGCCCACCCGCGCGAGCGCGAGCAGCGCCTCCGTCGCCTCGATCGCACGGTCGTTCGTCGCTCCGATGCGGGCGAGCGTCGTGTCGATGTCGCGTCCGGCGGGGTCCGCTTGCGCCACCTCGACGAGCGTGCGGATGACAGCGTGCGGGGTGCGCAGTTCGTGTGACGCGTTCGCGGCGAACCGGCGCTCCTCGTCGAGGGTGCGCTCGATGCGGTCGAGCATCGCGTCGAGGGTGTCGGCGAGCTCGGTCAGCTCGTCGCGGCGTCCGGGCAGAGCGACCCTGTGGTCGAGGCGGCCATCGCGTACGAGGGCGACCGCATCCGTCATGCGCTTGAGCGGGCGCAGCACGATACCGGCGAGGATCCAGCCGCCGACGAGGCCGAACAGCACCAGCGCGATGATCGCCCAGACGGCGTAGCGCGTGAAGACCTCGAGCAGGTCGGCGCGGTTGGGTGCCCAGTCGCCGTCGGTGCCGAACAGGGCGCCCTGGGGCACGAAGCGCAGGACGAGAAGCCCGACGGCCACCAATGCGCCGCCGGCGACGATGAGGAAGCCCGCGTAGCTGAGCGCGAGCTTCAGGCGGATCGAGACGCCGACGCCGCGGGGCGTCACGGCAGCATCCGGTAGCCGACGCCCGGCACGGTCTCGATGACCCACGGTTCGCCGAGGCGCTTGCGCAGCGTGGAGATCGTGATCCGCACGGCGTTCGTGAACGGGTCGGCGTTCTCGTCCCACGCCCGCTCCAGCAGATCCTCCGCACTGACGACGCCGCCCTCGGCGCTCATCAGGACGTCGAGCACCGCGAACTGCTTGCGGGTGAGGGCGACGTAGCGTCCGTCGCGGAACACCTCGCGTCGGAATCGATCCAGAGTCACCCCCGCGCGCTCGGCCGTCGGAGGTGCGCCGGCTGCGGGGCGGCGCCCCAGCGCGCGCAGCCGGAGCACGAGCTCGCGCAGGGCGAACGGCTTGGTGAGGTAGTCGTCCGCGCCGCTTGCGAAGCCCCGCCTCCTTGTCGTCGAGCCGGTCGGCGGCGGTCAGCATGAGGATGCGGGGAGCCGCGGCTTCGACTGTCAGGCGGCGGGCGATCTCGTCGCCGTTGGGGCCGGGGATGTCGCGGTCGAGCACGACGACGTCGTAGGAGTTGACCGCGAGCTGCTCGAGCGCGGTGTCGCCGTCTCCGGCGATGTCTGCGGCGATCGCCTCGAGACGCAGCCCGTCGCGGATCGCCTCGGCGAGGAACAACTCGTCCTCGACGATCAGCACCCGCATGCGGCGAGTCTAGGTGGGAGCGCATATCGCGGACATATCCGATTGTGCTGACACTGTGATAACACGCACCCGCGTGGGATGTGGGGCATGCACAGTTCTGTCGTACCCGCATCCGTCATCGCTCCGGCGCGGTCCCGCCGGCTCGTGTTCGCCGTCATGGGTCTGGTCGCCGCGATGCTGCTGGCCGCGCTCGCCGGCGTGTGGCTGCGAGCCGTGCTCACCACGGACGGGTCGTTCGCGCCCGACGAGGCGAGCGGCCTCATCCGGGGCGACCAGGCCGTCACCGTCGCCGACGATCACCTGCCCGCCATCGCCGGGCTCGACGCAGGACTGCGCGACGCGATGCGCGCAGCGACAGCCGACGCGGCGGGTGACGGGGTGGCGTTGCTGATCTCCAGCGGATGGCGCAGCGAGGCCTATCAGCGGTGGCTGCTGGGCGACGCCATCCGTTACTACGGCGACGAGGAGACCGCGCGTCAGTTCGTGGCGACCCCGGAGGCCTCGCAGCACGTGACGGGTGACGCCGTCGATATCGGACCGCTCGACGGCCAGCTCTGGCTCGGTGAGCACGGCGCCGCGTACGGTCTGTGCCAGACCTACGCCAATGAACGCTGGCACTTCGAGTTGGCGACCACTCCCGGCGGCACCTGCCCCGACATGCGCGCGGATGCCACATCCTGACGTGGGGGGCATGACGGTGCGGCTGCCGCCGGGGTTCGACGCGCCGCCGGGGGCCGGTTCTGGCGCTGGGGCCGGCCCTGGGCCTGGGGCGGCTGGCCGGCGCGGGGGCCGGCGCTGGCTCTGGGGCGGCCGCTGGCGCTGGGGCCGGCGAGGGCGGGGGATGCCACGGCTGAAGTGCGTGCCCGCATCCCCCGCACCCTCTGCGTGTCTCCCTTGCCCGTGTGTGTCTCTGGCCACGTCTGTGTCCCAGTTGTGCACGTCGAGTGCGGTCCACCCGTGCATGAGTGAGACACGAAGGGGGTGTCCGGGCATGCGTGTCTCACTTGTGCACGGAACAGCCCGCGTGAGGGTGAACGTTTGAGACACGCAGGGTGAATCGCGCCTGCGCCGGAGCACCCGCGCGCGGCGTTGGCGCGCGCTGTCGGATGCGGAGCGCGCTCAGGCGGGGATGCGCATCCACGCGACGGTGCGCACGCGCCAGCCGAGGGTGACAGCGCGCGCCAGCATGTAGACGCCGAAGAAGACGATCGCGAGCCAGGCCAGGCCGGCAGCTCCCGCGGCGCCGGCCCACATCACCACGAGCAGCGCCGGAACGAACGGCACGAGGTTGGCGAGTCCCGCGAGGGCGAGGTACTTGCCGTCGCCGGCGCCGATGAGCACACCGTCGAGCACGAACACCACGCCGCACAGCGGCTGCGCGACGGCGAGCACGATCAGCGCGGGCTGCACGAGCGCGGCGACGGCCGCATCCGACGTGAAGACGAGTCCGATCACGCCTGAGAAGCCGCCGATCAGCGCCCCGACGATCACACCGAACCACACGCCCCAGGCGACCGTGCGGCCGAGCACGCGGCGCACGAAGGCGGGGTCGTCCTCTCCGAGCCCGCGACCGACCAGGGCCTGCGCCGCGATCGCGAGCGCGTCGAGGGCGAACGCGGCGGTCGAGAAGATCGTGAACGCCACCTGCCAGCCGGCGAGTTCCGGGGTTCCCAGCGCCGTCGCCACGGCGACCGTCGCCAGGAGGGCTGCGCGCAACGAGACGGTGCGCAGGAACATCCAGCCGCCGCTGCGTGCGGCGCCCGACACACTGTCGCGCCGCGGACGGATGGATGCGTCGTGTCGCCGCGCCAGCCGGCCCACCACCAGCACGTACACGGCGACCATGCCCCACTGGGCCACGACGGTTCCGACCGCGGAGCCGGCGATGCCCCATCCGAACCCGTAGATGAACAGCCAGTTCAGCCCCGCGTTCGCCGTGAACCCGGCGCCCGCGATCCAGAGCGGAGTCACGGTGTCCTGCATGCCGCGCAGCAGACCCGTCGCCGCGAACACGATGAGCATGGCCGGCAGGCCCCACATCGAGATTCCGAGGTAGGCCTCGGCCTCCGCCGCGACGTCGGCGGCGGGTGCGAACAGGCCCACGAGTGTGGGGGTCGTGAGGTATCCGGCCACCGCGAGGATGAAGCCCAGGCCGAGGGCCAGCCACATCCCGTCGATGCCTGCTGTCACCGCGGAGCCGTGCTGCCCGGCGCCGAAGCGACGCGCCACCGCGGGAGTCGTCGAGTAGGCGAGGAACACCATGAGTCCGACGATCGTCTGCAGCACCGCGGATGCGATGCCGAGACCCGCGAGCGGCACGACGCCGAGGTGACCGATCATCGCGGCGTCGATGATGAGGAACAGCGGCTCCGCGATGAGCGCGCCGAGCGCGGGCACCGCGAGGTTCAGGATCTGCCGATTGAGTGTCGCCGCCACCCCTCGACCCTATTGAGCGACGCCGACGCTCCGCACCCGTCCACTCTTTCGCGCTCGCGGGGTCTCAGGGAGGGATGCGGCGGCACTCGCGGTCGGCTGGAGCCCTCACTCAGCGGCGCGGCATATCCTGTGCGCATGACCGACTCCCCCCGTTCCGGTCTCGCGCTCGACGAGCTGAGCAACGAGATCCGCCCGCAGGACGACCTCTTCCGCTACGTCAACGGCGAATGGATCGCCCGGACCGAGATTCCCGAGGACAAGGCGCGCTGGGGCTCCTTCCATCTGCTGGCCGAGCAGGCGGAGAAGGATGTCCGCGCCATCATCCTCGAGTCGCAGGATGCCGAACCCGGCACCGAGGCGCGCAAGATCGGCGACCTGTACACGAGCTTCATGGACACCGAGCGCATCGCCGAGCGCGGCACCGAGCCGCTCGCCGATCAGCTCGCGCGTGTGGATGCGGTCAGCGATGTCGCCTCGCTCCTCCGGCTCGTGGGCGAGCTCGAGCGCGACGGCATCGGCGGGATCGTCGAGCTCTACGTCGAGCCCGACCCGGGCGACCCGCAGCGCTACCTGCCCTTCTTCATCCAGGGCGGTCTGTCGATGCCGGACGAGAGCTACTACCGCCTCGGCTCGTTCGAGGAGACGCGGCAGGCGCTGCGCCACCACATCGAGCGGATCCTGACGCTCGCCGAGGTCGCGGATGCGGCGGACGTCGCGGAGCGCGTCGTGGCGCTGGAGACCGAGCTGGCCTCGCACCACTGGGACAACGTCCGCAGCCGCGACGCTGTGGCGACCTACAACCTCAAGACGTGGGACGAGGTGGTCGCGCTCGCGGGCGTGGACCTTGCCCCGTGGCTCGACGGCGTCGCCCCGCACCACCCGGATGCCTTCGCCGAGATCGTCGTCTCGCAGCCGAGCTTCATCGAGGCGCTGGGGACGCTCCTCACGGAGCAGCGTCTCGACGACTGGAAGGCGTGGCTGCGCTTCAAGATCGTGCACGCCGCCGCAGCATTCCTGCCCGAGCCCTTCGTCGACGAGAACTTCTCGTTCTACGGCACCCAGCTCACCGGCGTCCCGGTCAACCGCGAACGCTGGAAGCGCGCCGTCGGGCTGGTCGAGGCCGCGCTGGGCGAGGTCGTCGGCAAGGTCTACGTCGAGCGGCACTTTCCGCCGGCCGCCAAGACCGCGATGGACGAGCTGGTCGCGAACCTCATCGAGGCGTACCGCCAGTCGATCTCGCAGCTGGAATGGATGAGCCCCGACACCCGCGAGCGGGCGCTCGCCAAGCTCGACGCCTTCACGCCGAAGATCGGCTACCCGGTGAAGTGGAAGGACTACTCGGGTCTCGAACTCGACGCCGCAGACCTCGTCGGCAACGTCCGCCGCGCGCACTTGCACGAGCACGACCGTCAGCTGGGCAAGGTCGGGCAGCCGATCGATCGCGACGAGTGGTACATGACGCCGCAGACCGTCAACGCGTACTACAACCCGCTCATGAACGAGATCGTGTTCCCCGCGGCGATCCTGCAGTATCCGTTCTTCGACGAGACCCGGGATGCGGCCGCGAACTACGGCGGCATCGGCGCGGTCATCGGGCACGAGATCGGGCACGGGTTCGACGACCAGGGCAGCCGCTTCGACGGCGACGGGTCGCTGCGCGACTGGTGGACGGATGCGGACCGCGAGGCCTTCGAGCAGCGCACGAAGAGCCTCATCGCCCAGTACGACGCCCTCGTGCCGCAGGGGCTGCCCGAGGAGAACCACGTCAACGGCGCCCTCACGATCGGCGAGAACATCGGCGACCTGGGCGGGCTCGGTATCGCGATCCGCGCGTACCGGCTGTCGCTGGGGGATGCGGAGGATCCGGTCATCGACGGGATGACCGGCATCCAGCGGCTGCTGCTCAGCTGGGCGCAGATCTGGCAGCAGAAGAGCCGTGACGCGGAGGCGATCCGTCTGCTGACGATCGATCCGCACTCGCCGAACGAGTTCCGCTGCAACCAGATCGTGCGCAACATCGACGCGTTCTACGAGGCGTTCGACGTCACCGAGAGCGACGCCCTCTGGCTCGACGCCGACCAGCGCGTCACCATCTGGTAACTGCGCCGTGACCCGTCGGGCGTAGTCTCGCCCGCATCCCGTGCCCGAACCGGTAGGAAGGATCTGCGCCGTGCCCAGCTCTCCCGAGGCTTCTCGCGGAATGGAATCGGCACCGCCCTCGCGGCGGGGCGCGAAGCGTCTGCCTCGTCGCGCCGCCGCGGGACGGCGTTCGTTCACATCGACGCTCAAGGCGCTCGACGCGCTCGCCGCGTCGGGAGCACAGGTCTCGGTGCGCATCGACGACCTCGACCTCGGCTCGGCGGTGCTCAGCGGCGACGACTTCCGCAGCCTCCCGATCGCGGGGCTGGGAGTCGTGCCGCTGCTCGTGGAGACGGCGGCGCAGTTCGAAGCGGGAACCCTCGAGCCCCTGGAGATCATCGATCGCGCGGGCCTCGAACCCGTCTCCGTCTCGGGCATCTGGCAGCACTTGAAGGCGCCGGCACTGCCCCTGATCGATGTGGCCCTGCTCGCCGCGTCCTCGGGTGACGCCCTCGCCGCCAATGCGCTGATGTCCCGCGTGGGTCTGCCGGCGGTCCGCGCGCGCGTCGAGCAGCTCGGACTCACCCGGTCCGCGCTGATGGACAGCTTCCGCGATACGCGCGGCCCCGATGACGCCCCGCACGTCGCGCTCGGCGCGGCGCGCGAGTACGCCCACCTGTTCGCGGAACTCGTGAACAGCACCGCGGTCAGCGCGGGCGTCAGCGCGCAGGTCGCGGAGTGGCTGAGCCACGGGCACGATCTGTCGCTCGTGGCCGCGGCGACGGGTCTCGACCCGTTCGCACACGACAACGACGAACACGGTCTGCTCTTCGTCAACAAGACAGGGCGGGCATCCGGCATCCGCACCGAGGCGGGGGTGCTCGCCGGCCCCCGTGCCGGCGTTGCCTACGCGCTGTTCGTGTGCTTCGACGACCTCTCCATCGCACACCGGCTGCGGGTGCACGACGCCTTCCGCGTGCTCGGCGTGGAGCTCATGGAGTACGTGTACTGACGGCTCACCCGCGTCGGCGGACTCGTCGCTCCGCGACGAAGGCGATCGCGCCCGCTCCCAGCAGGCCGAGGGCGGCGAGCGTGAACGGCAGCGGGTCGTTGCCCGTCGCGGCCAGCGCCGATACGGGCGGAGTGGATGCCGGAGCCGGTGCGGCGCTCTGGCTCGCCGACGGCGTGGGTTCCGGCGTCGGAGTCGGAGTCGGCTCGGGCGTCGGTTCAGGGCTCGGCTCCGGCGCCACCGCCCACTGTGCGGTGAGAGCGAGGTCTCCCGTGAGCGGTGCGGCGAAGTCATATGCCGCGCCCCCTCGCTGCCACCCGTCGAAGGTGAATCCGCTGCGTACGGGGTCCGCGGGTCGGGTCGCGGTCGCTCCCGCCTCCAGCACGACGGACTGCGCGGCGATGGGGCTGCCGCCGGCGGTGTCGAAGGTGACGGTGGCCACCGCGGTAGTGGGCAGGTCGTTCCAGGTCGGCTCGGTGTAGCCGCCGGCGAAGCGCTCGTCGCCGAACCGCCACGGATACAGCGCCGTCGCCGGCGGGGTGGTTGCGATCGTGCCGAAGGTGGTGGGCGGGGGTCCGAGCAGTTCGATGACCGAGAGCGGGTTGTCTCCGAAGGGCGCGAAGCCGAGGTCGGTGATGGTGGAGGGCAGTGTCACCCGCTCGAGCTGGCTCTGCGAGAACGCGAAGCTGCCGATGCTGGTGAGCCCCTCGTTGAACGTCACACTGCGGATCGAGTTGAGCGCGAACGCCTGATCGCCGATGGTGCGCACCGAGGCGGGAAGCGTCAGCGAGGTGAGAGCGTTGCTCTGGAACGCCGCGAAACCGATGTCGGTGAGCGAATCCGGCAGGCTCAGCGAGGTCAGCGCCGTGCCCCCGGTACGGTCGAACGCGCTGTCGCCCACGGCCGTGACGGTGTAACGGACGCCGTCGACCGTGATCTGCCGAGGGATGGTGACCGCTGAGGTCTGCACGACCTGCCCGGTGACCGTCGCGGTGTCCGCGGTGAGGGAGTACGTGAGTCCGTCGACTTCGGTGTCGGCGGCGGATGCGGCGGGCGCTGCGACGAGCAGAAGTGCGGCGGCGAGAACGCCGGCAGCCGCTCCCTGGAGTGCGCGCCGGAGGCGCCGGGAGGCGGGGCGTTGTGTGTCGGGCATGGCCGGACGCTATCGGCGCCTCGGCCCGAGGACGGCGATAGCTGAGTCCTGTTCACTTCCGGCGGCCCGACGTGGCGCCGGCCCGCGACCACGCGAGTCCGCGCTGCCAGAATGGGGCGGTGAGCGACACCCGACAGGCGCCGACTGCCAGCATCGGCCGTAAGCGGTCGCCGGCGCACCAGATCCTGACCCTTTTCGGGGACTACTGGTGGGGGGTGGGCGCGGCGATGCCGACCGGGGCGTTGCTGGCCGCGATGGCGGATCTGGGCGTGAAGGCGCCCGCGACGCGGGCGAGCCTGACGCGGCTGACCGACCGCGGCCTGCTCGTGCTGAGCAGGTCTGGGCGGCGCACGAGTCACGCCCTCACCGACCGCGGCGCATCGGTGCTGGCCGACGAAGCCCAGTGGCTGCAGCGATTCGGCCGGGAGGATCCGGTGTGGGACGGCCTGTGGAGCGCCGTGCTCTTCTCCATCCCCGAGAAGGAGCGGCCTCTGCGTCATGCCGCCCGCACCCGCCTGCGTTGGCTGGGGTATGCGCCCCTGTACGACGGTGTGTGGATCTCGCCGTTCGATTCGGTCGAGGCTGCCGTGGAGGCCCTCGGGTCCCTCGGGGTGGGGCAGGTCTCCACCTTCCGGGGCGTGTTGGCCACGGCGCCCGGTGACAGTCCGACGCGCGCGTGGGACCTCTCGGAGGTGGAGGCGGAGTATGCCGAGTTCCTCGCGCGCGTCGCCGCCGGCGATGCTGAGGAGGAGCTCGCGCCCGCAGAGGCGATCGAGCGCCGCACCTCCCTCATGCTGGCGTGGCAGACGTTCCGTCACGCGGAGCCCGGCCACCCGATGCGTCTCATGCCCGCGGGCTGGCCGCGCGAGCACGCGCGGGCTGCGTTCGTCGCCGTGTACGACGCGCTCGGACCCGCAGCAGAGGAACGGATGCGGGAGCACGTCGCGGCCATCGAGCCCGCTCTTGCGCGTCTGGTCCGGCCGCAGCGGCTTTCCTGAGTGGATCTTATGTAAAGATTCATTGACGCTCGTAACAATTACTTCTACTCTCATCCCCGAGGGGACGCAACGAGGCATCCCCATGACGATGACGTCACATCGGAGGATCTTGCATGCTCAGACATCGACGACCTCGCGCGAGGATGCTCGCGTCCGCCGCTGCCGCGATCGGGGTGGTGGCAGCGCTCGCCGTTCCCCTCGGGTCGGCCGCCGCCGCGGACGACCTCTCGCTGACCGTGCTCTCCGGTCGCGCGGACACCGTGACGGGAGGTGACGCGCTGATCGCGGTCGACGGTGCGGACGGGGCCACGGTCGTGACCGCGGACGGGCGTGACATCACCGCCTCCTTCACCGCCGTGAACGGGCGCCTCATCGGACTCGTCGAGGGTCTGCCTCTCGGGACGAGCGAGGTGACGGCGCGATCGGCCTCGGGCTCGGAGACTCTCGAGATCCGGAACCACCCCGCTTCCGGTCCCGTCTTCTCCGGCCCCCAGCATCCGATGTACTGCACGGCATCCGGGGCGCCGTGGAACCTCGGGCCCACCGATGAGGACTGCCACGTCGCCGAGGCCCGCGTGAGCTTCCGCTACCGCACGACGGGCGGCGCCTGGGCCGACTATCCCGCCGATGGCTCCACCCCCGGCGACGTCGCCACCGCGACCGTGGAGGGTCGCACGGTGCCCTATGTCGTCCGGGTCGAACGCGGCACCATCAACCGCGCGGTCTACGAGACGGCGATGCTCGCCGGGCCCGACGACCCCGCGCCCACGTACGCCGCGCGTGCGGCGGGCTGGAACGGGAAGCTCGCCTACACCTTCGGCGGTGCCTGCGGCGTGGGCTACTGGCAGGGCTCGAGCACGGGCGGCGTCGAGAACGACATGCTGCTCTCGCGCGGCTACATCGTCGCCTCGGCGACCTTCAACGTCTTCGCGCAGAACTGCAACGACGTCACGAGCGCGGAGACCGCGATGATGGTCAAGGAGCACGTGATCGAGCAGGTCGGCCCCGTCACCTACACGATCGGTTCGGGTGGGTCGGCCGGCACCATGCAGCAACTCCTGCTGGCCAACAACTACCCCGGCATCATCGACGGCGTCATGGGCGACATCGGCTACCCGGACGAGCGCACGACGACCGTCGCCGGACACGACTGCACCAACCTGCTCGGATTCTGGGCATCGCCCGCAGGTTCCGGATGGACGGATGCGCAGAAGCTCGCCGTCACAGGTCACGCGCAGCTGTTCACCTGCACCGGCTTCACCTGGTTCACGGGTGTCGACAATCCGCGCGCCGGCTGCAACGCCGCCGTTCCGGTCGGCGACCGCTGGTCGGAGGCGAACCCCGACGGACTGCGGTGCACGATCGCCGACATGGTGCAGAACGTCTACGGCGTCGATGACCAGGGTCGCGGGCTGCGCGTCCTCCCGGACAACGTGGGGGTCCAGTACGGGCTTGCCGCTCTCCAGTCGGGCGCGATCTCGCCCGAGCAGTTCGTCACCCTCAACGAGAACGCCGGCGGGATGGATGTGGACGGCACGCGCACCTCGGCGCGGTCCGAGGCGAGCATCGAGGCCATCGAGCAGGCGTACCGCACGGGCCGTATCAACCTCATGACCGGTGGACTCGCCTACACGCCGGTGATCGAGATGCGTCGCTACACCGACCCGACGGGCGACTTCCACGAGCGGTACCGCTCCGCGATCATCCGTGAGCGCATGCTCGACGCCTACGGCAACGCGGACACCCACGTCAGCTGGACGAGCAAGGACGCGGGGTACGCGAGCGCGATGTACACCGCGGGTCTGGACAAGCTGGAGGAGTGGCTGGACAACATCGTCGCGATGGGCGGATTCGGCGATCGGGCGCGGACGGTCGCCGCGCGCCCCGCGGGTCTCGGTGACGGCTGCTACACGGACGACGGATTCGTCTCGGAGCAGCTCGATTACGAGAACACGCAGAGCACCTGCAACCAGTTGTTCCCGTACCACTCCGAGCCCCGCTACGTCGCCGGAGAGTCCCTCTCTCGCGACGTCCTGAAGTGCCAGCTGACGGCACCGGCGCGGGCGGATTACCCCGTGATGACCGACGGGCAGTGGGAGCGGCTGACCGCCGCCTTCCCCACGGGTGTCTGCGACTGGGCGAAGCCCAGCCAGGGCCGGGTCGACTACGCCGGCGTCTGGCAGAGTTTCGAGACGCAGCCGGATGCGGTGCTCGAGGCGCCCGTGATCACGGGAGAGGCGCGCGTGGGCACCGAGCTCTCGGTGTCGGCGGCGAGCGCGACGCCGGGCGCAACGCTCGGCTACCAGTGGTTCGCCGACGGTGTCGCGATCGAGGGCGCCGTGTCCGGTTCGTTCACGCCCGGGGAGGCGCACGAGGGCGCGGCCCTCACGGCGCGTGTGTCGGTGGTCGCCGAGGGCTATCAGCCGGTATCCCGTGTCTCCGCCGCGACCGCGCCGGTGGCGCCGGTGTCGTCGCCCTCGAACCCGCCGTCGCCGTCGCCGTCAAACCCACCGTCGCCGTCGCCGTCGCCGAGCGTGTCGGCGTGGGCGACGGTCGACGTCGGCGATGGTCGATTCGAACAGGGCGGCACCCTCGTCGCGCGGGTCGCGGGGCTCATCCCGGGTCAGCGCATCGCGGCCGAGATCCGCAGCGATCCGTATGTGCTGGCCGGGATTCCCGCTGCGGATGCGGAGGGGCGGATCACGATCCGTTCGACGATCCCGGCGAGCATCTCCGCGGGTGCGCACACGCTCGTGATCGCCTCCGGCGATCTCGAACCGCTGCGCGTGCCGATCACGATCGTTCCCGCGGGCACCTTGGCCTCGACCGGCGGAACGGTTCCGTGGGAGCTCCTCGCTGTCGGGGCGGGTGTCCTCGTGCTGGGGGCAGGAGCCCTCGTGTTCGCACGACGTCGCGGCCAGGCACGCTCCTGATCGGATGCGGGGAGGTGTGCGACGCCTCCCCGCATCCGCCGCACCGAGATGGACGTCACGGGGGTTAACTCACACCCGGCGGTTCGCCCGCAGACATGGCCGGGTCGGTAGCATCGCGACGTGAGCACTTCAGCGCCGTTCCGAGCCGACATCGTCGGAAGCTTCCTCCGCCCGCCGGGCCTCGCCGCCGCCCGTCGACGTCACGCGTCGGGGGAGCTCACGGATGCCGAGCTGGGTGCCGTCGAGGACGCGGAGATCACCGACCTCGTCGCCCGCCAGCGCGCCGCGGGGCTCGAGGTGGCGAGCGACGGCGAGTTCCGTCGCTCCTGGTGGCACTTCGACTTCTTCGGGATGCTGGGCGGCGTCGACATCGTGGAACTCGACCACGGCATCCAGTTCCAGGGCGTGCAGACCAAGCCGCGCGGCATCGAGATCACGGGGCCGATCCGGTTCGACGAGTCGCACCCGTTCCTCGCGCACTACCGCTCGCTCGCCGCGATCGCCGAGGGCACCGGGTTGCTGCCGAAGTTCACGATCCCCGCGCCGACGGTACTCGACTTCCGGGTGGAGCCCGGCCACATCGACGGTGCCGTCTACGACGGCCGCGAGGCGATCGTCGACGACCTGATCGCCGCCTATCGCGACGCGCTGGACGCGTTCTACGCGGCGGGCGCGAGATACCTGCAGTTCGACGACACCGCGTGGGCGTATCTGTGCTCGGAGGCCGAGCTCGAAAAGGCGCGCGCCCGCGGGATCGACACCGACGGCATCGCCGAGCGCTACGCCGATCTGCTCAACCGCATCCTGGACGGCAAGCCCGCCGACCTCACCGTGACCACGCATGTCTGTCGCGGCAACTTCCGCTCCACCTGGATCTCGTCCGGCGGATACGAGCCTGTTGCCGAGCAGCTGCTCGGCAACACGGCGTACGACGGGTACTTCCTCGAGTACGACTCCGAGCGTGCCGGCGGGTTCGAGCCGCTGCGGTTCCTGCCCGAGGGCGACAAGCGCGTCGTGCTGGGACTGGTGACCACCAAGACCGGGGACCTCGAGAGCGCGGACGACATCCGTCACCGCATCGACGAGGCCGCTGCCTTCGCCCCGCTCGATCAGCTCGCTCTGAGCCCGCAGTGCGGGTTCGCCTCCACCGAGGAGGGCAACGAGCTCACCGAGGATCAGCAGTGGGCGAAGGTGCGTGCCGTCGCGGACATCGCCGCATCCGTCTGGGGCTGAGCCCGCTCAGCGCTTCTGCGGCGCGGGGATCGGTTCGCCCTTCATCGCCGCCTCGTCGATCTCGGCCTGGTTCGCCAGGAACGGCGTGCCGTGCGTGTGGAAGGTCGGCACGGTCTTCGCGCCCCACGCCTGGCCCTTGGCGCGCTCGGCCTGCGACCACTCCACGACCGGCCAATCCGGGTCGAGGATGAGGCGCGCGCCGGCGTTGGCGAGCTCGATGCGGTTGCCGCCCGGCTCCCAGACGTAGATGAAGAACGTCTGGTTGATGGCGTGCTTGTACGGGCCGAACTCGATGTGCACGCCGTTCTCGAGGAAGATGTCGGCGGCCTTCAGGATGTCCTCGCGGGTGTCGGGGGCGAGTGCGAAGTGATGGAACCGGCCGCGCTCGCCGGTCCAGTCCTCGCTGTAGACCACGTCGTACGACTTCTGCTGGAACCGGAACCACCAGGCCGCGTACCCGCCGCCGTCCAGACGCACCCGCTCGGACTCGCGTGCGCCCATGACGTCGCGCCAGAACTCGCCGGCCTTCGTCACGTCGCTGGCCAGGTAGTTGATGTGGTCCATGCGGCGGGCGTTCACACCGCGTCCGGGGAACGCGGACGCCTGGTTCTTCAGCGCCGGGCGGTCCTCGTCGTCGGGCACGTAGTGCTCGGTCTCGTAGTAGATGCCCATGAGGTGGCCGTCCGGATCCTCGAACTCGTAGGAGCGGCCGACGCCCACCTCCGGCTCGCGCCAGCCGTGGCCGAGCCCCGCCGCTTCGATGGCCGCGACGCGACGCTCCAGGGCCTCGGGGCTCGTGACGCGGAAGAGGGTTCGGCCCACTCCGTTGGTGTCGGATGCGGTGAGCTTGAGCGTGTAGAGCTGGTACTCGTCCCAGCAGCGGAGGTAGGCGGAGTCGCCGATGCGAGCCACCTCCCGCATCGCGAGCAGGTCGCGGAAGAAGTGCAGGCTCTCCTCGAAGACCGGGGTGAACAGCTCGACGCCGCCCAGGTGTGCGAGGTCGAAATTGTCGCGCGTTGCCATGGTGTGTCCTCTCTGACGGTCAGCGGCGGGGTCTCGGAAAGACGAGCCCGTCGAAGATCTTTCGTGCGGTGCGGACCGACGACGAACTCGCGCGCCAGCCCGAAGCGGCGTCGCCGGTGACGGCGACGGTGGCGGCGAAGGTGCCGCCGGGGTGTTCGAGCAGTGTCTGCTCCCCGTCGCCGAGCACGGCGAAGTCGGAGCCGACGGCGCCGGGGATGCGGATGCCGGCGGCGACGGATGCGGCCATCAGCACCCCGATCGTGGGATGCACCCGCGCGGGGATGAACGCCCGGGTGCCGACCGCTCCGCCGTGGCGCGGGGGCGACAGCAGGAACATCTTGGGAACGGTCTGTGCCGACACGTCGCCCAGTCCGAAGTGCGGGCCCGCGGCCCGGCGGATCGCCTCGATCCGCTCGCGGAGCTCGGCGCGGGACTCCAGTTCTTCCGGGCTCTCGTCTCCGGCGACATCGAACTCGGCGGCATCCATCAGCACGACCGGCATCCCGTTGTCGACGAGGGTGACGCGGTGGCCGGCGATCTCGTTGGTCGGTGATCCGGTGGGAAGCAGCGGCTTCTGCCCGCGGCTGGTCAGCGCGATTCGGCCTGCGGTACCGGGCACCCCCGCGATCGCCTCGTCGCCGTCGTACTCGACCCGCCCATCCGGAGTTGCGAATCGTGCCTCGGCGATGTCGCCCGTATTGAGCAGGCGGACGCGGACGACGCTGTCAGCCGCATCCGCCGCGATGAGTCCGCGCTCGATCGCGAACGGGCCCACCGCGGCCAGCAGGTTGCCGCACGTCTGCGCATCGGCGACGACGGGCTCGTCCACGCTCACCTGGAGGAAGAGGTAGTCGATGTCACATCCGGGATCGCTCGAGCGCTCGACGACGGCGACCTTCGACGTCAGCGGATGCGCGCCGCCCAGTCCGTCGATCTGTGCCGGATCGGGGCTGCCCATGATCCGCAGCAGCAGGTCGTCGCGCTCGGCCGGGTCGGCGGGCAGGTCGGACGCGAGGAAGAAGGCGCCCTTGGAAGTGCCGCCGCGCATGAGCAGGCAGCGGATGCCGTCGCGTACCGGATCAGGAGTCGGCATCGCGCCGCTCCGCCTGAGACACGTAAGCGATGCCGAGCTCGGCGATGACCGGTCGCAGGCCGTTGATGTCCATGGAGCTGGCTCCGGCCTCGTACTTCGCGCGGTTGGCCGCCTCGCGTGCCGCACGGGAGCGAGCTGCATCGAGAACGGCCGCCGCCCGCATCCGCGGGACGACCGTCACGCCGTCGTCGTCGGCGACCACGATGTCCCCGGGCTCGACGATGACGCCGTCCAGGACGACCGGGACGTTCACCGAGCCTGGGCTGTCGCGCAGGCACCCCTGCGCCGAGACGTAACGGCTCCACGCGGGGAAGCCCATCGCGCGCAGTTCGGCCGTGTCGCGCACCCCGGCGGAGGTGACGTAGCCGCGTACGCCCTTGACCTGCATCTGCGTGGCCATGAGCTCGCCGATGTGTCCGAAGGGGGAGGGGCCGGTGGCGACCACGACGATCACGTCACCGGCGCGGGCCTGCTCGATCGCGACATGCACCATCAGGTTGTCGCCCGGTGCGGTGAGCACGGTGACGGCACTGCCGGCGATCGCCGACCCCTGCTGGATGGGGCGGATCGCGCTCCCGGCGTACCCGGTGCGGCCGAGCGCTTCGTGCACGGTCGCCGAGCCCAGCGCGGCGAAGGCATCGACGAGGTCGGCCTCTTCACGTGCGATGTCGGTGACGACGAGGTGCGGGCTCACTCGAGCACTCCCGTGACCTGCGGGAAGTAGCGCATGTACGCCTCGCCCATGGTGTCGTGGGCGAGGCCGAGATTCGGCCCCGCGTTGCGCTTGACCTGCACGCCGCGGCGCACCGCCAGGTCGCTGTAGTACGACCACATGTGCTTCTGCGCGGGCAGGCACTCCATCGCCTGGCGCTTCTGAGGGAAGGCAGCGGTGATGTCCAGCAGCACGTCGGGCACGAAGCCGCACTGCTCGGGCTGATGCGGCTCGAAGAAGAACACCGGTGGCGCGCCGATGATCGTCTCCTTCGTGGGGAACGAGCCGTCCGAGTTCGCGACACCGATCGCCTGGGCCAGCACCCGCGCCTCCAGCGCCATGCGCGCGGCGGCGGGGTGGTCGCCGTTGTACGGGTCGTGCAGCGGATGCGTCAGCACGACGGTCGGCTGCACGCGGCGGTAGACATCGACCAGCCGCGCGACGGCCTCGGGGGATTCGCGCAGCGGGTAGTCGCCCAGATCGAGGAACTCGATGTCGGCGCCGAGCGCGGATGCGGCCGCCTCCGCCTCTGCCCGACGGATCTCCTTGATTTCCTCCAGCGACTTCCCCGCCAGCCACTGACTCGCGGACTCGCCGCGCTCGCCGTAGCTCAGGCAGACCACCGTGGCGCGTTCGCCGCGCATGGTGGCGGCGGCGATCGCGCCGCCGGCCCGCCAGACGAAGTCGCCCGCGTGGGCGCTGACCACGAGTAGCGCCGGGGTGACTGCAGGCATATCCGCTCCTTGGTTCGGACGCGTCGAGCCGACGCGTGGCGGCAGGCGTCCGGAGTCGACGCCGGTGCCGATTCGTGGGCTCAGCGAATCACACGGCCTGCGAAATGGTCAAGATTTTGTTGACAATCTGGGATGGCGAAACCACTATGGGCAGAGGTAAAAGCCGCCTATCATCGCGGCAGGCCCACAGACGAGGAAGTCGAGGCAATCATGGCGCGGACGCTGCAGGAGCTGCTGGACGAGCGAGGGAACACCGTCGAGATGCTGCGCGATTCGCAGCTCGGCACCTACATCTATCCGGTCGTACCGGCCGAGTTCTCCAACTGGCGCCGGGAGCAGAAGGCGTGGCGCGAGACGGCTGTGCTGTACGACCAGACGCACCACATGGTCAACTTCTTCGTCTCGGGACCGGATGCGCTCAAGCTGCTGAGCGACACGGGTATCAACTCGTTCGCGAACTTCCCGCTGAACACCGCGAAGCAGTTCGTGCCGACCGCATCCAACGGCGGGGTCATCGGCGACGGCATCCTCTTCCACGAGGCCGAGAACGAGTACGTCTACGTCGGCCGCGCGCCGGGCGCCAACTGGCTGCAGTTCCACGCAGAGACCGGCGGATACGACGTCGAGTTCCGCTACGACGACCGCTCGCCCTCGCGCCCCTACGGCGCCGCGGTCCACCGTGACTACTACCGCTTCCAGATCCAGGGCCCGAACGCCTGGGACATCATCGAGAAGCTCAACGGCGGACCGCTCGAGAAGGTGCGCTTCTTCCACATGGGCGAGATGACGATCGCCGGCGAGAAAGTGCGGACCCTCCGTCACGGGATGGCGGGCGCTCCCGGCCTCGAGATCTGGGGCCCGTACGCGCAGCACCAGAAGATCCGCGACGCGGTGCTCGAGGCGGGCCGCGAGTTCGGCATCGAGCCCTGCGGCTCTCGCGCCTACTCCTCGAACACGCTCGAGTCCGGATGGATTCCGTCGCCGCTGCCGGCGATCTACACGGGTGAGGCCGAGCGCGCATACCGCGAGTGGCTCCCCGCCAACAGCTACGAGGCGATCAATGCGCTCGCGGGGTCGTTCGTGTCCGAGAACATCGAGGACTACTACCTGAACCCGTGGGAGCTGGGCTACGGCTCGTTCGTGAAGTTCGACCACGACTTCATCGGTCGCGATGCGCTCGAGAAGATCGACCCGGAGACCCAGCGCAAGAAGGTCACGCTCGCCTGGAACGACGAGGACCTGGCCAAGATCCTCACGAGCGTCATCGATCGCGAGGGCGTCGGGTACCAGTTCTTCGACCTCCCGAACGCCAACTACGGCTCGTCGAACTACGACGCGGTCATCGACGCCGACGGCAACAACGTCGGGCTCTCGCTGTTCACCGGCGTCACGGCGAACGAGAAGCGCGGACTCTCGCTGGCGACCGTCGATCGCGACGTGCCGGTCGGTGCCGAGGTGCGCGTCGTCTGGGGCGAGCCCGACGGCGGCTCGAAGAAGACCACGGTCGAGCCGCACGACCAGATCGCGGTGCGCGCCGTCGTCAGCCCCGTGCCGTACGCGGTCACCGCCCGCGCCGAGTACCAGGGCGGGTGGCGCACCACCGGAAGCCTCTGAGCGAGCGACCCGCGCGACGAAGGGGTCGCGCGGGTCGCTCCGGAAACCCAGGCACCTCGGCGCCGGCGTGACGCCCCCGCATCGCTCGAGACATGGGGGCGTCACGCATGTCAGGCCGTCCGCTCGCCGTGGATGGCCTCGAACCGGCCGGAGGAGCCGCGGATCGCGTGGGCGACGGTCTTGAAGAGCCAGTCCAGCGCAGCGGGATGCTGAGAGCTCGACCGTCGATAGAGCGCGATCTCCACGGGTGGCATCTCGAACGGCAAGGGGCGCACCACGAGCGGCCAGGTCTGTGTCCATCCGAGCGCGATCGTGTCCGGCAGCGTCGCGATGAGATCTCTACTGCGCGCGAGAAGCGGCGGAAGCGACGCGAGATGGTTCACGGCGATGCGGGCATCGATCTCGATCCCGTGCGCGCGTCGCGCCTGGGCGAGGGCGGGTGCGCCGGAGTCGCTGGCGACGGCGACGTGGGAGGCGGCGGCGTAGGCGTCGAGCGTGAGCGGCTGGTCGGCCAGTGGATGCGCGGCCGACATCGCGACGCCGTAGCCCTGTGACTTCAGAACAGTGCGCCCGAAGGGGCCCGGCACGTGCGAGGGTGTCACCGCGAGATCGACGACGCCGCGGCCCAGCCAGTCGGGAAGGGCCGCCACATCCATCGGCACGACGTCGATCCGCATCCGGGGGGCCTCAGCACGCACAGCCCGGACGATGGCGGGGAGCCACCCGATCTCGCCGAGCTCGGACAGCGCGATGCGGAAGGTGCGGTCGGAGTCGGCGGGAGCGAACCGGTGCACGCCGTCGAGAGTGCGGTCGACGGCGGCGAGGGCATCGCGGAACCCCGGGTAGACGCTGTCCGCCAAGGGGGTGGGCTCCATCACGCGGCCGACGCGTCGGAACAGCGGGTCATCCAGCTCGCGCCGCAGGCGTCCGAGCGCCTGGCTCACCGCCGGTTGGGTGACGTAGAGGCGACGCGCGGCGCTCGTGAGACTCCGCGTCTCGGCGATCGCCACGAACACGCGGATGAGGTTGAGATCCACCGACTGCTCCCGACTGAGGCATCGTTGCCTCCGCATAAGTATCGGTAATCGAAATACGCCCTGTCGATGCCTTCGGGTTTCTTAACCTGTGGAGGCGGGCACGGCCGCCCGTCCGAACGAGGGAGTTCACATGTCCGCATCCGCTTTCGACGCCATCGCCCGGGTGGGAAACCCGGTCGACCTGCTGCGCAACGCACAGAGCAAGCCGACGATCTTCCCGGTGACCCCGGAGTTCAGCAACTGGCGCAGCGAGCAGCGTTCGTGGCGGGAGAGCGTGGCGCTGCTGGATCAGTCGCACCACATGACCGACCTGTTCATCTCGGGTCCCGATGCGCTGCGGCTGCTGAGCGACACCGGCGTGAACTCGTTCGCCCGGTTCCCGGTGGATGCGGCGAAGCAGTTCATCGCGGTCAACCACGAGGGCTACCTCATCGGCGACGCCATCCTGTTCCACCTCGAGGAGCAGGTGTTCGATCTCGTCGGCTGGTACATGGTGCTGGACTGGGTGCAGTTCATCGGCGAGACCGGCGACTACGACGTCACCTTCGAGCGTGACGCGAACACGCTGATGCGGGAGCCCGGTGTGAACCCCGTGTTCTACCGCTATGAGCTGCAGGGCCCGCACGCTCTGGCTCTCATGGAGAAGCTGACCGGCGCGCCCGTGCCGCCCACGAAGTTCTTCGGCATGGCCACGTTCGAGATCGCCGGCGTCACGGTGCGCTCGCTGCGGCACGGCATGGCCGGTCAGCCCGGCTTCGAGCTGTTCGGGCCGTGGGCGGACGGCGCCCGCATCCGCGAGGCGATCATCGCTGCGGGGGAGGAGTTCGGCCTCGTGCTCGTGGGGGCGAAGGCGTACTCGTCCGCGAACCTCGAGTCGGCGTGGGTCCCCTCGCCGCTGCCCGCCATCTTCTCGGGCGAGCAGATGGACGACTACCTCGCGTGGCTGCCCGCCGCCCGCCTCGGCTCTCTCGCCGGCAGCTTCGTGTCGGGCCGCATCGAGGACTACTACCTGACCCCGTACGACCTCGGCTACGGCCGCAGCGTCGCGTTCGATCACGACTTCATCGGCCGTGCCGCCCTCGAGGCGCACGCCGCCGCCGAGCAGCGGGTGAAGGTGACGCTGGTCTGGAACGCCGACGACCTCGCCGCCGCGCAGCGCTCCCTCGTCGAAGATGGGCTGCCGGCCAAGTACATCGACTTCCCGAAGGCGCGGTACGGCCTGTATCAGGTCGATCGCGTGCGTGCCGACGGCGTGGATGTGGGCATCTCCCACGACTGCGGCTACATCACGAACGAGCAGGCCTTCGTGTCGCTCGCGAGCATCGCCGCCTCGCACGCGGAGCCCGGGACCGAGGTGGTGTTGACGTGGGGTGAGGAGCCCAACTCCGCCAAGCCCGCCGTCGAGCGCCACCGGCAGGTCGAGATCCGCGCAACCGTCGCCCCCGCGCCCTACTCCCGCTTCGCCCGGGAGAACTACCGCGCGGGGTGAGGGGAGGGGGCGGGTCACACCCTCGCCCGGCTCGTCCCGCATCCGTGTCTCAGTTATGCGCGTGACGCGCTCTATCGGCGTGAACGAGTGAGACACGCAGGACCCGGCACCCCATCCTTGTCTCAGTTATGCACGCAATTCGCCCGGCAAAGGTGAACAGTTGAGACACGCAGCGCAGCGCGCGGGAGCGGTCGCGGTGCGCCTGCTGCAGCGGCAGCTGGTGCGCTCGCCAAGCGGCAGCCCGTGCGGCCGCTCGGGCGCGCGGAGTCACGCGGGGCGGTGGCCCTGCTCGTCGAGTGATCGGCGGGCTCGCCGCAGGAGCTCGGCCAGCGTCTCGCGCTCGGCGTCGTCGAAGTCGGCGAGCATGAGGTCCTCGACCACAGCGATCTGCGGATCGAGGGAGGCGAGGGCAGCGGCGCCCGCATCCGTCAGATGCAACAGGATGCGCCTACCGTGCGCCGGGTCGCTCTCTCGGCGAACGAAGCCTTCGGACACGAGCGGGTCGATGATCCCGGCCATCGTCTGCGCGCGCACGAAGGAGCGACGGGCGAGCTCGGAACTGCTGATGCCGGGGCGTCGATGGAGCACGGTGAGTGCCGTGTACTGAGCCCCCGTCATGCCCGCCGCCGCGCACGCGGCGAGGAACCGCGGACGCAGGGCGAGCTCGAGCTGCTTGACCATGTAGACGAGACTGCCTCGCTGTGCCGACATCCGGGCCTCCTCCGCGGCGATCACGCTAGCGCACCCGCGACGGGAATCTCGCAGCGCGCGTCCCGCTCACTCGCCGGACGCGACGACCCGAGCGCCGCGGACGTCGACGAGAAGTGCTTGGCGTCGCGGAGCGGTTGCAGGCGGTGGTCGCCGCCATAGGTGTGGAGGATGCGGTCGATCAGTTCCGGCGGGTACGGCGGGAGCAGCCCGTCGGCGTGGGGAACGATGGTCGTGTCGATGAGCGCGAGACCACGCGTGTCGCGCAGCAGCGGGCCGTCGGCGGGATCGTCCATGAGTGACGCGGGAGCGATGTCCGGGCCCGCGATGATCGATCCGGCACTCGTCCCGATGTACGGGAGACCGGCACGCACGTGGTCGACGATCACGGCGTCGTTGCCCGTCGTCTTGAGTGCCTCGAGCAGAGCGAAAGTGCTCCCGCCGGCGACGTACAGCGCATCGAGAGCGCCGAGGGCCGCATCCAGCTGATGCGGCTCCGCATCGCGCGCGATGATCTCCCGCACCTCATGGCCCAGAGCCGAGACTCGCGCGCGCTCCGCCGCCACGAACGGGGCACCGGCCATTCCGGCCTGCGCATCCGTCACGTAGCCGATCGTGAGTCGGCGATCCGGGCCTCCGCTCGCGTCGGCCAGGAAGGGAGCGAGTGCCCCGGATTGCCAGGACAGCAGCAGAAGCCTCATGCTTCGACGCTACGCGGAGCCCCCGACGCCACGGTGCGCGGGTGTTGACGGATATCCGCGTACGCTCTACTGTTTCAGGCATCCTGAAATAAGCGCGACGATGCGCAAGGAGGACACCGTGGCCGAATCCACCCGACTCTCGCTCACCATGGCCGATCTCGCCGGTTCCGCCGGCCGGACGTTCGGACCGTCGTCGTGGCGGCGGATCACGCAGGACGAGGTCGACCTCTTCGCGCGCGTGACCGGCGACGACAACCCCATCCACCTCGACGCCGAGGTCGCCGCGGCGACACCGTTCGGCACGCGCATCGCCCACGGTTTGCTCACGCTGAGCCTGGTCGTACCGCTCATGGCAGAGGTCTTCGAGGTCGAGGACGCCGGCATGGGCATCAACTACGGCCTCAACCGCGTGCGCTTCCCCGCCCCGGTCCCCGTCGGCAGCCGCATCCGGGTGTCAGGAGAGGTGCGGACCGCGAGCGAGGTCGCCGGCGGGGTGCAGATCGAGGTGCCGGTGACCTTCGAGGTCGAGGATGCGGCGAAGCCCGCGTGTGTGGCGGAGCTGGTGCTGCGCTACTACCACTGACGCGCCGCGCGGACGCCGTCGTCCGCGCTCGGCTACCCGCCGCCGCGGGCGGCATCGGACGAAGGAGTTCGGATGAGAGGCCACTACAGCGACGTGTGGCAGGAGGTCGCGCGTGCATTCGGTGACCGACCCGCGATCGTCACGCCCAACGGGACCATGACCTACGGCCGCTTCGCGCGCGACGCCGGCGCGCTGTCGGGACACCTCGCGCAGGCCGGGCTCCGTCCGGGGGACTCGGTCGCGATCCTGCTCTACAACCGGCCCGAGTACCTCGTGACGCTCTTCGCCTGCTTCGCCAGCGCGATCGCGCCCGTCCCGCTGAACTATCGGTATCGCGCGGTCGAGGTGCGCGCGCTGCTCGAGGACTCCGGCGCGAAAGTGCTCGTCTACCCCACGTCGCTCGCGGATGTCGTGCACGATGCCCTCGAAGGTTGGGCGCACGCCCCGGAACTCATCGTCATCGACGACGGACCGAGTCCCGTGCCCGCGGCCGGGACGACGTGGGCGGATGCGGTCGCCGCACCGCACGAGCTTCTCCCGACACCGCCGGAGGGGGCGGAGCTGCGCCTGTACACCGGCGGCACGACGGGCAAGCCCAAGGCGGTGGTCTGGGCAGCCGAAGACATCCTCTCGGTGCAGCTCTACTCCATCTACGGCACGGCGGGGCTCGAGGTGCCGACTTCCATGGCCGAGGTCGTCGCCGCCGCCGCCGACCCACCGGTCACCCGCACGCTTCCGCTCGCGCCTTTCCTGCACGGCACGGCTCTGTTCACCTCGATGAACACCCTCGTGCTCGGCGGCACGGTGCTCATCCTGCCGTCCGCGCGGTTCGACGCCGACGCCGCGGTGGGCTTCGCCCTCGACGAGCGGGCCACACGTCTCATCATCGCCGGAGACGCCATCGGGCTGCCGCTCGTCGACGCGCTCGAACGCGCGGGGGCCCCGGGCTTCGGCGACGTCCATTCGATCATCAGCTCGGGTATGCGGCTCAGCGCCCAGGTGAAGCGCCGGTTCCACGAGCGAGACGACATCGTCATCACCGACCTGCTCGCCTCGACGGAGGGCGGTCCCTACGCCGTCAACGTCACCGCATCCGCCGACGATCTCCCGGGCGAGTTGCGCCTGCTGCCGGGCGCGGTCGTGCTCGACGAGGACCTCCAGCAGGTGCAGCACCTCGACGGCGGACGCGGCATCCTGGCGTTCCGCGGCACGCTGCCGAAGGGATACTTCCGCGACGAGGAGAAGACCCGAGCGACCTTCCCGGTCATCGACGGTGTGCGCCACGTCATGCCCGGCGACTGGGCTCTCTCGCACGGTGACGGAACGCTCGAGCTGCTCGGCCGAGGAAGCTCCGTCGTGAACACGGGCGGTGAGAAGGTCTATCCCGTGGAGGTGGAGGAGGCCCTGCTCGCCTTCCCCGCCATCGGCGACGCCGTCGTGTTCGGGATGCCCGACCAGCGCTACGGCGAGGTGGTGACCGCCGTCGTCGTTCCCGCCGACGGGGCGGTGATCGACGCCGAGGCTCTGCGCACGCATCTGGACGCCCGCCTCGCCGGGTACAAGAAGCCGCGGCACCTCGTGATCCGCGACACCCTCGCGCGCAGCCCCCACGGCAAGGTCGACCTGCCGCGGCTCAAGGCCGGGCTGCAGGCGCTGGTCGGCGGCGTCGATGCTCCGACCGGCACCATGCGCATCGTGCACTGACGTCCCTATCCATCCACGACGGTCAAGGAGGACCGCTCATGACACAGAACGACTCGGCCGCGCCGGCCGCCGTCGACCCGGGAATGGCCCGTGAGTCGCGGCGGGTGATCGGCGCGACCTTCCTCGGCACCACCATCGAGTGGTACGACTTCTTCCTCTACGCCGCCTGCGCCGCGCTGGTGTTCGGTCCGCAGTTCTTCCCGTCGGACGATCCTGCCGCAAGCCAGCTCGGCGCCTTCGTGACCTTCGCCTTCGGATTCGTCGCGCGCCCCTTGGGCGGGATCCTCGCGGGACACTTCGGGGACCGCATCGGACGCAAGCGGATGCTGGTTCTCTCCCTCTTCGTGATGGGCGGGGCCACGGTCCTGATCGGCCTCGTGCCCAACTTCGAGGCCATCGGCATCGCCGCCCCCATCCTCCTCGTCCTGCTGCGTCTGGCGCAGGGACTCGGCGTCGGCGCCGAATGGGGAGGGGCCGTGACGATGGCCATCGAGCACGCGCCGCCGCAGCGCCGGGCGCTCTACGGAGCGGCGCCGATGATCGGCCTGCCCGCCGGGCTCATGCTCGCGAACCTCATGCTGATCGTGCTGCTCGCTGTCACGGGGCCGGCTTTCCAGGCGTGGGGGTGGCGGATCGGCTTCGTCATCAGCGTCGTGCTCGTCGTCGTCGGTCTGTGGACCAGACGCCGGCTCGGCGAGAGCCCCCTCTTCGAGTCGGCCGTGAAGAACGCGCCCGCCCGCGTGCCCTTCATGGAGGTCTTCGCCCGGTTCACCCCGCAGCTGATCGTGACGATCGTGATCGCGGGCGTCCCGTCGATCCTCTCCTACCTCGTGCTCACGTGGGCGCTGAGCTACGGCACCGCCCAGTTGGGCTATGGCCAGAGCGCCCTGCTGTGGATCGGGATCGCGTGCTGCGTGCTGCAGATCGTCATGATCCCGCTGCTCGCACGGATCGCCGATCGTCGGGGCCTCGTGCCGATGGGAGTGCTGGGCGGCATCCTCATGGCCGCGACGGCGATCGTCTTCTTCCTCCTGTTCAACACCGGAGAGATCTGGCTCGCCGCAGTGGGCACGATCCTCGCGCACGCGTCGACGTCGTTCGCCTGGGCGGTGGTGCCGCCGATCCTCACGCGCACCTTCCCGAGCCGACTCCGTTACTCGGGCGTGAGCATGGCGTATCAGTTCGGAGCGATCGTCGGCGGCGGCATCGCGCCGCTCATCGCGACCTCGCTTCTGGCGGCGACGGGCTCGACCACACCCGTCGCCCTGTACGTCGTGGGCGCCTCCCTGCTGATGGCCGTCTGTACGATCGCGTGGGGGAGGTTCCGCCCGCCCGTGGAGGACCCTGCTTGACCCTCACGCGGCGTGAGGGCGCACGGTGGTCCCATGAGCGACTTCTACAACGCCTTCGACATCAGCCCCGTCCCTGCTCCAGGGCCCGATGCCGTCGCCCCCGAGCTGTACCGCGGGATCTACGGCATGCCCATGTTCGTCACGATCCCGACCACCGATATCCCCGCATCCGTCGACTTCTGGACCCGCGGACTGGGCTTCTTCGAGCTTTTCGCGATCCCGGGGCAGCTCGTGCACCTGCGCCGGTGGGCTTTCCAGGACGTGCTGCTGGTCCCGGCCGGATCCGCGGAGCAGGCGCTGCCGGCCATGACCGTCAGCTTCGCCTGTGTGCTGGCGCAGATCGAGAACATCGCGGATGCGGTGCGCGCGCTGGATGCGGCTGCGACGAAGGCCCCGCGCGACACCGCATGGAACACCCGTGACATCGAGGTGCTGACGCCCGAGAACGTCCGCGTCGTGTTCACCGCGGCCAAGCCGTTCGATCCGACCAGCGAGGGGACGGTCGCGCTGCGCGCCGTCGGCATCGGCGTCGAGGGAGGTGACAATGGTGAGCATGTCTGACGGGAGCGACCTGAGCGTCGGACAGGCGGCCCATCGGCTCGGTGTCACGGTGCGCACTCTGCACCACTGGGACGAGATCGGGCTCGCCAGGCCCTCGGTACGAGAGGCCAGTGGGTACCGCCGGTACGCCGGCGTCGACCTGGAGCGGCTGCAGCGAATCGTCCTCTACCGCGAGCTCGGGATCGGGCTCGACGATGTCCGCATCATCCTCGACGGCTCGGCGCTCGAGGCCGCCGACGTGCTCCGCATGCAACGAGCACGGCTGGGGGAGCGCATCGAGGAGCTGCGGCGCCGCGGCGACGATGTCGAGCGGATGATCGACTCGTACGAGAACGGCCTCACGCTCACGGTGCGCGAGCAGGTGGAGACGTTCGGTCCCGAGTGGGATCCGCGGTGGCCGCTGCAGGCGCGCGAGCGATACGGCGACACCGCTCAGTGGCAGCAGTACGCGGAACGCACGGCCAAGCGGGAAGCGGCGGACTGGACGCGCATCGCGCAGACCGTCAGCGCGCTGCACGCGCAGCTGGCGGCTGCGGTCGACGCCGGAGTCGAGCCGGGCAGCGAGGGTGCGAACGCGCTCGTCGATCGGCACCGCGAGGTGTTCTCGCAGTACTTCTCCCTCACGCGCAGCATGCAGGTCTGCCTCGGCCGCATGTACGAAGCGGATCCCGCCTTCACCGCGCACTACGACGCTGTGCGACCGGGGCTCGCCATGTGGCTGCGCCGTGCGATCGATGCCCGTGCCCGCAGCGAGGGTCTCGATCCCGACACCGCCACCTGGGAATGACCCGCGCTCTCCCCTCCCCTTCCCGCGAGACAGCATCTCTGCGACGAGATCACTGTGTTTACCCGTGATCTCGTGCGGGAGATGGGCCCACGCGCCTGGAGGCTCCGCGTCCGGGCACCGGGCGTGGAGAGGGCGTGGGGACAGTCTCGCGGCTGGAAGGAAGGAAGGAGGCTCAGTCGAGCAAGCGGAGGCGGCGGAGCTTCTTGTGGCCGAGAACGGCGGCGACCGGCTTCACGAAGACGATCTCGCCGAAGCGGTAGTCCGCCCCTCGGGCGAGTCGTGCGGCGAGGTCGGGTCGCAGCATCCAGAGATATCCGCGGGCCAGCTCCGCGTGGATCGAGTTCGACACGATCTTGATCACGTCGGCGGACTCGATCAACGGGATCGCGTTCTCGATGTTCTGCCATGTGGACCGGCTCTCTGACTCCAGCACGCAGGGGCCGCGGTAGCCGAGCTCGTCGCGGGCATACGCCTCCATGATCTCCGCCTCGGGGACGGGGCCCTCCACCGTCCCGCCGCAGAACACCAGGACGGCGCGGGTCGCCGCAGGGTTGATCGAGCGGATCCCCGCCCGCACGCGATAGCGGTTCTCGCGGTTGGCTCTTGGACCGCGGTTGCCGTAGCCGAGAACGATGATGGCCTCCGTCCCCCGCGCGAATGGTGAGCCGAGGCGTCGCCTGCTCGCGCGCCAATGCGTGGCCTCGCCGAAGGCGAGCACCGTGAGCACCGCGACCGTCGCGGCGGCCAGGGCGGAACGGAGCGGACGCACGTGTTCAGGATAGGAGCCGCGTCACCGCCGCGAGACTGCACTTCTGCGACGAGATCACGGGTGAACACCGTGATCTCGTGCAGGATATGCAGTCTCGCGCGGAAAGGTTTGGGGGTCGTTGCTCAGGCGGACTCGCGCCCGAGTCGCTCGAACCATGCCAGCGTGCCGCGGGTCATGTCGTCGGGGGTACCCAGCTCGTCCAGCAGGCCCAGCGCATCGCGCACCTCCTGCTCGCGGCGCGTTCGATGTGTGTGGGTGCCCGTGATCAGACGCTCGACGAGAGCCGGCGCGTCCGGGCCCAACTCCGCGGTGAGCTGCCCACGCATCCAGTCCGCCGCATCCGCTGCCTCCGCGGCAGTGAGCGTTTCGATGAGGAGGGTCGCGAGGCCCTTCATGAAGACGCTCCGCACCATCTTCAGCCGCGCGGCAGCTCCCACGGGCGCATCGATCGTGTCGATCGGAACGCCGAGCGGTCGCAGCAGTCCTGCGAGGCGGACGGCGCCCGCACCGCTCGCGAGCAGCGGTGTGCGGGCGCCGGCGCGCGTGACAGGGGCGAGCACGGCCACATCCGCCATGCGCACGCCGACGCGTGCGGCGACCTCTGCGACCTGGGACTTCACCTCCGGAGCCGCCGTGTTGAAGTCGGCGTACAGCGCGCCCGCGTCCAGCAGCGGCACGACCTGCTCGGCCACGGACACGGCGGCGTGCGCGCCCACGAGACTGATGGTCACCTCGGCGGCGGCCACCGCCTCCACAACGGAGCCCACGCGGGGAACGGCGGGATCGTCTGCGCGCGGGTCCGGATCGTAGCCGCGGACCGCCGCGCCCGCCCGGGAGAGGTCCACGGCATAGCGGCGCCCCGCCTCGCCGAGCCCGATGACGGCGACGCGTGTCACGTGCGGACCTTCGGTGCCGCATCCGCACGCTCGGCGAGATCGGCGATGTACGCCCACGACCTCGCCGAGACGCCCGCATCCGGGCGCGGACCGTGTACGACGGCGGCATCGTCGAGGCCGGAGCCGTACAGGGCGCGCAGCGCACGGGTGATCCCGGCCGAAGCCACGCGCAGGGTCTCGAGAACGGCCGCGGCCGGCGAGCCGTCATTGGGCACGACGGCGCCGAGGGCGGCGTACACCTCGCCTTCGGGGCCCCGCACCGGGACGGCCATGCCCCGCGACTCGAGGTGGATGTGGCCGGATGCCACGGCGAAGCCCTCGGAGCGGATGCGGGCGAGTTCGGCGCGGAGAGCCCGCGGATCCGTGATCGTGAACGGCGTGTACGCGCGCATCGGACTGCGCAGCACCTCGTCCACGACGCCCGCGGGTGCATGCGCGAGCAGCACGAGGCCGTTCGAGGACGCGTGGAGCGGGATGCGGCCGCCGATGAGCGTCGCGTTGACGACCGCATCCGGCGCCGACATCCGCTCGATGAACAGCACGTCGAGCTCGGCGCGGACCCCGAGCTGCACGTGCTGGCGGATACGGGCGTGGGCCGCGGCGAGCCACGGACGTGCGACCTCGCGCAGTCCGAGCGCGCCGGGCGTGCGTGAGGCGTACTCCCACAGCCGCACGCCGAGCCGGTAGGTGCGATCCGGCAGCCGCTCGAGCAGTCCCTCCTGCGTCAGCTCCGCAACCAGCCGGTGCGCCGTGGACACGGGGATGCGGGCGGTGCCGGCGATCTCGCCCAGCGTGAGGAACGGGTGCAGGGCGTCGAAGGCGTCGAGCACCCGGAGGTGCCGGTGCAATGCCGACTCGCCTGCCGATCCGCGCGCCATCGCGACTCCTCCCGCTACCGGGACCCTACCCCGCGCCGGGCGCCTCGGCGCGGGGTAGGCCGCGCTCAGGCGCGATAGACCGTGCGCGCCCACTCGTGGTAGGGAGCGGGAGCGACCGTCGCCCGCACGGTCACCTGGCGGTGGTTCTGATCGACCGAATCCTTGGCGGAGATCGGGTCCTCGCCCCACACGATCTCGACCTCGTCGCCGTCGGGGATGTCGGCGTCGAGGGTGGCGAGCGACATGTACAGCTGGTCATAGGCGATGTAGCCCGCATCCGTCGAGATGCCGACGCGCTCGCCACCGCGGCGCACCTCGTCCATCTGGTACAGCCCGTAGCGCGCCTTGGGGAAGTCGAGGAACTTCGCGGGGGTGCCGGGCTCGAGCTGCGAGCGCACCACGGCTGCGACGTCGTCCGCGTTCCAGAGCAGAGTGACCTTGCGTCGGCGGGGGTTCTCCGCGTGCCGCTCCAGCGCCTCGCGGCCGTGGAAGTCGTGGTCGAAGCGCACCGAGCGGCCGAGTCCGATGTCGTACGGCGTGAGGTAGAAGTCGCGCACGTCGTCGGAGGTGAGCGAGCCCGCGACCGAACCGATCCGCTCGGCCGGCAGCCACGACCGGTACTCGGCCATGTCGTCGTCGAAGACGGCGGGGAAGGGCGTGGGCACCCAGCCAGACTCGAGCGGTGTGGCCGAGTAGGCCTTCGCACCGACGCGACGGATGCCGAACTCCTCGCCCGCATCCAGAATCGTCTGCAGCACGTGCTCGTTGTCCGCCCAGGGGCCGAAGAACTCGAAGCCCGGCTGTCCGGCCATGCCGTGTCGCAGGGCCTTCACGGCGCGGCCGCCGATGGTGACGTCACCGATGTGGAAGAACTTGATGTCGGGCGCCGGGCCGCCGAACAGCTTCTCCATGACGCGGTCCGCCTCCGGGCCCTGCAGCTCGTAGCGGTAGAAGGTGGGCGGTCCCTGCCGCATGTGCGAGTTCGGCTCCAGGCGCTGGTGCACGTCCTTGCCCTGCGCCGCGGCCTTCTCGAGGGTGAACCGCACCCAGTCGATGAGGATGTGATGGCCGATGAGCACGAGCCCCTCGGGTGCGTCCTCGTTGTAGAACAGGATGCCGTCGCCCACGAGGTAGCCGGATTCGTTGACGCTGATGAGCTGCTTGGCCACGCCCGGGCGGAACGTGGCGAAGGTGTTGGGCGAGATCGAGGAGAGCACCTCGATGAGATCGCTGCCGCCCAGGAAAAGCTGCGTCATGTGATGGGACTGGTCCATCAACGCGACCGTTGTGTTCCACGCGCGCTGTTCATCGCGCCAGTTCGTGAACTCGGGGGCGACCGGGAACGTGAACGCCGGCCAGTTCTGGTTGCGCAGCAGTTCGAGCGGGTTTCCGGTGCGTTCGATCGCCGCGGCGAGGGATTCGGATGTCATCGTCGACCTTCCTTTCGTCGAGCCGAGCATGCGCCGCTCGCGACCGGTGATGGGGTCGATTTCCGTTCATGCGAAATTTCGGAGGCGTCGAGCGTCGCCCGCGAGAAAGTGTGATCAGAACGTGCCCCGGAATGCACGCCAAAATCGTTGACAATATTGGGACGACTCCGTACCGTCCCAGGAACGGGGCGAAACCCCGGTCTCGCAATGACGCGACGACACGGAAAGGCGGCCATGGCGGCTCGACTCACCCTCAAGGATGTGAACCTGCGGTTCGGCGGGATCACCGTGCTGCACGATGTCGGCTTCGACGTGGAGCCCGGGCAGATCTTCGGACTCGTCGGGCCCAACGGCGCCGGGAAGACCTCGCTGTTCAACTGCATCAGCGGGCACTACCGGCCCAGCTCGGGCTCCATCACTATCGACGGCGACGAGGCATCCGGACAGACCCCCGCGCGCCTCGCGCGACGCGGGCTCGCCCGCACCTTCCAGCATCCTGCGCTGCAGCTGCACGCATCCGTGCTCGAGAACGTGATGCTGGGCGCGCACACGCGCCTTCCGGGAGGCCCCGGAGAGTGGGCGATCCGCACGCCGCGCACGTGGCGCTCGGAGCGGGAGATGCGCACCGAGGCGCTGCGGCTGCTGGAGCGTTCCGGCCTCGGCTGGGCGGCGAACCGCCACGCCGACGAGCTCTCGCACGGACTCCACAAGGCGATCGAGCTGTGCCGGGCTCTTATGTCGCACCCGAAGCTGCTCCTGCTGGATGAGCCGGCGGCGGGCCTGCCGCACTCCGAGGTCGAGCAGCTCATCGCGACCGTCCGCGCCATCCGCGACGAGGATGACATCACCGTCGTCATCGTCGAGCACCACATGGGGCTCATCGCGGCACTGACCGACCGTGTGGTCGTGCTCGATCACGGTCGCAAACTCATGGAGGGCTCTGCCGCCGAGGCGCAGAGCGATCCCCGGGTCATCGAGGCATATATCGGCAAGGAGGCCGCCGATGACGCTGCTTGAACTCATCGACGTGACCGCCTCGTACGGTCCCGTCCAGGTGCTCGACGGAGTGTCGCTGAGCGTGCCCGAGAAGGGGGCCGTCGGCATCCTCGGGGCGAACGGCGCGGGCAAGACGACCACGCTCCGCGCGATCAGCGGGATGGTTCGCACGACCGGCACCATCCGCTTCGACGGGCGCGACATCCGCGGGATGCGCCCCGAGAAGGTCGCCTCGATCGGCATCGCCCACGTGCCTGAGGGGCGCGGCACTCTCGGGGCCCTGACGGTGCGCGAGAATCTGCGGGTCGGCGCGTACCAGCGGCGCGACCACAAGGCGATCCAGGGCGACATCGACTACTGCCTCGACCTGTTCCCGAATCTCAAGGAGCGCTACCGCTCGCACGCCTCCGCGCTCTCCGGAGGAGAGCAGCAGATGCTCGCCGTCGCCCGCGCGTTCATGGCGCGTCCGCGCCTGCTCCTGCTCGACGAGGCGTCGCTGGGTCTCGCCCCGAGCACCGCGCGCACCGTCTACGACGCCATCGCGAGGCTCCGCCGGGAGTCGGGCATCGCGATGCTCGTGGTCGAGCAGAACGCGACGCTCGCCTTCCGTCTGGTCGACACCGCGACCGTGCTCGAGACCGGTCGCAACGTCCTCACCGGCACGTCGGCCGAGCTCAAGGGCATGGACGAGATCCGCCGCGCTTACCTGGGAGGCTGAGAGTGGGAACCTTCATCCAACTCGTCATCGACGGGCTGTCCATCGGCTCGGTCTACGCCGCGCTCGCTCTGGCGATCGTGCTCGTCAACCAGGCGACCGGCCTGATCAACTTCGCCCAGGGCGGGATGGCGGTGCTCTCCGCCTACCTCGCCTGGTGGTTCACGGGGATGGGGGTCCCGCTGATCCTCGCGATCCTGCTCTCCGTGGGCGTCTCGTTCCTGTTCGGCGCCGTCGTCGAGCGGTACCTGATGCGTCGCTTCGAGGGCGGCGACCCCGACACCGCCGTCGTGGTGACGATCGGTCTGCTGACGCTCATCACCGGCATCTGCGGCTGGCTCTTCACCTACAACAACCAGCAGTTCCCCTCGCTCTTCCCCCTCGACACGATCTCCGTGCTGGGAGCGTCGGTGAGTGTGCGCTCGATCGGGACGACCGTGGTCATCCTCGCCATCATGATCCTGCTGCAGGCGCTGTTCGCCGGCACGAAGCTGGGCCTGGCGCTGCGGGCGGTCGCGGTGAACCCGCAGTCCGCGGCCTTCTCCGGTCTGCCGGTGAGCCGCCTGCTGATGGTCGGCTGGGGGCTCGCGGCGGGTCTCGGCGCGGTGGCCGGCGCGCTGGTCGCCCCGCAGCTCACGCTCACTCCCGGGATGATGGACAACGCCCTCGTCTACGCGCTGGCCGCCGTCATCCTCGGCGGACTCTCCAGCCCCGTCGGCGTGGTCGCGGCGGCATGGATCATCGGCGTCCTGGAGAACCTCGCCGCGGTCTACGTGCCCTTCATCGGCTACGACCTCAAGGTCGCGGTGCCCTTCGCGCTCATCTTCGTCGTGCTGCTCGTACGACCACAGGGCTTGTTCGGTCGCAGAACGGTGGTGCGTGTCTGATGGCTTCTCCCGCATCCGTTCTCTCGCGTCGGTGGGTACGCGTCGTCGTCGTCCTCGCGGTGATCGCGCTGCTCCTGCTCCTTCCACTCATGCTGCCCGAGTTCGCCAACCAGACGATCGCACGCATCGGCGTCTTCGCCGTCGCGGTGCTGGGTCTCAACGTGGTCATGGGCTACACCGGGCAGGTCTCGCTCGGGCAGATCTTCTTCGTCGGGCTCGGTGCCTACGTCACCGCGTACGGCGTGCAGAACGACTGGAACATCGCCCTCGTCTTCGTGCTCAGCATCCTCATCCCCGGCGTCGTCGGGCTGGTCATCGCGCTCGCCGCCGCACGGCTGGGCGGGCTCGCCATCGCGATGGTGACGATCGCGCTGCCGATCGTCGGCGTCCCGCTGGCCAAGCGGCTGTCGGATCTGACCGGCGGGTCGCAGGGCGTGTCCGCGCGATTCACGGACGCGCCGGAGTGGACCGGGCTGTACGACGATCAGTGGCAGCTGTATCTCGTGATCATCATCGGCGGCATCGCCTTCCTGCTCACCCGCAATCTGGTGCGGGGCAAGTACGGCCGCGCCTTCGCGATCGTGAAGGACAACGAGGCGGTCGCCGCGGCGATGGGCGTCTCGCCCTATCGGTACAAGGTGCTCGCGTTCACCGTCGCCTCCCTCATCGGCGGCGTGAGCGGCTTCCTCTACATGGTCGTCGTGCAGTACACCTCGCCCGAGACGATGAGCTTCGGGCACTCCATCCAGCTGCTCGCGGCGATGGTGATCGGCGGCGCCGGGAGCATCATCGGGTCCGTGTTGGGTGGCGCGTACTACGTGCTCGCGCCGCAGCTGACGAACCTCGTCGACCCCAACCTGACGGCCGTGCTCCAGGGCGCGCTGCTGCTGCTCGTGCTCTTCGTCCTGCCGGGAGGACTCGCATCCCTCCCTGCCCGACTGAGACGGATGCGGCGTCGCCCCGATCGAGGACCGAGCCACCCATCGTCCGGCGACCTTCCCGCGTCGCCCGGCACCGAGGGAACCACCACAGAGAGGCAGAATCACCCATGAATCTGAGGAAGAGGAGCGTGCTGGGCATCGTCGCCCTGACGTCCGCTCTCGCACTGACCGTCGTCGGATGTTCGCGCGGCGGGGGAGGCTCGGATGCCACCGGCGGCGCCGCGGCGGCGAGCCCCGGCATCACCGACACATCCATCAGCCTGGGCATCACCACCCCGCTCAGCGGCGGGACCGCGGGTCCCGGCACCTGCACGGTCGCCGGTATCACTGCGTACTTCGGCGCGAAGAACGCCGAGGGCGGCGTGACGTTCGGCGACGGCAAGACGCGCACGGTCGACATCAAGGCGCTCGACGACGCCTACGACCCGCAGAAGGCCAAGGCCAACTACGACCAGCTGAAGGACAGCGTCTTCGCGATGACGGCGGGCCTCGGCACGCCGACCAACCGCGCCTACCGCGAGGCGGCCATCGCCGACGAGGTGCCCCAGGTACTCGTCATGACCGGCGACCCGATCTTCAGCGAGACGAACGACAGCCCCTGGCAGCTCGGCTTCGTGCCGATCTACCAGAACGAGGGCGAGGCCTTCGGGAAGCTCTTGGCCGCATCCGGTGAGAACCACAAGGTCGCCGTGCTCTACCAGAACGACGACTACGGCGAGGGCTACCTCGAGGGCTTCAAGAGCGCGGTCGAAGGTGCGAGCAACATCGAGATCGTCAAGGAGCTCACCTACGAGGCGACCGACACGGCCGTCGACGCGCAGCTGACGGAGCTGGCGAGCTCGGGCGCGGATGTGTTCTTCAACGCGATGTCGATCACCCCGCTCGTGATCTCGTCGCTGCAGAAGGCGCAGCAGCTCGGATGGAGCCCGAGCTGGTTCCTGCCGTCGAACACGTCGAGCCCGACCGCCATCCTGCAGCCCGGTGGCGCTGACGCGTTCCCCGGCGTGTACTCGGTGTCGTTCTCGAAGGCGCCCGCGAGCCCCGCATTCGCCGACGACGAGGATGTGCAGACCTTCCTCACCGACCTGAAGCAGTACGCCGACTACCAGGACATGCCCGCCTTCCCGCATTGCATGTGGAGCTTCATGGTCGGGGCGACCCTGGAGCAGGCCTTCGAGAAGATGACCGAGCCGACGCGCGAGAACTTCATGGAGGCCCTGCGCTCGATCAGCGACTTCCAAGCGCCGCTCATGCTCGACGGCACCGCCGTCGACACCACCGTGGACGGTCAGCCGGCCGTGTCGTCGGTGGTGGTGCAGAAGTACAACGGACAGGGCTACACCACGGTCGAGTCCTTCGGCTGACCCGCATCCGCTGCTAGATCCCGCGAGACTGCACTTTCGTCACGAGATCACGGGTAAATCCCGTGATCTCGTGCGAAAGATGGAGTCTCGCGGGCGTTGTGGCGAGGACGGCGACGGATGTGGTCAGGCGACCGATGCGGTCAGGCGACGGATGCGGTCAGTCGAGCGAGCGGAGGATGTCCACGATGCCGGCGAGATGCCGGCGGGTGGCGGACTCCGCCGCATCCGGATCGCGGGCGACGATGGCGTCGATGATCGCGATGTGCTCGGGTGCGGACTGCGCGGCGCGTCCGGGGTGGAAGGCGAGACGGAACTGGTGCCGCGCGGACTGCGCACGCAGGCGCTCCAGGAGCTGGGAGGCGGTGGCGTGCCCGCTGAGCTCGCGCAGGCGCCGATCGAGTTCCTGGTTCAGTCGCGAGTAACCCACCAGGTCGCCCAGGGCGATCGCCTGCTCGATGTCGGATCGGAGCACGCGGAGGCCTTCGATGTCGTCGTCGTCGACCCTCTCGGCCGCCTTGCGGGCGCAGAGCGACTCGAGTCCCATGCGGACCTCGACGATCTCGACCGCCTCGTCGACCGTGATGGCCCGCACCCGCGCTCCGCGGTTGGGCAGGCGCTCGACCAGGCCCTCTCCCGCGAGGGTGAGCAGCGCGGTGCGCACGGCTGCCCGCGGCGACGCGAAGCGTTCGCTGAGGTCGGCCTCGATGAGCCGCTGGTGCGGGGCGAACTCGCCGCCCAGGATCGCGTCGCGGATCTGAGCGGCCAGCTCAGGACGCGCCGACGGATCGACCTCGTCCGTCACGGAGGGAAACGTCATCGTCATCCCCTTCTCGGGCGGAAACGCCGCACCGGATCGTCAACACTATTGTGTCCGATCCGTGCCCGTCACGGGGTGGAGGGTGCGGCGAGGCGCCAGGTCGCGTCGGGGATGTCGCCGAGGGTAGCGACGGTGACCACGCGAGCGGATGCGGCGCTCGGCTCCAGATGAGCCACGCAGCCGTGCCGGGCCTCCACCCTCACGGCCACCCCGTGCGGGCGAAGCACCGTCATGAGTGCATCGGCGATCTGGTGTCCGAGGCGCTCCTGCAGCTGGGGCCGCCGGGAGGCGAGCTCGACGAGCGTCGCGATGCGGCTGAGGCCCGCGATGTGACGCACCGGCGCGTAGAAGACGTCGACCGTCCCCTCGAAGGGGAGCAGGTGATGCTCGCACACCGAGCGGAACGGGATCGCCGTCATCCCGACCAGCTCACCGGGGTGCTCGTTGTCGGTGAGGGCGACGGGTGCACCGAGCGCGGACGCCGGGTCAATACCAAGTCCGGAGAACAGATCGAGGAAGAGATCCGCCACCCGCTCGGGGGTGCGGGTGAGCCCGAGACGGTCGGCATCCTCGCCGACGGCCTCGAGGAGCTCGCGAACGGCCGCGACCGCCCGGGCGCGGTCGGTGCGCGCTGCCGTGTCGATGGTCATGATGCTCCTTCTGCGCCTTCGAGGCGCTCGACGAGGGCGAGGCCGCGCTGCGCCCACGAGATCTCGCCCCGCGCCCGCTCGACGAGGCCCTCGTAGGCGAAGCGCTTGTAGGCGATCGTGCGTTCCCTGTCCTCCTCGGCGGTGACCGCGAGCCGGCGCAGCAGCATGGGGTTGTCGACGGCGTCGATGCGCGCCAGTTCGCCCTCCCACTGCTCGAGCTCGCTCTCCCACTGGGCGATGTGCGCCCGCAGGAACGCGCGGGAGTCGGCGGGCGTCCCCGCTTCGAGGTAGGCAGCGCGCAGATGGGCGGGGTCGCGCACGCGCTGGTAGTCCAGGGGTGCTGACATCCACGCGAGGAAGGCCGTATCCCCCTCGGGGGTGATGTGGTACATCCGGCGGGTGCCGCGCTCGCCGCGAGCCTGTTCCTCACCGCGCACCAGGCCCTCGGCCTCCATCTTGCGAAGCTCGGGATAGATCTGGGAGTCCGGGGCGTGCCAGACGTGCCCGACCGATACGGCGAACTGCTTCTGCAGGTCGTAGCCGGACTGGGGTCCCACCCGCACGAGGGCGAGGAGCGCGTAGCGCAGGCTCATCCGCCGATCTCCTTCCGAGGTGTGGCTCTGAGGCTATCCATAAACGCCGACGCGGGGCCCGGCAGGACCGGGCCCCGCGTCGGCGTCGACGTCAGCCCTTGTAGCCGGTGCGCCAGCCGCCCTGGTAGGTCTGGCGGGCGACGGTGGAGTAGGGCACGGGACTGACGACCACGCGCACCTCGGTCTGCTCGTGCGGCTCGACGGAGGCCTTGGAGGTGCCGCCGTTCGGCTCGCCCCAGACGACCTTCAGCTCGGTGCCCTCGGGCACGTCGGGGTCGACCGTGCCGAGCGAGAGCCCGCGACGCTCGTTCGCGCTGTAGCCGGTGAACATCGAGAAGCCGACGACCGTGCCGTCCGCATCCACGACCGAGTCGTAGTTCGCAGAGCCGTAGTTGGCCAGCGGCAGGTCGAAGAACTTGTAGTTGGGTCCGTCGACGTTCAGCAGCGAGCCCCAGACCTTGGCGAGGTCCTCGGCGTTCCAGGCCAGCGTGACCTTCTTGCGCTGGGTCGAGGGGTCGATCTTCTCGAGCGCGTCGCGACCGATGAAGTCGTGGTCGAACTTCACGAACGAGCCGTATCCGAGCTCCCACGGGGTGAGGTAGTAGTCCTCGATGTTGTCGGAGACGAAGGAGCCCGCGAGGGTTCCGGTGGCCTCGTAGCTGTCGACGCCGAGCCACTCGCGGTAGCCGCGCTCCGCCTCGCCCGAGTAGATCGCGGGAAGCGGCGAGGGGATCCAGCCGGACTCGAGCGTGTTCGACGGGTAGGCACGCGACCCGACCGGCACGAGACCGAACTCGGCGCCGGCCTCGACGATCGCGTCGCGGATGGCGTCGTGGTCCTCGTAGGGACCCCAGATCTCCAGGCCCGGAGCGCCGGCCATGCCGTGACGGAGGGTGCGCACGGTCTTGCCGGCGATCGTCATGGTCGACATGTTGAAGAAGCCGAGCTTCTCCAGCGGGCCGCCGTTGAGCTTCTCGATGACGTCCCATGCCTTCGGGCCCTGGATCTGGAACCGGTAGTAGCGGCGCGTGACGGCGTGGCCGTACGGGCGTGAGGGCGAACGGCGGTCGACCTGCACGTCGAGGTTCTGGTAGCCGCCGGTCTCGCCGTGGTACATCAGCCAGTTGGATGCGGGCGCGCGTCCGACGTAGACGTACTCGTCCTCGGCCTCGCGGAAGAGGATGCCGTCGCCGATCACGTGGCCGCTCGCGGTGGTGGGCACGTACTGCTTGGCCTTGTTGACCGCGAAGTTCGCGACCGAGTTGATCGCGGTGTCGCTGATGAGCTTGATCGCGTCGGAGCCCTTCAGGAACACGTTGTCCATGTGGTGGGACTGGTCGTAGAGCACGGCGGTGTTGCGCCAGGCCTGCTGCTCCTTGATCCAGTTCTGGAAGTCGGCGGGGACGACCGGGTAGATGTAGGAGCCGATCTGCGAGTTGCGCAGCATCTCGACCGGGTTGTTCTGGTCGATGAGTTCCTGCAGGTTGCTGGCCACGATGAACCTCTCTGTTCGGGGGCCGGCGCCTCGGGTGAGGCGTCGGAGTCAGGTGAAGACGATGGTGTGGTTGCCGTGCCGGATGACACGGTCTTCGGCGTGCCACTGCACGGCGCGCGAGAGTACGGCCCGCTCGACGTACGCACCGCGGGCCTGAAGGTCGGCGGCGGTCATCGAGTGGTCGACGCGGGCGACGTCCTGCTCGATGATCGGGCCCTCATCGAGGTCCTTGGTGACGTAGTGGCTGGTGGCGCCGATGAGTTTGACGCCGCGTTCCTTGGCCTTCTTGTAGGGGCCGGCGCCGATGAAGGCGGGAAGGAAGGAGTGGTGGATGTTGATGACCGGCACGCCGACGCCCTCGAGGAAGTCGTCGGTGAGGATCTGCATGTAGCGCGCCAGCACGACGAAGTCGACGTTGCCGGCGAGGAGCTTGACGATCTCGCGCTCGGCCTCCGACTTGTCCGGCCCCTGCGAGGGCACGTGGAAGAAGGGGATGCCGAACGAGCGCACGTCCTCAGCGGTGTTCGTGTGGTTGGAGATCACCATCGGGATCGTGACATTGAGCTCGCCCCGGCGGTGGCGCCACAGCAGCTCGAGCAGGCAGTGATCGCTCGTGGAGGCGAGGATCGCCATCCGCTTCGGCACCGACTGGTCGGTCAGGCGCCACTGCATCCCGTAGGGCTCCAGCGTCTGAGCGAGGTCGGCTTCGATGTCGCCGATCGCCGCTGCCAGGTCGGGCCGGTGGAAGACGACGCGCTGGAAGAACGCGCCGCCCTCGGGGTTGTCCGAGTACTGGTCGAGCGTGACGATGTTCGCCTTGTTGCGCGTGATGAGTGCGGTGACGGCGGCGACGAGCCCGGGCTGGTCGGGGCCGTGCACGATCAGGCAGGCGTGGTCACGCAGGGCGTCTTTGTGCAGGGACATGCGGGGATCTCCTCAGGACTGCGCGGCGATGTAGTCGCGGGCCCAGTCGGATGTCGCCCGCAGACCGCCGAACGTGTAGAAGTGAATTTTGACAGGTCCGCGCGAGTCCTTCTGCGCGACGAGCGCTCCGAGGTCGCCGATGAACCGGTCGGGGCCCGCCGTTCCCATCAGATTGGTGAGCGAGAACCCATACTTCTTCACGATCATCGCGTTCGCGCCGACGCCGAAGCGGCGGGCGAAGGTGATCAGGCGCTTGATGCCCGCGGGGCCCGGCGTGCCGATGCGGATCTCCGCGGTGACACCGCGCTCGCGCACCCCGTCGATCCAGTCGATGACCGGGTCGGTGTCGAAGGCGAACTGCGTCAGGATGACCTGGCCGAGGCCCGCATCCGCGAGGGCCGCCGACTTGTCCTCGAGGTGGCGCCACAGCACATCCGTGGGGATGTCGGGGTGTCCCTCGGGGTAGCCGGCGATCGAGACCTCGCGCACGCCGTACTTCTGCAGGATGCCGGAGCGGATGACGCTCAGCGAGTCGGGGTAGGGCCCCTCGGGCTCGGCCGGGTCGCCACCGACGGCGAAGACGTGCTCGGTGGCACCCACCTGCTGCAGGCGATCGAGGAACTCCTCCAGCTGGGCCGCCGAGGCGAGTCGGCGGGCCGACACGTGCGGGACGGGGACGAACCCGGCGTCCTTCACGGCCTTGGCCGCCGCGACGCGCATATCGAGATCCTCGTTGCCGAGGAAGGTGACGTTGATCTTGGTCCCGGCGGGGATGACGTCGCGGGCCTCTTCGAGCCCGGGGATGTCCTTGCCGGTCATCTCGAGCGAGAAGCCGTCGAGGAGTGCGAGGGATGCGGCCGGGTCGGGTGCGGGGGTGTTACGTGCCACGAGTCGTGGTCCTTCCGCTGTCGGGAGGGCTTCGTTGCGCCTCGTCAGCGAGAGTACCTATGTCGATAGGTAATGACAAGAGGTATTTCACGGCCCGTCGTCCACCTTCGGGATGACATCCGCGCCAAGAGTTACATCGCCCCGGCGATGTGCCCGCGATTCCGCGGGAGAACCATGGGGATGTGTCATCTTCACGCGTGCCCGCGACCACCCCTGCCGCTCGCCCGAAGCGCCGCCGTCGGCGCATGGTGGTCACGACGATCACCCTCGGCGCGCTCGCCGGAGCCGTCGTCGCCGTCGTCGTCGCCGCCGACGTCTACGGTCCGCGGTTCGGTTTCTATCTCGTGCCTCCATCCGTCGAGAAGTACGCGGAGATCGCCGTCGAACGGCTCGACGGCGGCTACCACGCGGACGACCCGGAGTGGCCGGCGGCGCGGGCCGCCATCCTGGACGCGGCGAGCTCGGCCGCCGACTACGCCGAGCTGTATCCGCTCCTGGAGCAGGGGACGCAGATCGTCGGGGGGCGGCACTCGCGCTTCCTGCCGGCGGGCGGGGATCCCTCCGCCGACCCCGCCGAGACCTCCCCGCAGCCGACGGTCGGCTCGGTGTCGGGCATCACGACCATCGTGCTGCCCGAGATGGTCTCTCCGCGCGCGGAGGACCTTCAGGCCTACGCGACGACCGTCGCGGACGGCATCGACGAATCGGCTGCAGGCACCTGCGGGTGGGTCGATCTGCGTGGCAACCGCGGGGGCAACATGAACCCGATGCTCTCGGGGCTCGCCGCGCTGCTTCCCGACGGCGCGGCGCTGTCGTTCGTCGACCGCAGCGGCGCCGCCACGCCCGTCACCATCGAGCCCCGGGGAGTCGCGGTCGCCGGCAACGTCGCCGTCGACGTCGGGGCTCGGAAGAAGGTCACCGGCGCGCCGATCGCAGTCCTGCAAGACGAGTGGACCGCATCCAGCGGAGAGGCCGTGCTCGCATCCTTCCGCGGCGTGGCCGGCGTCCGCACGTTCGGGACGGACAGTGCCGGCTACACGTCCGCGAACGTGAGTCACACGTTGTTCGACGGCGCGACGATCGTGCTCACCGAGAGCCTCTACGTCGATCGGACAGGCCGCAACTATGAGGAGGGTGTCATCGTGCCGGACGAGCGCTCGACGGACGCCGAGGCGGATGCGCGCGCCTGGCTGGGGGAGCAGGGCTGCACGGGCTGATCGCGCGGGTGGGGGTCAGCCCTTGCGGGAGGCGCCCGCATCCGCGAGCCAGGACTCGTTGTCGATGCTCTGGAGCACCCGCATCTCGTCGAGCATCTTGCGCAGCAGCGCATTCAGCCGGGTGACCTCGGCCGGCGTCATGTGGGCCAGGATGATCTCCTGTCCGCGAAGCGAGATCGGCAGCATGTCGTCGTGCATGGCGGCGCCCGCTGCGGTCAGATACATGGGCCGCGATCCGCGTGCGCCCTCGGCGAGCACCACGAGACCCCGCTGTACAAGGGTCGTCACGCTCTTGGAGACGATCGCCTTGTTGACGACCAGGAACTCCGAGACCTCCGATGCGGAGAAGCCGGGGTTCATCGCGAGTGCGGAGATGACGCGCCACTCGTTGGTGCCCAGATCGAACTGACGCCGGAGCTCGTGCGACTCGCGCCACACCAGTGCATTGGAGAGCAGCGCGAGCAGGCGCGGGGTGAACGCGTCCGGATCGATCACATCGGCCAAGGGCTCGACGACCGCGCTCTCGGGCGGCTCGACGCCGTGGGCATGACGGTTGCGATCAGTTGCCATCGGGTTCCTCTCCGTGGTCGGGATGCGGCGGGGGCCGCGGGGAAGGGGGAGATCGAGACCGGTTGCGATCCCGATCTCCCCGTTCGTCAGTGCGCCATCGCCGCCAGGGCCTCGGGGTCGATCGTGGCGATCGACCGGGTGTCCTGGAAGGCGCGTACCCCCTCGATGCCCTGCTCGCGTCCGAAGCCGGACTGCTTCATGCCGCCGAAAGGCGCGCGTAGGTCGAGGCGGGTGGCGCCGTGGTCGTTCACCCACACGTAGCCGCAGACCAGCTGCGATCCCACGCGCTGCGCCGACTCGGGCGATGCGGTCCAGACCGAACCGCACAGGCCGCCCCAGGTGTCGTTCGCGAGGGCGACCGCCTCCTCCTCGGAGTCGAACGGGATGATCGGGATGACCGGGCCGAACTGTTCCTGGGTCACCACGCGCAGCGACGGGTCGGGGTCGACGACGATCGCCGGACGCAGGAAGTTGCCGCCAGCGAGCTCGCCCCCGGGAAGGGTGCCGTACTCGCGCACGTCGGCGCCGGCATCCTTCGCCTCCTGGATGATCTCCTCGACGAAGGCCTTCTGCGCCGGCTGATGGAGCGGGCCCATGGTCGTGCCCTCGTCGAGTCCGTAGCCGATCACGACCTTCTCGAGGCGTGCTTCGAGCCCCGCGACCAGCTCGTCGAGACGCGAGCGGTGCACGAACACGCGCTTGGCGTTCATGCAGATCTGACCCGTGGTGTCGTAGATCGCGGCGTAGAGGCGGTCGAGGTGCGCGTCGTCGAGGATGGCGTCCTCGAGGAACACCGCCGCGTCGTTGCCGCCGAGCTCGAGCGTCACCCGCGTGAGGGTCTGCGCGGCCATCTGCATGATGCGCTTTCCGCCGTTCACGCTGCCGGTGAAACAGACCTTCGCGACGTCGGGGCTCTGGATGAGCTCCGACATGTTCTCGTCGCGGCCCGTGACCACGTTGAGGACCCCGGGCGGCAGCTTCTCGGCGATGCGCTGCACCACGCGGGTCGTCGCCATCGGCGCGGAGGGCGGCGGCTTCACGATCGCGGTGTTGCCCGCGAGCAGTGCATGGGGCAGCGCCGCGCCGAGGATGGCGATCGGCCAGTTGAAGGGCACGATGATCGTGACGACGCCCAGCGGCTGGTAGGCCACCTCCGTCGTCACGGGGATCGCGCCGGGGACCACGGGGAGCGTGTGCCCCTTCTCGACCTCGTCCTTCAGCATGAGGGCGAGGTTCCACCGGATCTCGAAGACGAGGGCATCCACCCACCCCTCGAAGCGGATCTTGCCGTTCTCCTGCGACAGGACGGCGGCGTCCGTGTCGCGCTCGTCGGCGACGCCGGCGATGGCTGCGGCCATCGCGTCCGCGCGCTCCGCCGCCGACAGTGCGCTCCACGACCCGAAGGCGGCGGATGCGGCGGCGACCGCGTCGGCGACATCCGCCGGCGAGGCCGCAGCAGCCTCGCCGACGACGACTCCGGGCTTGCCCGGGTCGGCGATCTGTAGAACGTCATCGGTGAAGCGCTCCGCGCCTCCGATGTAGAGCCCTGTCCGCACTCCGGCGGACGTCTGGGCGATCGAACTCGACATCCCTGCACCTCTCTGTGTCTCGGATATGTGCGGGATCGCGACCGTCGCCACCCCCGCGGCACGAGTTTACGTCCATTCCTGTTTACATGTAAATGAGATCGTGCTACGTTCACCGGGTCGCCCTCCAGAGCCGGACGGCGGCACCCGAAACGACGTCGATGAAGACGCGATTCTGCGCACATTCGGCGTCTCCCCTGCCATCGACGAGGAGGCATGATGAGCAGTTCCCCCCTGCAGACGGACCAGCGTCCGAACGTGGCCGAACTGGAGGATCTGGCGTTCGAGCTGCGGCGCAAGCTCCTGCAGCTGTGCGGCACCTACGAGGGCGCCGTCCACATCGGAGGAGACCTGTCCTCGGCGGACGTCTTCACCGCTCTCTTCCACTACGGCCTGAACGTCGACCCGACCGACATCGCCAACCCCGAGCGCGACCGCTTCGTGCTCAGCAAGGGCCACGCCGCCGTCTGCATGTACATCGCGATGGCGATGCGCGGCTTCTTCTCCTACGAAGGCATCGTCGACACCTACGGCCAGCTCGACAGCGCGTACGGCATGCACCCGTGCAAGGTGCAGCTGCCGGGTGTGGAGGCGTCGACGGGCTCGCTCGGCCATGGTCTTCCCCTCGCCGTGGGCATGGCGCTCAGCGCCCGCCACCGCGGCGACGCCCACCGCGTGTTCACCCTCCTCGGTGACGGGGAGACCGGCGAAGGGTCGGTCTGGGAGGCGGTCATGGCCGGTCGCAGCAACCACCTCGGCAACCTCGTCGCCTTCGTCGACCGCAACCGCCAGCTGATGACGAGCTTCGCGGAGGAGCGTGTCGCGTTCGAGCCCTACCCGGACAAGTGGCGCGCCTTCGGGTGGAACGTCGTGCACGTCGACGGCCACGACATGGCACAGCTGGTCGAGGCGCTCGACGCCCTGCCGGAGCCCGACAGCGAGACGCCCACCGTCATCATCGCCGAGACGATCAAGGGCAAGGGCGTCGACTTCATGGAGCGCAACCTCGCCTGGCACGCCGGATCGCTCGGCGCCGCCGACCTCGAACGCGCCCTCGCGGCGCTCACCGCCTCGCGTGAGAAGGAGTCCGTCTGATGCCTGTGACCTTCACTTTCGGAGAGTTCCTCGGAGCAAGGTCGGTGATCGGCTCGACGCTCGCGGAGCTCGGTGCCGAGTACGAGAACCTGTGGGTGCTCACCCCCGACATCGGTGCGACCCTCGTGGAGTTCCGCGACACCTTCCCCGACCGGTTCATCGATGTCGGACTCGCCGAGCAGGCGTGCGTCGGGATCGCAGCCGGCCTCGCCTACGACGGCAACATCCCCGTGGTCTCCGGCATGCTCCCCTTCCTCAGCATGCGCGCCCTCGAGCAGGTGCGCACCGACGTCTGCTACCCGAACCTGCCGGTGAAGATCATCGGCACGCACGGCGGACTCGTCGGCAACGGCGGATCGACGCACTACGCGGTCGAGGACCTCGCGCTCATGTGCGCCCTGACGAACATGACCGTCACCTCGATCGGCGACCCGCTCATGGTCGGGGAGATCATCCGGCAGTCGATGACGATGCAGGGGCCCATCTACATCCGCCTCGCCGTCGGCAAGAAGGACAAGGTGCTCTACGAGCCGGGTCAGCACGAGGTGCGCATCGGCAAGGGCATCGTCGCGCGCGAGGGCACCGACGCGACGATCTTCACGCACGGCACGACCGTCGCGCAGGCGCTGGACGCCGCGGACGAGCTGGCTGCGGACGGCCGCTCGGTGCGCGTGGTCGACATGTTCACGCTGAAGCCGATCGACGAGGAGCTCATCGTGCGATCCGCCGCAGAGACGGGCGGGCGCTTCGTCGTGCTCGAGGATCACCTCGCCTACGGCGGCCTCGCCACCCGCGTCGCCGACGTGGTGGCCGACCGGGGCATCCGTCTGACGGCGTTCGAGCGACTCGGCATCCCGCAGGTCTACGCGGGCTTCGGCGAGGACGAGCAGCTGCGCGACAAGTACGGTTACGGGCTGTCGGCGACGACCGCGGCGCTGCGTCGCGTGATCGCGGCCGAGGGGTGAGCCGCACCATGCGTACCGTCGCCGTCACGCGCATCGGCAACCTGCGCGATCCCGATGAGGCCGCCCGCGGCCGCATCGGCGTCGTCGACATGCCGCAGCCCGAGCTGGGCCCGGAGGACGTCCGCATCCGCGTCGCCTACGCCGCCATCTGCGGGTCCGACCCTCACCTGGCCGAGGGCTTCTTCGGCACCGAGGTCCCGATCGGACTCGGGCACGAGGTCTCCGGCGTCATCGAGGCGCTGGGGGAGCGCGCCGGGCGAGGTGGTCTCCGCGTCGGCGACCGGGTCGCCGGCAACTTCCTCCGCTTCTGCGGCTCGTGCCGACCGTGTCAGGACGGACGTCAGCAGTTCTGCGAGCACATCCAGGACTACAACCGTCCGGGTATGGCCGAGACGGTCACCTGGCACGAGTCGCAGGTCTACCGCCTGCCCGACAGCGTCAGCCTGCTCGAAGGATGCCTGCTGGAGCCCACCTCCGTCGCCGTGCGCATCGCCGACAAGACCCGCATCCGTGTCGGCGACCGTGTCGTCGTCTGCGGCGGCGGGCCGATCGGGCAGCTCACGGTACAGGTCATGGCCCGCTACGGCGCGACCGCCCTCACGATGATCGAGCCGATCGCGGACCGGCGGGGGATGGCGAGGCGTCACGGCGCGCAGTACACGATCGACCCCACGAGCGAGAACCAGGCCGCGGTCGCCGACGAGCTCACCGAGGGTCGCGGCTACGACGTCGTGATCGACGCGTCGGGATCGACCCGCGCCACCCGCGGACTGCTCGACCTGGCAGCCAAGGGCGGCACGGTCGTCTACGGGGCGATGTACCCGAGCGACTACGAGCTGCCGCTGAACATATCGGACTACCTCTACCTGAAGGAGCTGACGCTCACGGGCGTCTTCGTCTCGCCGTACGCGTTCCCGCGTGCGTTGAACCTGCTTCCGCACCTCGACCTGGCTGAGTTCACACAGGCCGTCTTCCCGCTCGAGCAGGCCGCGGAGGCGTTCGAGGCGCACCTCACCGGTCGCCACCCGAAGGTCATCATCGCCTGCAACGACGAGGCCCGGCTCGGAGGTCTGTCATGACCACCGCACTGGAACGGGAAGCGGCGCCGGTGGAGACCGCCCCTGCGCTCGAAGCCCGTGACATCGTCAAGCGCTTCGACGGTGTCCACGCCCTGAAGGGCGCCCGGCTGTCCGTGCTCCCCGGCGAGATCCACGCCCTGCTCGGCGAGAACGGCGCGGGCAAATCCACGCTGATCAAGGTCGTGACGGGGCTGTACGCCCCCGACGGCGGCACCATCCTGCGCTCAGGCCAGGAGGTCGAGTTCCAGAGCGTGCGCACCGCCCGCGGCGAGGGGATCGTCGCGCTCTACCAGGAGCTGTCCATCATCCCGTCGCTGACCGTGGCCGAGAACATCCTGCTGGGTGAGCAGACGCCGCGCCGCGGGGGCGTCGTCAACTGGCGGGAGCTCCGCCGGCGGGCGAAAGCGCAGCTGGACAGCATCAACCAGCGCATCCCGCTGGGCAAGCTCGCCGGTGACCTGTCGCCCGTGCAGCAGACGATGGTCGCCTTCGCCCGCGCCCTCGCCACCGACGCGCGGGTGCTCATCCTGGACGAGCCGACCGCATCGCTCACGGACACCGAGATCACCGACCTGTTCGCGGTGCTGCGATCCCTGCGCGAGCGGGGCGTCGCCATCGTCTACGTCTCGCACCGCCTCGAGGAGGTCTTCGAGCTGTGCGACCGGCTGACCATCATGCGCAACGGCGAGACCATCATCACGAAGGATGTGGCCGACTCGCACATCGACGAGGTCATCTCGCTCATGGTCGGTCGCGAGGCGGGTCAGCTCTATCCCGAGCGCGGCTCGGGCGGCGGAGACGTCGTCCTGCGCGTCGAGGGCCTGACCGGCCGTCGCGTGCAGGATGTGTCGTTCGAGGTGCGTGCCGGCGAGGTCCTCGGCATCGGCGGACTGGCCGGCGCGGGACGCAGCGAACTGCTGCGCATCCTCGCCGGAGCGCAGAAGCACCAGAACGGCACGATCACGGTGGGGGAGAAGACCCTGCCGCGCTCGCCCGGGGTGGGTCGTGCGCTCGCCGCGGGCATCGCCCTCGTTCCGGAGGAACGTCGCAGCCAGGGCGTGATCCTGGGCGCGTCGATCCAGGACAACATCACGATCGCGAACCTCTCCTCGGTGAGCTCGGTCGGCGTCGTCTCCCAGGCGCGCATCGCCGACATCGCCCGCCGCGGGATGTCGGATCTGCAGATCAAGGCGCGCAGCCCCCGCCAGAGCGTGGGCGAGCTGTCGGGCGGCAACCAGCAGAAGGTCGTGCTCGCCAAGATGCTCGAGCGTCAGCCCGCCGTCCTGCTCATGGACGAGCCCACGCGCGGGATCGATGTCGGCACCAAGGCCGAGATCTACCGTCTCATCCGCCGGCTGGCGGCGACCGGCACCGCCGTGATCGCCGTCAGCTCCGAACTCCCCGAGCTCATCGGCATGAGCGACCGCGTCGTCATCATGCACGAGGGCCGTATCTCCGGACAGGTCGACGCGGCGGAGGCCGACGACGAGCTGCTCCTCTCCTACTGCTACGGAAAGTCAGAGTGACATGGCCACCACCACGGACCCCACGCTCACCACGCGCAGCATCGTGACCGCGCGCGCCGAGTCGTTCGGGCGCATCTTCCTGCACGGCGGCACGGTCGTCGCCCTCATCGTGCTCGTCGTCTTCTTCTTCGCGATGCGCCCCGATGTGTTCCTGACCTTCACGAACGTGAAGAACATCCTGTACCAGGTGTCGATCCTCGCGATCATCGCCGGGGCGCAGACCATCGTCATGGTCGTCGGCGACTTCGACCTGTCGGTGGGCGCCACATCCGCGCTCGCCGGCGCGGTCGCCGCATCCATGATGATCAACGGCGTCCCGGTGACGGCCGCGGTGGCCGTCGCGATCCTCGTGGGTCTGCTCGTCGGGCTCGTGAACGGCGTGCTCATCGCGTACGTCAACCTCTCGGCCTTCGTCGCGACGCTCGCCACGATGACCTCCGTGGTCGGTCTCGCGTACCTCGTGACCGCGGGGACGACGCTGTTCAACCTGCCGCCGGAGTTCAACTCCATGGGGCAGGGGAAGCTGTTCGAGATCCCGATCCCCGTCTACATCGCGATCGTCATCTCGCTGCTGCTGTGGTTCGTCCTGCGCTTCACGACGATGGGGCGGCGCTGGTACGCGACCGGCGGCAACGTCGAGGTCTCGCGCCTGTCCGGCATCAACGTGCGCCGGGCCCGGCTCATCGCGTTCACGGCGGCCGGGGCGATCTCGGCTCTCGGTGGCGTGCTGCTGGCGGCGCGCCTCGGGAGCGCGAGCGCCGTGCAGGGCAGCGACAACATGATGTTCTCCGTCGCCGCCGTCTTCCTCGGCATGACGGTCGTCCGCTCGGGAGCCGCGAACCTCGGCGGCACCATGGTCGGCGTCGCGATCATCGGCGTCATGAGCAACGGCCTGAACATCCTCGGCGTCAACGCCTACGTGCAGCAGGTCGTCACGGGCCTCATCATCATCGCCGCGGTGACGCTGTCGTCGCTGCGGCACCGCGAGCGCTGACGCTCCGCATCCACTTTCCCGAAGCGGTCGCCCCACGACCGTGCACCATCACAACGCCACGAACACAAAGGAGTAACACGTGCGCACATCATTCAAGGCCCTCGCGGCCGTGGCCGCCGCAGCGGCCCTCGTCCTGACCGGATGTTCCTCGGGCGGCTCGGGGGGCGGCGGCGACGACACCTTCAAGGTGATCGCCTTCACGTCCGGCAACCAGACGCCGGTGGGTGCCTGGTGGGTCAAGGCCGTGCAGGACAAGGCCGACGAACTCGGCTGGGACCTCACGGTCATCCAGGGCGACTTCGACTTCCAGAAGATGAACCCCGCGGTCGAGAGCGCCATCGGCCAGGGTGCGGACGCGATCTTCGACGGCTACACCGACGTCGCCTCGATCGGCTCGATCGTGACCGCCGCCAAGGACGCGAACATCCCGATCTTCGCGATCGACTCCGCGACCGAGGAGAACGATGCGTTCGCGATCAACGTCACCGCAGATCAGCAGGGCATCGTCGATCAGACCGTCGGAGCGCTGGATGAGGCGCTCGGAGGCCTGAAGGGCAAGAACATCATGGTGATCGGGCACGACCCGCACCCCGGCATTCGGCTGCGGGCCAGCCTCGCCGAGAAGGCGCTGACCGCGGCGGGCGCGAACATCGCCGGCGGCGACATCCAGAAGGTCGCCTCCCCTGCGACGGGACGCACCGAGGCGCTGTCGCTCGTCGCGGACTACCTGTCGGCGAACCCGGGCGGCCTCGACGGCGTCTGGGTCGGGTGGGATGACGCGGCGCTCGGCGCCGCCCAGGCCGTCAGCGAGGCCGGCTCGAAGGCCAAGGTCACCGGCGTCGACGCGACGAGCGAGGCGATCGCCGCGATCAAGGCCGGTGGGCCCTTCCTCGCGACCATCGAGCAGCCCTGGCCCAGCATCCTCGACACGGTCGTGGGTGACATCGAGGCCTACCGCAAGGACGGCACGCTGCCCTCCTCCCGCTTCGATGCGGTCGCCACGACCCTCGTGACCGTCGACAACGCGGACAGCATCACCCCCTCCGACAAGCTCGGTTGACCCCTCGGGGCGGGGTGCCGAGAGCACCCCGCCCCACCCCAGACATGGATGGAGGTCGCACATGCGACTGGAATCGAAGACCGCCCTCATCACGGGCGGCAGCAGCGGCATCGGTCGTGCGACCGTCGAGAAGTTCCTCCGCGAGGGCGCGAAGGTCATGATCGCCGACGTGGACCTGGCGCGCTCCGACCAGGTCGTGACGGAGCTCGAGGGCCTCGGATTCACGGGCTCGGTCGCGGCCGTGCGCACCGATGTGTCCCGTTACGAGGATGTGGAGGCCGCCGTCGCCCGCACCGTCGAGGTGTTCGGCTCGCTCGACGTGATCTTCAACAACGCGGGGATCGCGGGCGGCAAGCCGCTGCTCGAGCACGACCCCGAGGTCGACTATGCGCCGATGATCCGCATCGATCAGGACGGCGTCTATTACGGCATCCTCGCCGCCGGCCGGCAGTTCCGGAAGCAGGGGACGGGCGGCGTCATCATCAGCACGTCGTCCATCTACGGCCAGCAGGCGGCGGAGCTCTCGTTCTCGTACAGCGCCGCCAAGGCCGCGGTCATCTCGTTCACCCGCTCCGCGGCCTACGAACTGGCGCAGTACGGCGTCCGTGCCGTCGCGATCACTCCGGGGCGCGTCGGGACGCCGATCATCAACCAGTTCAGCGAGGAGCTGCGGGCGACGTTCGCCGCCGAACAGATGCGCAACACGCTGACCGCCCCCGAGGAGATCGCCGATGTCGTGGCGTTCCTGGCCTCCGACGAGGCGAACGCCATCAACGGCACCGTCGTGAGCGTCGACGACGGCTACTCGGTGTTCAAGCAGCGGCTCGATCTGCCGGTGTTCTGAGGCACGCAATGGACCTCGATCTCGCGTGCCACCTCTCGGCGATCACGCCCGAGCTGGCCCCGGCGCAGCTCGTGCCCATCCTGCACGACCTGCGGGAGATGGGTTACCGACGCGCCCGTCCTCCCGCCGCTGGATGCCGCCGCGACCGACGTCGACGCCCTCGCCGACGCGTTCGTGCGGACCGGGATACTGCCGATCGCCATGTGCGGCCAGGCCCCGGACGCGGACGTCTCCTCGCCCGACGCCGACGTGCGTCGGGCGGGGGTCGAGCTGCTGCGCGCGGGCGTACGGTTCGCCGAGCGGCTCGGGGCCGACCAGCTGAACGGGGTGCCCTACGGGCTCTTCGGTCGCCCGTCGGAGCCGGTCGCCCCCGCCCTTCTCGCCGAGAGCGCGCGGGCGGTGGGGGCGGTGGCCGACGAGGCGGCGGAACGCGGTGTCCAGATGACCTTCGAGGTGCTGAACCGCTACGAGGAGGCGGCGATCAACACGGCCGCGCAGGCCATGGACTACGTCGCCGCGAGCGGCTCGGCCCACCTCGGCGTGCACCTGGACAGCTTCCACATGGCGATCGAGGAGGCGGATTCCGTGAAGGCGGTCCGCACCGCGATGCCGCGGCTGCGCTACCTGGAACTCGGCCAGTCGGGCCGCGGGCCGCTGGAGCACGGCGCGGTGGATGTGCCCGCCCTCGTGCGGGAGGCATTGGATGCGGGCTACCGCGGCCGATGGGGCGTGGAGGCGTTCTCGCGGCCGCTGGCCGGGGGCGCCGCCGACGTGCTCTCGATCTGGCGTGCGCCCTACGCGGACGGTCTCGCCCTCGCGCGGGACGCGGTCGGCGTCATCCGGCGCGGATGGGCGGAGAGCATCCCGGGCCGCAGATCCCACCGCCTGGCCCGCGCGACGGGCTGAACCGGGAGCACCCCTCCCATTGCGCGCGGACCCCGCGTCGCTCAGGATGTATTCACACGTATAGGGCAGGGAAGCCCGGAAAGGTGACACCGATGTCGACTGCAACGCAGGACACCGCCACCCTGATCGATCCCGACGTCTTCGCCGGGCGCATCTACATCGACGGTGAGTGGGTCGAAGGCGGGGGAGGCGCCATCGCCTCCATCGAGCCCGCCACCGGTGAGACGCTCGTGCAGGTTGGGATGGCGGATGCGGCGGATGTCGCGCGCGCCGCCGCATCCGCCGCACGTGCGCAACAGGAGTGGGCGGCCACGCCGCATCCGGCCCGCGCGGCCGTGCTGCGCAAGGCCGCGCAGCTGTGGGAGCAGCACGCGGAAGAGATCATGGGGTGGAACATCCGCGAGGTCGGCGCCATCCCGCCGCTCGCAGGTTTCGCCCTGCACGTGACCGCGGCCGAGTGCTACGAGGCGTCGTCCCTGCCCTCGGCACCGCTGGGCACCATCCTCTCCAGCGAGGAGCCCCGCCTCTCGCTCGCGCAGCAGATTCCCGTGGGTGTCGTGGGCGTCATCTCGCCCTTCAACGTCCCGCTCATCCTCGGCATCCGTGCGGTCGCGCCGGCTCTCGCGCTCGGCAACGCCGTGCTGCTCAAGCCCGACCCCCGCACGGTCGTGACCGGCGGTGTCTCGATGGTGCGCATCTTCGAGGAGGCCGGTCTGCCGAAGGGCGTCCTGCAGCTCGTCCCCGGCGGTGCCGAGGTCGGTGAGGCGATGGTGGCAGACCCGCACGTGCGCGTGGTCGCCTTCACCGGGTCGACGCGTGCCGGTCGTGCCGTCGGTGAGCTCGCCGGACGCCACCTCACGCGCGCGCACCTCGAGCTCGGCGGCAACTCCGCCTTCCTCGTGCGCGAGGACGCCGACGTCGACCAGGCGGTCAACCTGGCCACGTGGGGTGCGTTCCTGCACCAGGGGCAGATCTGCATGACGGTCGGCCGTCACATCGTCCACGAGTCGCTGTTCGACGAGTACGTCGCGAAGCTCGCGGCGAAAGCCGACTCGATGGTCGTCGGCGATCCGGCCGCAGGGCAGGTTCACCTCGGGCCCCTCATCGACGAGACGCAGCGCGACCGCGTGCACACACTCGTGCAGGACGCCGTCGCCCAAGGCGCCCGCCTCGCGGCCGGTGGCACGTACGAGCAGCTGTTCTACCGCCCGACGGTGCTGGCGAACCCCCCGAAGGATGCGGCCGCATACTGCGACGAGGTCTTCGGCCCCGTCGCCTCGGTGGTCTCCTTCGCGACCGACGACGAGGCCGTCGAGCTCGCCGCCGCGACCGACTACGGGCTGTCGCTGGGGATCGTGAGCCGCGACGCCATGAAGGCGTACGACCTCGCCAAGCGGATCCCGACCGGCATCGTGCACATCAACGACCAGACGGTCAACGACGAGGCGAACTCCCCCTTCGGCGGCGTCGGCGCCTCCGGCACCGGCTCCCGCCACGGCGGCGCGCAGGCGAACATCGATGCGTTCACCGAGACCCGCTGGATCACGATGCGCCGCGAACCGGGGCAGTACCCGCTCTGACGCGCACGGATGCGGGCGGTCCCTTCGCCGGGGCCGCCCGCATCCGGTCGTCGAGAGGGATTACGGCCGGGCGAGATCCGGGCGAGCGGTGTAGTCGGTGAAGCCGATCCGGTTGCCCCACGGATCGACGACCTCGGCCGTCAGCCCGGTCGGGATCGGGAACGTCGGCACGCCGAGCTCCGAGGCCGCGTCCTTTGCGTCTGCCACCTCGATCCAGACCTTCGTCGGCGAGACCGGGTCGGCACTGCGGAGGACGATCCCTGCCACGTCTCCGCCGACGTCGAGTACCGCCATGCCCTGGGCGCGTACTTTGAGTGTCAGCCCGACGATCCGCTCGTACCAGGCCACCGCTTCATCGAGGTCGCCGACCTCGATGAAGACGTTGTCGATCCCGCGGACCTCAGGCATGCTGCTCCATCCTCTGCTTCAGTCGACGCAGATCATCGCGAAGCCCGTTACGGAACTGCAGCCACAGGAGGGGCTCCGCGGCGCGCGTGATCCCGTGCAGTCGCACCGCGAGCTCTGCCGTGACCGTGGTGCCGCCTCCCGCCGGCGCGACGGAGTAGCTCCCGCCTCCGTGCCAAGGATCGCCATCGAGCTCCCAGGCCACCCGCCGGCCAGGCACCAGCTCGACGACCGTCCACGCCATCCGGACGGTGCGCTGTCCCATCGAGACGACGGTCTCGCCGGCGGTCCCGACGGCCGGCCGCGCCGCGTCGACGTATCGCGAGCCGGTCACCGACTGTCGCCAGGACGTCTCGTGCTCCACGAGCTCGAGGAAGTCGAAGACCTCCTCGGAGTCACGTTCGACCCGGATCCTCCCGACGGCACGCATACCGCCACCGTAGAAGGAGCTCTGGCCGGGGTGACGGGCGCCGACCGTGACAAGTCCGCGCGTCCCGCATCCGTTCGTCGACGCGTCAGTAGACGATGACCGGCTTGACCGTCACGCCGTGGTGCATGTCGGCGACCGCCTGCTCGATCTCGTCGAGCGTGTACGTCTTCTCCAACAGCTCCAGCGGCAACCGGCCCTCGGCGTGCAGCCGGGCGAGCTCCGGGATGAGCTGCTGCGGCAGCGTGTCCCCCATCGTCACGCCGCGCAGCACCTTTCCGGTCAGGATGCCCTGGATGTCCACCGGGATCTCCGTGCCGGGAGGGGGTGCTCCGCACACGAGGACCGTGCCGCGGACGGCCGCGGCATCGAGTGCGCCGCGCGCGACCCGCGGGCTCGCCGTCGTGTCGAAGCTCAGGTCGACGCCGTGCCCTCCGGTGATATCGGCCAGGCGGGCGGCGACATCCTCCGTGCCGGCGTTGATCGTGTGCGTCGCGCCGAGCCGTCGCGCGAGCGCGAGTCGTTCCTCGACGAGATCGATCGCGACGAGCGCGGCGGGTTCGCGGTGCGCCGCCGCCATGATCGCCGACAGCCCGACCGCGCCGGAGCCGTAGACGGCGACCCTGTCGGTGGGCCCCGGATCCAGCACGTTCCACATCGAGCCGAACCCCGTCAGGATGCCGCATCCGAGCGGAGCGAGCACCGTGAGATCGGCATCCGCATCCACCGCGACGAGGGAGCGCTCGTCGGCGATCGCGTAGGTGCCGAACGAGGACTGCCCGAAGAAGTGGCCGGCCACGGGGACGCCTTCGTGCGTGATGGTGCCCGAATCGTCGGAGCGCATCATGCCGAAGAGGTTGCGCACCTGCCAGGTCTCGCAGTAGGCGGGATGCCCGCCCGCGCATCCGCCGCACGCGCCGCACGAGGTGAAGCTGAGCAGCACCTTGTCGCCGGGCGCCACGGAGCTCACACCCGCTCCCACCTGTTCGACGATTCCCGCGCCCTCGTGGCCGATGATGCCGGGGGTCGGGAACGGGATGCCGCCGGCTATCACGCCGAGGTCCGTATGACACAGCCCGGTCGCCACGAGCCGCACGAGCACCTCGCCATGACCCGGCGCCCCGTACTCCACATCCTCGACCCGCAGAGCGCCGTCCTGCAGGAGCGCCGCGCGGCCGGCGGTCACGCCGATGCTCCCGTCTCGAGGTTGAAGACGATCGAATGGGTGCGCTGGTAGGAGGCCATCGCCTCGGGTCCGTTCTCGCGCCCCCAACCGGAGGCCTTGACGCCGCCGAACGGAACGGAGGGATCGAGCAGCGCCCAGCCGTTCACCCAGGTGATGCCCGCATCCAGGCGCGCGGCCACGCGGTGCGCCTTGGCGAGATCGGTGGTCTGGATGCCGGAGGCCAGGCCGTACGGCGTCGAGTTGGCGAGGGCGATCGCCTCCTCCTCGGTGTCGAAGTGCTGCGCGGTGAGGACGGGGCCGAAGACCTCCTCGGCTACGACCTCGGCGTCGTTCGGCACGTCGGCGATCACCGTCGGGCGGTAGAAGAAGCCGCCGCCGAGATCGGCGCGCTCGCCACCGGTGACGATGCGTGCTCCCGCCGCGCGGGCGCGGTCCACCATCGCCGCCACCTTCTCGAGCTGGTTCGCGCTGGCGAGCGGGCCGATGACGGTCCCCTCATCCGTCGGGTCACCGAAGGGCACGTGGGGGAGAGCATCGGCGAGGATGCCCAGCACCGTCTCGTAGAGCGGGCGCTCCACCAGAAGCCTCGGGCCCGCCATGCAGAACTGGCCGGAGTTGAACACGAACGCGGAGATCACCGTGTTGATCGCCGCGTTCAGATCTGCATCGGCGAACAGGATGTTGGCCGCGTTGCCGCCGAGCTCGGCCGTGAACGGCTTCAGCGTGCGTCCGGCGATCGCCGCCGCGTGGGCACCGATCTCTGTCGAGCCGGTGAAGGCGACCTTGTCGACGTCCGGGTGGCCGACGAGGTGGTCGCCGAGAGCGGCGCCCGGGCCCGTCACGACGTTGAAGACCCCATCGGGCACACCCGCCTCCTGCAGGATGTCGGCGATGATGAGGGCCGAGAGGGGGGTGTCGCTCGCGGGCTTGTGGACGATCGTGTTCCCGGCGATGAGCGCGGGCGCGATCTTGGAGCTCGAGAGGATGAGGGGGAAGTTGAACGGCGTGATGGCCGCGACGACCCCGATCGGCTCGCGCTTCACATAGGCGTGGGTGTTGCCGGTCGTCTCGCGTACGTCGCCGTCGAGGTGGTGGCCGAGGCTCGCGTAGAACTCGTAGAGCTCCGCGGCGTTGTTCACGTCGATGATCCGCGCGAACGTGATGGGCTTTCCGACGTCGAGACTCTCCGCCTGCGCGAGCTCCTCCGTGCGCTCGCGCATGAGCGTGTACGCGCGCTGCAGGATGCGGGCGCGTTCCCGGCTCGACAGGCGGGACCAGGCGCCGGAGTCGAAGGCGGCTCGGGCGGCGGCGACCGCGTCGTCGACGTCGGACGTCGTCGCCCGAGCGACCTCGCCCACCTTCCGGCCTGTGGCGGGGGAGACGACGTCCATGACGGCGCCGTCGGAGGCGTCGCGCCAGACGCCGCCGATGAACAGCCGGCCGCGTGCGCGCTCGCCCGTGCCGGCGACGGTGGATGTGGGATCGGTGAGGGTCATGAGGTGCTCCTTCGGTGGGTGGGGGTCAGACCAGTGCGCTCGCGGCGACGCGCGCCAACGCGTCGACGAAGCCCCGCGGGTCTTCCTGGAACGGTGCGTGCCCGGTGGCGAGGCGCACGATCTCGGACCCGGCGCGCTCGGCGAGCGCCTGCTGGAACGCCGGCGGCACGAGGACGTCCTTCTCCGTGAGCAGGTACCAGCTCGGCGTGGCGCGCCAGGCGACCGCGGTGACGGTGTCGGTCAGCGAGGCGAGCGACTGCGGACGGAACATGTCGGCGAGATGCTCGCCCGCCTCCGCAGGCGTGCCCGGCGGGAAGTCGGCGGAGACCATCGCGATGCGCTCCTCGCGGGTGGCGCCGAGGGTCACCTGGTCGCCCGCGACGTGCCAACCGGGCGGGAACTCGCCGCCGACGGATCCCCGGACGCTCTCTCCCGCATCCAGCGCGAACGCGGCGATGTAAACGAGCCCCGCGACGTGCGGATGGTCGCCGGCCTCGGTCACCGGCACGCCGCCGTACGAGTGGCCGACCAGCAGGACGGGCGCGTCGGCGCGATCGAGGAGGTCACGCAACGCCGCGGCGTCGGCGGCGAGGGAACCGATCGACCCTGTGGAGGGCAGCTCGAGCGTCTCGACCGTCCAGCCGAGCGATTGCAGCAGGGGGATGACGGGGGCGAACTCCCAGCCCCCGACCCATGCGCCGTGGACGAGGAGCACATGCGGGTTCTGGCTCATGTTCCGGTCTTCCTTGATCCGGGGAGCCGGCGCGCGGCGGCGGCTCCGTGACGACGATGACTGACGCTCAGTGTCGATCGGAGCCCGGAGCCGCGGTATCCGTAGGACTACGTAACCTCGCTCGGCACCGCAGCGCGTGTGGACTCGAACCACGCCGCGATCTGGGCGCGTGAGCCGAAGCCGAGCTTGCCGAGGATGCGCTGCACGTGGGTGTCGACGGTGCGCACCGACAGCACGAGCCGCTCGGCGATCTCACGATTGCTGAGCCCCTCGTGGATGCCGGCCGCCACCTCCCGCTCGCGCTCGCTGAGCCCGCCCGCAGAGCCCCGGGCGGACGCGGCGAACGACACCGCCTCGACGGGGGTCAGGCGCTCGCCGACCGCCGCGGCGCGCTCGAACGCCCGGTCGCCGAGGCGGGCGCGCACCCGGGCCACGCATCGCTCGTGGTGGGCCGCCATCTGCGGTCCGTGCACCGCGATGTCGGAGCCGACGCGGCGCCAGCGGCTGCGGGCCGCCCCGAGGAGCACGGCCGAGCGCTCGGTGGGTGAGCGCGCCGCGTCGATCCAGCTCAGCAGCTCGAGCACGAGACAGTCCCCGACCGGGTCATCGATGCCGTCCTCGGCCCGCAACGACTGACGCGCCTGCATCTCCGCGAGATCGAGCTCACCGTCGCAGAACGCCGCCAGCGCGAGCGACCACAGCGCGAGCGAGCGCATCCACATCTCGCCGATCGCTTCGCTGTGCCGAGCGGCCGCTTCGGCCGAGGTCCCCGCCCCGCGCTCGCCGAGGTGGCTTCGTGCCGTCGTGAGCTGGAACTGCGCGAGCAGCGCCTCGTTCGGGAGGCCTGCGCCCAGGGCGCCGCCGATGGAGCGTTCGAAGCCGACCACGGCCGCCGCCGGATCGCCCGAGAACAGCGCGTGCGTTCCACGCCACCGCTGGAGCTCCACCGTGAAAACGACGCCCTCCGGTTCGGGAACGGATGCGAGCAGCGCCTCGGCGTCGCGGAGGTGCACGTCCGCCTCGTCCAGATCGCCCTGCAGCAGACACAGCCAGGCCGCCGTGATCGAACCCCGCATCCGCGGCGCCGCGCCGGCACCGGGCAGCGCCAGCACACGCGTCGCCCACGCGCGCCCCTCGGGCAGGAACCCACCGACGCCCCAGTGGTACCGGAGCGCGGCGAACAGCGCGAGCGCCGTGTCCGCATCGACGGTCGTCGCGGTGGTCAGTGCGGCGTGCAGCTCGGCTCGATCCGCGCGCTGGGTCGAGATGATGCGCGATTGATCGGGTCCGTACCATCGTGCGTCGGCGGCCTCGGCGAGGCGGCGGTAGTGCGCGAGGTGGCGACGCAGCAGCAGCGGCCACGTGCCGTTCTCCTCCGCGCGCTGGCGTCCGTAGGCGCGGATGGTCTCGAGCATGCGGAGGCGCCCGCTCTCGCGGTCGGCTTCGATGACCGACTGCGTGACCAGATCGTCGACCACGTCGACGATCTGCGTCTCGGTGAGCTCGGCCACCGATGCGGCGGCCGCGAGGTCGAAGGGGCCGCGGAAGACGCTCATCGCCTCCCACCCCCTGCGCTGCTCGGGGGTGCACAGTTCGTAGCTCCAGTCGACGACCGCGCCGAGGGTGCGCTGGCGGGCGACGGCGGACCGGGAGGCCGCCCGTAACAGCGTGAAGCGCGACGACAAGCGCCCGTTGAGCTCGGAGAGCGGCAGCGAGCGCAACCGGGTCGCCGCCAGCTCGATGGCGAGCGGCAGCCCGTCCAGCGAGCGGCAGAGTTCTTCCGCCACCGACTCCTCCTGCTCGGACAGGGCGAAGGACGCGTCGGCCGCTCGGGCGCGCGCGAGCAGCAGCGCGAGGGCGTCGGACGGGTGAGAGGCGTCGTCGGCGAGCGACAGCGGCGGTACGGCGAAGACCTGCTCACCGTCGACGTCGAGCCGGCGTCGGCTCGTCGCGAGGATCGTCAGCTGCGGCACCGCATCCAGGAGCTCGTCGGCGAAGGCCGCCACCGCATCGATGAGGTGCTCGCAGTTGTCGAGGACGACCAGAGAAGGCGTGTCGGAGAGGACGTCGGCGAGGAAGTCGAGCGGGTCGCGGGCGGAGTGCTCGCCGAGGGGCAGAGCCCGCGCAACGGCCAGGGGTACGCGCCGCGCATCCTGGAGAGTGTCGAGTCCGACGAACCAGGCGGTCACCCCCGCAGCGGCGGCGAACTCGTTGGCTGCCCGCGCAGCCAGCCGCGTCTTCCCGACGCCGCCCACGCCGGTGAGCGTCACCAGGCGGCCGGTGCGCAGCAGTGTGCCGATCGTGTCGAGCTCGGCTCTGCGGCCCACGAACTCGCTGCGCGGTTCGGCGATCATCCAGACCCCTTCGTCTGCACCGATTATGCATCCCGCTGAATGGAGCGGGATCGGCGGGCTCACAGACCGATGACCACGATGCCCGCCAGGACGACCACCGCGCCGATGACGCGGCGGCCCAGGCCGTGTTCGTCGAACAGGCGCCAGGCGATGAGGGATCCGATGACGATGGACGACTCCCGGAGCGGCGCGACGAGGGCGACGGGCGACTCCTGCATCGCCGTGAGCACGAGGATGTAGGCGAGCGGAGAGAGCACGGCCACGAGGACGATGGGCCGCCAGTCCGCGCGCAGTGTCGTGCGCAATCCCGCGCGACGCCGCAGGATGCCGGGGGTGAGCAGGGCGCATTGGAAGAGGAGGGTCCTCGCGTAGTAGCTCACCGGTGCGAGGCCGAGTCGGCCGACCGCATGGGCGTCCCAGAGTGTGTAGGCCGCGATCGCGGCCCCCGTCATCACGCCCCACAGCACACCGCGTCGTACATCGCCCCCGCGCATCTTCCGAGGGTCACCGGCGACGACGAGGATCCCGCCGACCACGAGCAGCCCGCCGACGGCGGACGTCCACCCGATCCGCTCGCCCAGCAACGCCACCGCGACCCCATGGAGAGCAGGGGCCCGCTGCCCCGGGCGACGGGGTAGACCACACCGAAGGCGGCGCGATCGTAGCCCGCCTGCAGGGCGAGGGAGTAGCCCGCATGCAGCGCGGCCGAGACGGCGCTCGCCCCGATCAAGGCCGGTGTGATCGATTGGATGCCGGCTGCAGCGAACCACAGGGCCAGCGGTGCGCACAGGATCGCCGAACCGAAGGTGTACGCGCCGACGAAGAGGATGGTGTCCCCGCGCTTGAACTTCGACGCGAGGTTCCAGCCGGCGTGCGCGAACGCTGCGAGCAGAACGATCGCGAACGTTCCGATGGGCATCAGGCCATGTCGGGGAGGTCCATGCCGGCGCGCTCCGCCCGTCGGACTCGTTCCGGATCGCTGAGCGCGAGCGTCGCAACGAGCACATCGACGACCGTCAGCTGTCCGAGACGGCTCGCCGCTGCCGCCAGCTGCGTCGAGAGGGGAGCTGCTCCCGTGAGGAGCGTGATGTGGGCGAGCTCCGTCAGAGGGGTGGCGCGGCGGTCGGTGATCGCGATGACGGTGGCGCCGGACGATGCCGCGGCGTCGGCGACGGCCAGCGTCGTCTGCGTGCGGCCCGTCGAACTGACGATGACCGAAACGTCGCCCGGGCTCATGAGGCGGGCAGCGATCATCGCCGACTCGTGGTCGACGACGCCCGCCGTGCGCACCCCCAGTGCGCGCATCCGGAAGACGGCATCGGCGGCGACCGTGGCCGAGGGCCCCGCGCCGTAGGACAGCAGCTGACCGCAACCGCGGATCGCCTCGACCGCCGCGCGCACGTCGTCAGCGATCAGGGCGCCTCTCAATGCGGACAGCGCGTCGACTCCGGATCGGACGGCGTTCTCCATGACGCTCGCGGCATCGCTGTCGGCATGAAGAGAAGGCGGTGGGGCGAAGAAATCCGCGCTGCCGCGCGCCCGAGCGATCTCCAGCTTTAGATCCGCGAAGCCCTCGAACCCGATGGCACGTGCCGCGCGCACCACGCTCGGAGCTGAGACGCCGGCTCTGGCCGCGACCTGCGCAGTGGTGCTCGTCCCCACGAAGAGCGGGTCGGCGATCAGCAGCGCGATCACCTTCGCCTCGCTGGTCGCGAGGTCACCGCTGCGAGCGCGGACTGCCCCGAGCCACTGTTGCAACGGCTCGGCAAGTTCAGTAATAGGGTTACCTTCGTGCGACACCATGTGTAACAGCGTAACGTGCAGTCCATGTCATCTCGCGAAGATTCGAATCCGCAGACCGTCGCCGTCGTCGGACCGGGAGCCATTGGCACGACCGTCGCCGCCGCTCTGCACGAGGCTGGCCGGACGCCCCGGCTTTACGGTCGCACCTATCGCGCGCGCCTCGAGCTCCGAGCGGCTGACGCTCGCATCCAGGTGCCGGGCCCGGTCCACACCGATCCCGGAGCGTCTGCAGCGGTCGCCGACATCGTGTTCCTGGCGGTCAAGGCGACGCAGCTCCAGGCCGCAGCGCCTTGGCTTCGCGTCCTCTGCGGGCGGGGAAGCGTGGTCTGCGTGCTGCAGAACGGCATCGAGCAGGTCGAGCTCGTCGCCCCACTGGTCCCGAGCGGTACCGAGATCGCGCCGGCGGTCGTGTGGTCTCCTGCGCAGAGACAGTCTGACGGCGCGGTTCTGCTCCGCGGCGACGCGCGCATCAGTCTGCCCCGCATCCCCGCGGCCCTTCGCGTCGCGTCGACGCTCCGCGGCACGCGCTGCGCCGTGGAACTCGAGGACGACTACGTCACGACCGCCTGGCGCAAGCTCCTGCAGAACGCGACGGCGGGCCTGATGGCGCTCGCCGGGCGCCGGTCGGGGATGTTCGCGCGGCCGGATGTCGCGCGGCTTGCCCTGGCGTATCTGCGTGAATGCGCCCGCGTCGCGCGCGCCGAGGGAGCGCTCGTCGAGGACCGCATCCTGCAGGACATCCTGGCCGGGTTCCGGTCCGCTCCGGCCGATATGGGCACGTCGATCCTGGTCGATCGCGAGGCCGGCCGTCCGCTGGAGTGGGAGGTCCGCAATGAGGTCATCTCGCGTCTCGCGCGTCGCCACGGGCTGTCGACTCCGATCAGCGATGTCGTGGTGCCGCTGCTGGCGGCGGCGAGCGACGGTCCGGGGTGAGGCGAGGAAACATGACCTGACGCCCGACACTGATTCAACGAAAAGCAAACGGGCGTCACGAATCTCTTGACTTTCACCGGCTGAACCCCGCACCATGAGGGGGTCAGCACGCTGCGGTGCCGACGCGTCGGGGGCTCGAGGTGGTGACTCCGCGTGACGGATGCTTCGCGTTGGCGTCCTGCTTACCCGTCACTGAGAGGCACTTCGATGAAGAAGACCCTTGCCGCCATCGCTCTTGCAGCCGTGGCCGCTCTGACCCTGTCCGGTTGCACCGATTCCGCCGCGCCCGCCACGTCCCCCTCGGGTGACTCCACCGCGGGAGGCGGCGAGGTGCGCCAGGTGCGCGTCGCCGCTCTCCCCATCGCCGAGACGGGTGCCCTGTGGGCGGCCATCGACGCGGGCATCTTCGAGGACCACGGCCTCGACGTCGAGGTCGTTCCCGCCCAGGGCGGCGCACAGGCCATCCCTGCGCTGCTCAGCGGCGACATCGACTTCGCGATCGGTCAGCCCATGGGCCCGATCCGCGCTGCCCTGCAGGATCTCGGCGTCGTGATCTTCAGCAACTACGCCTCGAGCCCCGCCGACGGCGAGGACGTCAACTCCGTCGTCGCCCTCGGGGACTCGGGCATCACGAGCCCCGCAGACCTCGCAGGCAAGCGCGTCTCGGTGAACAGCATCGGCGCCGCCGGTGACCTCACCATCCGCAAGGCCGTCGACGACGCGGGCGGCGACTCGTCCACCATCCAGTTCGTCGAGGTCGCCTTCCCCGATGTGCAGGCGCAGCTCGAAGCGGGCAACATCGACGCAGGCTGGGTGCCCGACCCGTTCCGCGGGCTCATCGTCTCCGGCGGTGGCGTCGACGTCGTCTCGCCCTACCAGGCCACCATCCCCGGCCTGACGGTGCTCACCAACTTCACCACGCAGGAGAAGATCGACGCCGACCCGCAGCTCGTCGCCGACTACGCGGCGGCGATGGCCGAGGCCCAGCAGTACGCGACCGACAACGAGGACGCCGTGCGCGCCGCGATCGTCAAGAACCTCGAGATCCCCGAGGCCGCGGCGGCCAGCATCACGCTGCCGAACTTCACCTCCGACCTCGACGACGCCGGCATCGAGAAGCTCGCAGCCCTCGCCGTGCAGTACAAGTACATCGACGCAGAGCCCGACTTCACGAAGCTGATCCAGCCGCAGTGATCCCGAGCGGGGGATGCGGCACGCGCCGTATCCCCCGCATCCCCTCCGGAAGGCCCCCCATGACCCTCGCTCCGCCTGCGCCGGTGCACACGTCGACGGTCGTCGTGCCGCGTCGTCGACGCCGACGCTCGTTCCGAGCTCCGCTGCTCGGACTGCTCGGTGTCGTCGTGTTCCTCGGCGTCTGGCAGCTCATTTCCGCTGCCGGACTCATCAACCCCTCGCAGCTGCCCTCGGCGGTCGACACGTTCACACGTCTCGGCACGATGGCGGCCGACCTCGAGTTCTGGCGCAACGTCGGGCGCACCCTGACCGCATGGGCGATCGGTCTCGCGATCGCCTCGGTGCTCGGCATCCTGCTCGGCGGGCTCATCGGCCTCGTCCCGGTGCTGCGGCGGGGAACCAACACCATGGTGGAGTTCCTGCGCCCCATCCCCTCGGTCGCCCTCATCCCGCTGGCGATCCTGACGTACGGCATCCAGATCCCCGCTGCGCTCGTGATCATCGTGTACGCCTGCTTCTGGCAGGTGTTCGTGCAGGTGCTGTACGGCGTCGCCGACATCGACACTGTCGCCCGCGACACCGCACGCAGCTACGGCCTCACGCGCGCCGCGCAGCTGCGCTCGCTCGTGCTCCCGACGGCGCTCCCCTACATCTTCACCGGGCTGCGTCTCGCCGCATCCGTCGCCCTCATCCTGGCCATCACCGCGGAGATGACGATCGGCAACCCCGGTCTCGGCAAGGTCATCATCCTCGCGGCCAGCAACGGCAACATCGCCACGGTCTACGCCGTCGTGATCGTGACAGGTCTGCTGGGCCTCATCATCAACCTCGTCTTCCGTGTGCTCGAGCGCCGCGCGCTCGCCTGGCACCAGTCCGTGCGAGGGGAGGAAGTGCTGTGACCCTGTACACGAGCACCGTCCGCACGCCGCCGCGCGCGCCGCGGGTCTGGGCGCGCCTGGCCACGAGCACCGCCTACGCGCTCGCCCTGCCGATCGTGCTGCTGATCATCTGGGGCGTGTGGGGGACGGTGGCGCCGGGCAAGTTCTTCCCCGCGCCGGGGCGGATCGCCGAGGCCTTCGTCAACACCTGGGTCGGTCCGGCGTTCCTCACCGACGTCGTGCCGAGCCTGACGCGTCTGGCCTTGGCGATCGTGCTGGCGATCGTGATCGGCGTCGCCCTCGGAACCCTCATCGGCCTCACGCGGTGGCTGCGCGAGCTGGCCGAACCGCTGCTGGAGTTCTTCCGCGCGATCCCGCCGCCCGTGCTGATCCCCGTGTTCGTGGCCCTGCTGGGCGTGACCGACAACATGAAGATCGTCGTGATCGTCTTCGGATCGTTGTGGCCCGTCCTGCTGAACACCGTCGACGGTGTGCGCGGCACCGACTCGGTCATGACGGAGACGGCCAAGTCGTTCTCGCTGACTCCCGCGCAGCGTCTGTTCTCTCTCGTGCTGCCGGCGGCGAGCCCGCGCATCATGGCGGGGGTGCGTCAGACGCTGTCGGTCGCGCTGATCATGATGGTGATCTCCGAGATGTTCTTCTCCTCATCGGGCCTCGGGTTCCAGATCGCCTACTTCCAGCGCAACTACCTCATCGCGGAAATGTGGAGCGGCATCGTGCTGCTCGGCTTGGTCGGCATCGTCCTGTCGGTCATCTTCACCATCGTCGAGCGCAGGGTCCTGCGCTGGTACCACGGAATCAAGGAGGTCGAGCGTGCCTGAGACGCTCCTGCAGGTCGAACACCTGAAGAAGGTCTACGAGTCCTCGACGGGCGTCGTGGAAGCGATCGGCGACATCGACTTCTCGATGCGCCGCGGCGAGCTGGTGTGCATCGTCGGTCCGTCCGGATGCGGCAAGACCACGCTGCTCAAGTGCATCTCGGGCCTGCTGCGCCCCACCGCGGGAAGCGTTGTGCTCGACGGCAAGCAGGTCACCGCGCCGCCGCCGAACATGGCGCTCGTGTTCCAGGAGTACGGGCGCAGCCTCTATCCGTGGCTGACGGTGCGCGGAAACGTCGAGCTCCCGCTGAAGCACAAGAAGCTGTCGAAGAGCGAGCGCAACTCGCTCATCGACGATGCGCTGCTCGCGGTCGGTCTCGACCACGCCGCCGACAGCTATCCGTGGCAGCTGTCCGGCGGTATGCAGCAGCGTGTCGCGATCGCGCGCGCCGTCGCCTACCAGCCCGAGGTGCTGATCATGGACGAGCCGTTCGCCGCCGTCGACGCGCAGACGCGTGCCGACCTGGAGGACCTCGTGCGGCGCCTGCACCTGGAGCGCGGGATGTCGATCCTGTTCGTGACGCACGACATCGACGAGTCGGTCTACCTCGGCGAGCGCGTCGTCGTCCTCTCCAAGTCGCCGACATGGGTGCAGGAGGATCTCGTGATCGATCTCGCGCCCGAGCGCGACCAGATCACGACGCGCGCGTTGCCCCGTTTCACCGAGCTGCGCACGCACGTGTACGAGCAGATCCAGCGCGCCAAGCGCGGCGAGGCCGTCCGTCCGGCCGCATGATATGTCGGTGACATCGGTGCAATCCCTCTCGCGGGAGGTCGAAGCGACCCAGCGCGCGCCGCAGCGCCTGCTGCTCGCCCTGCTGGGCGAGCTCCTCGAACGGGGGATCTCCCGTCCTGTCCGCGCCAGCTTCTATCTCGACGTGCTCGAGAGTGCGGGAGTCGCCGCTCCGACCACGCGTGCGGCACTGGACCGGATGGCCGTCACCGGGCTGCTCTCTCGCGCGCGGGTCGGTCGGGGCGTCGAGTTCGCTCTCACGGACCAGGGGCGCGCGGTGCTGGAAGAGGCGTCCGAGCGCGTGCACTCGCCGCATCCGTTCGATCCCGTCGGCAGCGGGTGGACGCTCGTGACCTTCACGGTGCCCGAGGACCAGCGCACGCTCCGCCACCGCCTGCGCGCGGCGCTCGCGTGGGAGGGGTTCGCCGCGGTGCGCGACGGGCTGTGGATCGCGCCGGGAGAGGTCGACCTGGTCGCAGCCCTCGGCGGCCTCAAGGAGGAGCTGCCGGCCGGCGCGGTGATCGCGTTCCGCGCTCGGGACCTCGCCGCGTTCCCGGTGGCGGACGCGGCACGTACCGCATGGGATCTCGCCCGCATCCGCGCCGCGCATGAGCGCTTCGCCATGGAGTGGAACACCGCCGAGACGATCGAGGCCCCGCCGCTGGCGGCGCTGACGATGCTCGTCGCCGACTGGCTGGAGCTGCTGCGCAGCGACCCGCGCCTGCCGTTCGACTACCTCGGCGAGGACTGGCCCGCCCAGCGCACGACGGAGATCTATCGCGCCCGCCGTGCTGCATGGTCGGCGGCCGCCGCGGAGGCGCTCACCGCCGCCATCCCCGGCGACTGATCCCCAGCACCGGCCCCGCCGGGTCTGTGGCACAGCTCATCCGAGCCGGCCGGGTCGGGGCGGGGTGCTGTCGGTGGGGCCTGCCGGCCTGCGTCGTGCCCGAACTCCTGCAAAACCCCGGCGTCTTGGGTGTTACGGGGTGCCGATGCTCGGTTTTGCAGGAGTTGGGACGGGTGTGCGGTGGGCACAACGGATCTGTGGCACAGCTCAGCCGGGGCGGTGCGGGGCGGTGCGGGGTGCTGTCGGAGGTGTCGGTTCCGGCCTGCGTCGTGCCCGAACTCCTGCAGAACGCGCCCTCTGGGGTGCCCCGGGGTGCCGGTGGTCGCTTTTGCAGGAGTTCAGGCACGGATGCGGGGTGGGCACAGCGGGGTCGGCACGTCTCAGCCGGCACCGGCCGGGTCGGTGCGGGGTGCTGTCGGCGGGGCCGGTTCGGGCTGCGTCGTGCCCGAACTCCTGCAGAACGCGCCCGCTCGGGTGCCCCGGGGTGCCGGTGGTCGCTTTTGCAGGAGTTCAGGCACGGATGCGGGGTGGGCGCAACGGGGTCGGCACGTCTCAGCCGGCACCGGCCGGGTTGGTGCGGGGTGCTGTCGGCGGGGCCGGTTCGGGCTGCGTCGTGCCCGAACTCCTGCAGAACGCGCCCGCTCGGGTGCCCCGGGGTGCCGGTGGTCGCTTTTGCAGGAGTTCAGGCACGGATGCGGGGTGGGCACAGCGGGGTCGGCACGTCTCAGCCGGCACCGGCCGGGTCGGTGCGGGGTGCTGTCGGAGGCGTCGGTTCCGGCTGTGTTGTGCCCGAACTCCTGCAGAACGCGCCCTCTGGTGGGTCGCCCGGGCATCGGCCGCCCGTTTTGCAGGAGTTCGGGCACGGGGAGTTCGGGCGCCGAGAGGTCGGTGGCGTCCGGATGCGGCTGAGCCGCGCCCGACGGACAGTAGCCTGGCCATGCCGGGAGGAGGAGTGATGAGCGAGTCCGAGATCTCGGTGACGCCGCTGAACGCTCAGGTCGTGCTGTTCGCCTCGGAGGGCGCGGAGTTTCCGGAGTGGGTGACCGGCGATGAGCCGGCCGTCGCGACGGACTCCGCGATCGTGGTGGCGACCAGAGAGGACCTCGCCGGCGACGTCATCGTCCGCGTGCTGATCGACGGGGTCGTCGCACAGGGCGAGAAGGTGTTCGAGCACAGTCCTTGACGACCCCGCGGCACCCGCCGTCGTGCACGTGATTCTTCACCGCAGCGAGGGGTGAACAGAGGGCCCTGGCGACGCCGGAGACATCGCGTTATCGTGAAACATGGCTCTGTATCGCTGGCGACGGGCGCTCATCGTCGCGATCGTCCTCGGCGGCTTCGGCCTGTACTGGGCATCCATCGCCTTCGCGTGGCGGATCCCCCTCTGGGCGGTGATCGTCGGCGCGGTCCTTGCTCTGGGCGCCGTGTCGCTCCTCTCGGTCCGCCCCCGCCGCAGCAAGCGAAGCGCGAGCGAGGCGCTCTACGCATCCGACCCGTACAGCGATGCGTACCTCGGTCGTAGCGCACCGACACCCCCGCACCGCGACGCGACGCCCACGTCGCAGATCGGGCCCGCGTTGCCCGACGACCCGATCGCGGACGCCATCCGCCAGCAGCGCACGCCCGAGCAGCGCTGAGTCCGAGCGGTCAGGGCGTGGCGCCGGGTGCCTGCCACGCGGTGACGGCGACAGCTGTGCCCGCGACCACGTCGAGTTCGACCGGCCAGGAGCCGCGCGTCTCGCCCTCGACGACCGCCGCCCACAGCGTGCGCGCGACGAGGGTGCCGTGGGTGGACTGGGCATCCCAACCGAGGTAGGCGACCGCGGAAGCACCCGCTGGAACGACGACGGATGAGGGTCCCGGATCGGCCGCCATGAACGAACCGCCGTGCTCGATCGGGGTGTCCAGCAGATGACCGTTCTGGTCGCCGAACGCGATGTCGGGATACCCCTCGATCGTGCAGGGAGCATCGGAGAAGTTCAGGAGCTCGAGGCGGAGCCCCCGGTGCCCGGTCGCCGCGTCGGGCTCTCCCTTCAGGATCATGGCGCGATCCGGAGTGCAGCCGTCTGCGCTCGTCACGCCGGCGCCGGCGGTGCGATCCGGAACCGGGTCACCCTCCGCCTGTGGGTCGGGCGGAAGAGAACCGTCCGCCGGAGCCGGCTCCGCGGCGGCCTGGTCGGCCCGCACCTGAGCCTGCGACGCCTCGTCGCCCAGCGTCTGCGTCGCGACGAGCAGGATGAGTGCCGCGATCGCAGCTCCCACGGCCAGAGCGCTGCGGAGCCGCATCGCGCCGTCGGGTGCGTCGCCGGCCGCCTCGCGTCGCGACAGGCGCGAGGCGAGCAGCGCCGGCAGCCAGCCGTAGAGCAGCCCCCAGTACGCACCGATCGCGGCGCGGCTGCCGAGATCCACAGCCCACAGCGCCCAGCCGTGCGTGAGGAGCGTGCCGAAGACGAGCTGCACATCGATCGTCATCCCGGTGATCGCACCGGCCGCGACGACCGCGAGCCAGGTCGCGGCGAACGATCCGCGTCGGCGTACGACGTGCAGGACGGCCGCGACACAGGCCGCGACGGCGAGGGCCGCGACGAGAGGGGAGAGCAGGGACCACGGGGCGGGCCAGGACCAGACATAGGGGCTCGGCGTCGGCAGCGTCGCCTGCTGCACGCGTTGCAACGGCGTGAGCGACACCGCGGCGGCAAGCCCGACGATGAGCAGCCACAACGCTCCCGCCCCGCCGCCGACGAGCCAGATCCTGCGCGATGACCGCATCCGTGCCCCCTGTCGGTCGCGGCGCGACCCCCTCACGGAGCCTAGCCCGAGCATCTCTCCGCCCTCGCAGCTCCTCGCGCAGGTCCCGATGGCGCCAGCGCGCCCCACGCGGCAGGCGAGTGCTCAGCCCTGCGCGGCGCGGATGTGCTCGGCGATGCGCAGGTAGTTCTCCCGTGCGAGCGCGTCGTCTCCGCCGTCGTAGCCGTGGTCGGCGCCCTCGACCTGCCAGAACTCCGCCAGGGCGCCCACGCGCTCGAGCCGCCGGGCGTAGCGCTCGTCCTCGTCGCGCAGGATGTCGTCGGATGCGGCGATGACGACGGCCGGGGCGATGCCCGTGAGATCGGCGGTGTCGGACGCGCCCGCAGGCGAGACGAGCGGATCTGCACGCGTTCGAGGATCCGGCACATAGGAGCTGTCGAAGACCTCGGACATCCAGGGTCGCAGCAGGGGTTTCGCGAGCGGCGAGTGCTTCTCGGCTGCGGGAACCGTGAGATCGAGCGGCGGGTAGTGCAGCACCTGCAGGCGGATGCGGGGGCCGCCCGCATCCAGCGCCTGCCGTGCCACCGCGGCGGCGATTGCCCCGCCCGCGCTCTGTCCGCCGACCGTGAGTCTCGTGGCGTCCCACCCCTGCGCGTCGGCATCGTCGATCGCCCACTGCACGACCCGCATCGCCTGGTGCACCGCGGTCGGGAACGGATGCTGGGGTGCGACCGCGTAGTCGACGTCGACCACCACGACCCCCGCCCGGCTCGCGATCGCCCGGCAGAGCGCGTCGTCGCCGTGGAGCTGGCCCAGGATGTAGCCGCCGCCGTGGAAGTTCAGGTGCACGCCGGGGGTGGCCGTCGCATCCGGCGCGCGGTAGATCACGGCGGGTGCGGGCGGGTCGGCCGGGATGACGAGCTCGCGCCGCTCGGCGGCGAACTCCGGCAGGCGTTCGCGCGGGTCGAGTCCGCCCGCCTGCGCCGCCATCATGCGTGGCATCGCCTTCTGTAACCGCCGCGCGACGAATCGTGCGACGGCGGGGCGCGACAGCAGCGACATGATCAGTGCTTCCGTCCGAACAGCTCACGCAGCGCGGCCTTGCGAACCTTGCCGGACGCGGTGCGCGGCAGGTCCTCGACCACGACGACGTTCTTGGGGAGCTTGTACCGGGCGAGCACGCCGTCGAGCTCGGTGCGCACGGATTCGGTCGTGACCTCGGCGCCCTCCTTGACGGTCACCACGGCCCACGGGACTTCACCCCACCGCTCGTCGGGAACCCCGATCACGGCGACCCCGGAGATCCCGCGGATGTCGTTGATGAGGTTCTCGACCTCGGCGGGATAGATGTTCTCTCCGCCGGAGATGATCATGTCCTTCAGCCGGTCGGAGATGAAGAGGTAGCCGTCCTCATCCAGATACCCGAGGTCGCCGGAGCGGAACCAGCCATCCGCGCGGAACGACGCCGCGGTCTCGTCCGGGAGTCCGTGGTACCCGGGGAACACATTGGGCCCCGCGATCTCGATCTCTCCCACGATGCCGGGCGGCACGACGGCGCCCGTGTCGTCGGTCACGCGCACCTCGGTGAAGAAGTGCGGCAGGCCCACACTGCCCTGCTTCGCGCGGGTCATCGCCGGTGCCAGCGACGTGGCGCCGGGCGAGGTCTCGGTCATGCCGTACCCCTGCGAGAACGACAGCCCCCGCGCCTCGAAGGCGTTGAGGATGCGGGTGGGCACCGCAGAGCCGCCGCAGGTCAGCCTCTGCAGGCTCGACAGGTCGGTCGTGGGCCAGTCGGGGTGATCGGCCATGAGCTGGTAGGTCGTGGGCACGCCGCTGAGCATCGTGATGCGGTGGCGTTCGATCAGCATCAGGGCGCGCCCCGCGTCGAATCCCTTCTCCAGCACGAGGGTCGCGCCTTTGAGGATCACCGGCAGCGCACCCATGCCGAGCGAGGCCACGTGGAACAGCGGCGAGATCATCAGCGCGATGTCGGTCGAGACCACGTCGTAGTCGATGATGCAGTTCAGCGCCACCCAGGTGAGGTTGCCGTGGGTGAGCACGGCGCCCTTCGACCGGCCGGTCGTGCCGGACGTGTAGACGATCGCGGCCGGATCCTCGAGCGTCACAGCCGTCGTCCCGACGGAGGCGCCGTCGGCATCGCGCACCAGCGCGGCGAGGCCCGGATGGTGCGAGATCCCCTCACCGGTCAGGATGACCTCGCCGATGGATGCGGCCTCGATCCCCGGGATGATGCGCTCGGCGAACTCCGGGTCGTGGATGAGCACCCGGGCGCCCGAGTCGGTCAGCACATGCTGGATCTCGGGTGCCGCCAGGCGCGTGTTGACCGGCACGAACACCGCCCCGAGCCGGGCGCAGGCGAAGAGCACCTGAAGGAACGCCGGGCTGTTCTCGCCGAGGTAGGCGACCGCATCCGCTTTGCCGACGCCGCGCTCGCGCAGCACGGCCGCCGTGCGATCGACGGCGTCGGCGAACTCGCCGTACGACAGCGTCTCGCCGCCGTCGACGATGATCGCCGGCTTGCCGGGGTTCTTCAGTCGTCTCTTGGTGATCCAGGATCCCAGTCCGTGATCATGCATCGTTGCATCCTCGTGATGGTGGGTTCGGGGCGCAGCCCGATGGGGAGTGGTCAGGCGTAGAAGCGGTACAGCCCACGAGCGACGACGGCGGGCTTGGTGGCGCCCTCGATCTCGATCGTCTGGTCGACGGCGAACTGGTATCCGCCGGGCACCTCGGTGACCTCGGCGATGACGGCACCCCCGCGGATGCGGGCGCCGACGGCGACGGGCGAGACGAAGCGCACCTTGTCGAGGCCGTAGTTCACCTTGGTGCTGACACCCTCGAGATCGAACAGCTCGGACCAGAACTTCACGGTCAGCGACAGCGACAGGAAGCCGTGCGCGATCGGACCGCCGAAGGGGCCCTGTGCGGCGCGCTCGGGGTCGACGTGGATCCACTGGTGGTCGTCGGTCGCGTCCGCGAAGAGGTTTACCCGCTCCTGGGTCACCTCGAGCCAGTCGGTGAAGCCGAGGTCGGTGCCCGCGAGGGATTCGGCGTCGGCGTAGGCGGCGGTCGTGGTCATGGTGGGTTCCTTTCGGTGGATGTTCAGACGAAGGCGGACGAGCCGGTGAGCCCGCGCCCGACGATCAGGGCGGTCATCTCGTGCGTGCCCTCGTAGGAGTAGACGGCCTCCGCGTCGGCGAAGAACCGCGCGGCGCCGTGCTCGAGGAGGATGCCGTTGCCGCCCTGCACTTCGCGGGCGAGCGCGACGCTCTCGCGTGCGAGGCGGGCGGTCTGCATCTTGGCCAGTGCCGAGTCCTCGTCGCGCAGCACGCCCGCATCCTGTCGGGCGGACAGGCGCGCGACGATGCCGAGGGATGCGGTGAGGTTGCCGAGGATGCGGGCGAGCTTCTCCTGCACGAGCTGGAAGCCGCCCAGCGGCGAGCCGAACTGCTCGCGTTCGCGCACGTACGCGACCGCCGCATCCAGGGCGCCGGCCTGAAGGCCGGTCGCGATCCATGCCACGTCCGAACGCAGCGACCTGAGGATCTCGGCCACGTCCCGCCAGCTGTCCACCCGCTGGAGCCGCGCGTTCTCCTCGACGCGCACGCCGTCGAGGCGGATGTCGAAGTTCTGCATGGGCCGCAGCGACACCTTGCCCTCGATGCGGGTCAGCGTGACGCCGGGCGCATCCCGGGGCACGAGGAACGCCTTGACCTCGCCGTCGTCGGCGGCGCGCGCGAACACGACGAGCACGTCGGCGGTGTCGGCGCCGCCGATCCATCGCTTCGCGCCGTCGATGATCCAGCCGTCGCCCTCTCGGGTCGCGGTCGTGGCGAGCCCGCCGGCGATGTCGGAGCCGTGGTCGGGTTCGGTCAGGGCGAAGACGCCCCGCACGGCGAAGCTGCGGATGGCGTCGTCGAGCGCGGCGACCTGTTCGGGCGAGCCCCCGCGGCGCACCGCGGTGCGGAAGAGCCCTGACTGTGCGTTGTACGCCGTCGCGACCGACACGTCGGTGCGCGCGAGGACGAACGCGCGATAGCCCGAGAAGACGGAGGATGCGGCCTCCACCGGTTCCACTCCGATCGGCTGCATGAGATCGAGAGGTGCGAGGGCGTCGATGACGGCGGCCGGCAGCGTCGCGCTCTCCCAGGCGGCGGGCAGCAGCGGCGCGATCCGGGTGCGCAACGTGTCGTCGAGGCGGGCGAGGGCGGCGCGGGCACCGTCGCTGAGCATCGCCTCGGCGTACCCGAGCGGATCGTGGCCGAAAGGCGCCTCGCTGCGCAGTCTCGGTTCCATGGGCTATCCGAGTCCGAGCAGACGAGCGGCGTTGTCTTTGAGGATGCCGGGCATGACCGAGGGCTTCATGTCGATCTGCTCGACGTCGCGCAGCCACCGATCAGGGGTGAGCAGCGGAAAGTCCGAGCCGAACAGGATGCGGCTCTTCAGGAACGAGTTCGCCGCGCGCACCAGCTGCGGCGGGAAGTACTTCGGGCTCCAGCCCGACAGGTCGATCCAGGTGTTGTGCTTGTGGGTCGCGACCGAGATCGCCTCGTCCTGCCACGGCACGGAGGGGTGGGCCATGATGATCTGCAGGTCGGGGAACTCGGCTGCGACCGTGTCGAGCAGCATCGGATTCGACAGCGCGAGACGGAAGCCGCGACCGCCCCGCATCCCCGCGCCGATCCCCGTCTGCCCCGTGTGGAAGAGCGTCACCACGCCGGCCGCCTGCAGCGTCTCGTACAGCGGGAAGTACTGGTCGTCGCTCGGATCGAAGCCCTGCACCGTGGGGTGGAACTTGAAGCCGCGTACGCCGTAGTCCTCGATCAGGTGTCGCGCGCGATCGATCGCGGCCCGGCCCTGACGCGGGTCGACGGAGCCGAACGGGATGAGCACGTCGTTGTTGCGCGCCGCGCCCTCCGCGATCTCCTCGCTCGACAGCGCGGCATGCTTCAGCTCCGTCTGCGCATCCACGGTGAACACCACGGCGGCCATGGAGCGCTCGCGGTAGTACGCGGCGACCGCATCCAGATCGGGCCGCCCCACGTCCGCGCTGAAGTACGCGGATGCGGCCTCGGCCAGATCGTCGGGAAGCGAGGAGTGGCCGTGCGCGTCGACCTCGATGTGCACATGCACGTCGATCGCCGTGATGGCGGAAAGGTCGATCGCGGGTTCGTAGCGCGTGGTCATCGGCGTTCCTCGTCGTCGGGGATGCGTGGTGCGAGGGGCCCGGTTACACCGGACCCCTCGAGTCTCAGGGGCGGGGGCGCTGCAGCTCTTCCGGCAGGGCGGGGAAGCGTTCGCCGACCGACTGCAGGTTGTCGCCGACCAGGTGGGCGAACTCTGACTCGAGCGCCGCCGCGCTCCAGCCGCCCTCGCGGTACGCGGTGACCACGGGCTCCGGGTGCGACCAGAGCTGGATGCGGTCGCCGCCGACGCCGATCGCCTGGCCGGAGACGTTCGCCGCCGCATCCGAGGCGAGGAAGGCGATGAGGCCGGCCACGTCGTCGGAGGTTCCGAAGCCGAGGTCGTGACGGTAGAACGCGGGCATCGGGTCGCCCGCCTCCTCCGCCTCGACCGCCGCGGCGAAGTACGGCAAGGTCGCCGTCATGGCGGTGGCGGCCACCGGGATCACGGCGTTGGCGGTGATGCCGGCCTTCTTGAGCTCGAGCGCCCAGGTGCGCACCATGCCGACGATGCCGGCCTTGGCGGCGGCGTAGTTGGTCTGGCCGAAGTTGCCGCGCTGGCCGGTCGGCGAGCCGATGCAGATGATGCGGCCGGCGATCTCGTTCTCGCGCATGTAGGTGGCGGCCTCGCGGACGCAGGTGAACGTGCCGCGCAGGTGCACGTCGATGACGGTGTCGAAGGCCTCGTCGCTCATCTTCCAGAGCACCGTGTCGCGAAGGACGCCGGCGTTGGTGACGAGGATGTCGAGGCGGCCGTAGGTGTCGACGGCCGTGCGGACGAGCTCCTTCGCCGTCTCCGACGAGCCCACGGGGGCGACCACCGCGACAGCCTGGCCCCCCTCGCGCTCGATCGAGGACACCGCCTCGGCGGCGGTGGCCGCATCCACGTCGTTGACGACGACGCGCGCACCCTGGCGGGCGAGCTCCTGGGCGTAGGCGAGGCCGAGGCCGCGGCCGGATCCGGTGACGATGGCGACTTTGCCGTCGAGGGACATGGGGGACTCCTTCGTTCGTGCTCTCATTGAAACGGGACTAGTTGAAATTGTCAATTATTGTTTGCCGCACCTTTTGTTAGGATCTGTCCATGGCGAAGAGCGACGCAGCTGCAGCGCAGCCGGATGCGCGCGCCCGGCTCACCGACGACGTCAGCTTCCTGCTCGCCCGCGCCAACGCCCTGTCGCTCGCCGCGGGGAACGCGGCGCTGGCGGCTCTGGGCCTGAAGGTTCGCTCGTACTCGGTGCTGGCCCTCGCCTGCGACACGGCGGCCGGTCCCTCGCAGCGGGAGCTCGCCGAGTTCCTGCGCCTCGACCCCAGCCAGGTCGTCGCCCTGGTCGATGACCTGCAGCGCCGTGGTCTCATCGAACGACGGCCCGACCCCGCCGACCGTCGGGCCAACGTCGTGGTCGCGACCGCCGACGGTCTGGCCCTCCACGAGCGCGCACTGGCCGCCGCCGAGGCCGCCGAACGCGACCTGCACGCAAACCTGTCGGCCGCCGAGCGCGTGCAGCTCGCCGATCTCCTGCGCCGCATCGCCTTCCCCTGAGCGCGGTGCGTGCTGCGTAACGCAGCCGGCCGCATCTGTTCGGCAGGAGATCTCCGCCCGACAGGACGTCTCGCCGCGGATCATCCTGCGGAAGGGATATCTCCTGAGTTGCGGATGCGGTCAGTCCCGTGCGAGCACGCGATTCGGCACCCATCCTTCGCGGCCCGCGGCGTCCGGGCACCACGACCAGCCGCTCTCTACGTCGTCGGTCACGAGCTCCACGACGTCACCCGCGCGTGCGGCGAGCTCGGTGGTGTCGTTGCCGGTGCGCACGATGCCCGCGGCGCCGTCGATGTCGACGTGCCGTGCCGGCACCCACCCGCATCCGTTCACGGCGGTGACGAACACGAACGCGGGCCACTCGGTGTCGCGGTCGCCCACGGTCACCGGGTCGCCGGGCCGCACTGTCAGCGGTGCGCGGTCGGGGACCTCGTGGTCGGCAGTCAGCTGTGCACGCATGTCCTCAGCGTCGCAGGCGCTGCCGACATCCGCTCAGCGGCCGTCGAGCACGTACCGGTCGCGTCCGACCGAGACGCCGACCACGCACTGTCCGATGAGCACGGCGATGTAGAGCAGCAGCGGCGCGGTCCAGCCGCCGTCGAGCGCGTGGAGGGCGCCGAAGGAGATGGGGCCGGCGGCGGCGAGCAGGTACCCCACCGACTGCGACATGCCGGAGAGCGCGGAGGATGCGGCGGCGTCCCTCGCGCGCTGCGCCATCAGGGTCAGCGACATGCTCAGGGATGCCCCGGCCGACAGACCCGAGATGAGGGCCCACGCGGTCAGCAGTTGCGGCGCGAGGATCATGCCGATCGCGGCGGCGATCGCGAGCAGGGGGAGTGCGGCCGGGACGGCTCGGCGCAGGCGCCCCTGCAGGGCGAAGGCGACGGCGAACGATCCGACGACGCCGAGGATCTGGTACAGCGCGACGTCGACGCCGGCGGCGACGGGAGATTTGCCGGTCGACGCGGCGAGCGGGGCCATCCACGTCACGAGCATGTAGAACGACGCGGACTGCGCGCCCATGTAGGCCGCGATCTGCCACGCTAGGCGGTCGCGCCAGATCCCCGTGCTCCGCGAGGCGCTCGGTGAGGACGGCGCCGACGCGGTCCGCGGCGCGCGGCCGTGCTGCGCCCAGGCCCACAGGGCGATCGTGAGAGGGAGGAGTGCGGCGGTCGCGGCCAGCGCCACGCGCCACCCCGCATCCGGATTGTCCACGGCGTGGGAGATGGGCACCACGACGGCCGAGGCGATGGCCCCCACACCGCCGAGCAGCGCCGTGTACATGCCCATCATGACCGGCACGCGCCCCGGGAAGTCGCGCTTGATCACGGCGGGCATGATCACGTTGGCGACGGCGAGGGATGCGCCGATCAGTCCGGTTCCGAGCCACAGGTTCACCTCCGTGCCCGGAAGCGAGCGCCAGGCCGTGCCCGCCCCGAGCGCGATCAGGGCGCACAGCAGCACGCGCGACATCCCGAAACGGCGTGACACGCCGTGGGTCAACGGCGAGACGATCGCCCAGGCGATGAGGGGGACCGCGGCGAGCGAGCCGAGGGCTGCCGTCGTCGTGCCGAGATCGTCCGCGATCTCCTCCAGCAGCGGTCCGACACCCGTGATCGTCGCGCGCATGTTGGCGGCCACCAGTGCCACGGCGATGAGCAGCAGCAACGCCCGTCCGCGTCGGCTTCGGCGCTCGCCGGGGGGCTGGTTGCTCACGAGCACCGGACTCTACCCTGCCCGCCGCCCCTGTCCGCTGCCCGTTTCGCGCGGCGGATGTGCGCGCCGTGGTGCGACGTCTGCACGATGCGTGGTGCGGGTGGTGCCCGGTGGGGCCTGTGGGGTGGCGCGGCGACGGGCGGTCGTGCAGATGTCGCGGTGCCCGCTGGGGCCCCCGCGCGGGTCAGCCGAGGCCGGTGGCTGCGTGCGGCGGATGTGCGCGCCGTGGTGCGACGTCTGCACGATGCGTGGTGCGGGTGGTGCCCGGTGGGGCCCGTGAGGTGGCGCAACGCGGGTTGGTCGTGCAGATGTCGCGGTGCCTGCGCGCGGCAGCGGGCACCTGTCGCCCGCGGAGCCGCCCCGGGTGCCGCCCCCGCGGGCGTGCGTCCCCGCGCGGGTCAGCCGAGGCCGGTCTCGAAGGGCCAGCCGGTATACGCCTCGGCGAGATAGGTGCGGCCCGCATCCGAGTCGATGATCGACCGGAGCTCCCCGAGCTGCCGCCGCCGGTCGAAGTCGGATGCGTCGGGGGGTGCTGTGGAGCATGCTGGTCATCCACCACGAGAAGTGCTGGGCCTTCCAGATCCGCCGCGACGCCGTCTCGGCGAAGGCGTCGATCGGTCGTTCGTCACCGGAGAGCAGGAGCGCGCGCAGCGCGATGTCGAGCAGCACCACGTCGGCGACGGCGAGGTTCATGCCCTTCGCGCCCGTCGGCGGGACCGTGTGCGCCGCGTCACCGATGAGGGCGACGCGGCCGCGGCGCAGTTCGCCGGCCACGAAGCTGCGGAAGCGCAGGACATCCCGCTGGAAGATGGGTCCCTCGTTGAGCGTCGTGCCGGGGACGCGGGCCTGCAGCTCGTCCCAGATCTGCGCCTCGCTCAGTGCGTCCGGGTCCGCCTCGGGGTCGCACTGGAAGTACATGCGCTGTACCGTGCTGCTGCGCTGGCTGATGAGGGCGAAGCCCGCGTCCGAGTTGCTGTAGATGAGCTCCTCGGAGCTCGGCGGCGCTTCGCACAGGATGCCGAACCACGCGAACGGGTACTCGCGGAACGACCCGGCTGCCGAGCCGCCGAGCGTCTGGCGCACGACCGAGCGCGAGCCGTCCGCGCCCACGACGAACTCGGCCTCGATCTCGACCCGCTGCCCGTCGGCATCCTCGCCGATGACGCGCGGCCGATCGGATGCGGCGTCCGCCACCGCGTCGACGCGCACGCCGAAGCGCAGGTCCTGGCCGGCGGCGAGGCGTGTCGCGACGAGATCCTTGAGCACTTCGTGCTGCGGGTAGAGCCAGACGCTGCGGCCCGTCAGGGAGGGGAAGTCGATGCGGTGACCCTCCCCGGTGAAGCGCAGCTCGATGCCGTCATGCCGGTTGCCGTCGGCGAGCACGCGAGTCGATGCGCCGCTCGCGACGAGCAGGTCGACGGTCCCCTGTTCGAGGATGCCGGCGCGGATGGTCGTCTCGATCTGCTCGCGCGTGCGGGAGTCGACGATGACCGACTCGATGCCGGCGTCGGCGAGCAGGTGCGAGAGCAGGAGTCCGGCGGGACCGGCGCCGACGATGGCGACACGGGTGCGGATAACGGTCATGGCGTCTCCTTCGACGACGGGCCTGTTGATGCTGCGCACCAGTGTGCCCCGTGCCACCGCATCCATCGCACATCCTCCCGTTGATTGGGACTTTCTCCGCGGCGGTTGTGCGTGCCCGAGTTGCGTCGCATGTGCGCAGTTGCCACACCTTTGCGCAGTTGCGGCAGGAGTGAACTATGGCGGATGCGGAGAACTGTGGCGGATGCGGGGATGCCGTGGGGCGGGCCCGCGGATGCGAGTGCGACGGTGGTGCCAGACCGGCGATGCGGCTGCCGGCGCGGCTGCGCGTTCAGGCCCGCGCGCCGCGCAGTCCCGCCTCGATCTCGGCGGCGGCCTTTCGCAACGGCGGGAGCGCCCGCTCCGCCTCGGCGGCGCGCGGCAGCACGACCGACAGCGCCGCGATCACCTCGCCCTCGTCCCGCAGCGGCACGGCGACGCCCGTCGACACCGATTCGATCGAACCCGGCGCGATCACGTACCCGTCGCGCCGGATGCGGGTGAGGATGCGACGCAGCTCGGCCGCATCCGTCACGGTCTCGCGGGCCATGCGCCGCAGCGGTGCGTCGAGCACCCGCTCGCGGAGGGCGGCGGGGGCGTACGCGAGCAGTACGAGCCCGGCGGACGACGCGTGCAGAGGGAGACGGCCGGCGATGCGGGTGATGTTCGCGCCCGCATCCGGATGCGAGAGGCGCTCGACGAACAGTGCCTCATCGGCCTCGAGCACGGCCAGTTGCGTGTGCTCGCGGAGGACGTCCTGCACAGCCGACATCGCCGGAAGCGCCGCTTGCCGCAGCCGCAGCGCGGCCGAACCGCGCAGCGCGAGCTCCCACAGGTGCATGCCGATGCGGATGCGGCGGTCCTCGTCGCGCTCGAGCAGTCCTTCGGCGACGAGGTCGTCGACGATGCGGTGCGCGGTGGATGCGGGAAGCTGCGCGCGCCGGCCGATCTCCGTCGCGGTCTGCACCGTGCGGTCGGCGGTGAACGTCTCGAGCACGCGCACGATGCGTGCCGTCATCGAGTCCCCGCTCGGCGAGTTGGCCATGTCGCCACCATCTCACGCATCCCGTCGCACGCATGTCCCACTTTCTGCAGGTGCTGCCGCCGGGGAGGTCCCACTTTCTGCAGGTCCCCGCTATGCATGTCCCACTTTCTGCAGGTTTGGGGATGAATTCTTGCGGCAAGTGGGACATGTACTGCGGCAAGTGGGACATCAGCAGACAGCAGGCAGCGGGCAGCAGGCAGCGGCAGCAGTGCAGAGCCGCCAGCAGGGCAGCAGGTCAGCAGGCAGCGGCAGCAGGCGGCAGCAGGCAGGAGGTGCCAGACGCCAGGCCACAAGCTCGCGCGACACCCGCGGCTAGGGTGAGGGCATGGCGGATGGGGTGCTGCGTCGGGCGATGGCGCTCATGCGGGCATTCGACGAAGACGCCCCCGAGCTCACCGCCGCCGAGCTCGCCGAACGCGCGGGTCTGCCCCTTTCCACGGTGCATCGCCTCCTCGTCCAGCTCATCGGCGAGGGTCTCGTCGAACGCACCTCGGCGCACACGTACGCCGTCGGAGCGCGGATGTGGGAACTCGGCGAACTCTCGCCGCTGGCACTGCGGCTGCGCGAGCAGTCGCTGCCCCACCTCGTGCGCCTGTACGAGGCGACGGGGGAGAACGTCCACCTCGCGGTGCTCGACGCCCCGACCCCGCCGGAGGCGGTCGTGCTGTTCGCGGGCCGGATCACCGGGCGCGCCTCGGTGCCGACGCTCGGGCGTGCGGGCGGGCGCCACCCGCTGCACACGACGGGGGTGGGCCGTGCGCTGCTCGCCACGTGCGACGAAGCATGGCTCGACACGTACCTCGCAGCACCCCTCGTTCCCGAGACGCGTCACTCGATCACCGACCCCGACGCGCTCCGCGCCGACATCGTGCTCACCCGGCGCCGCGGCTACGCCGTCACCCGCGAGGAGATGACGCTCGGCAACATCTCGGTCGCCGCCGCTCTCGGCACGATCTCCGGACTGCCGGCCACTGCGCTCGGCGTCGTGACGCACCTCGACGGCGCCGACGAGAGACGACTCGCACCGCTCGTCGTGCAGGCGGCGAAGGATCTGACGAAGGCTCTCCGAGGCTCCGATTCTCACTGAATGAGAATCGGGACGACCGGATGCGGCCCGCCGGTGCAACCCTGGACACCCCACCCATGTGACGTCGAAGGAGACGGTTCCATGTCCACCCCTCCGCCCCAGGCTGCGGCACCCGAGTCGCTGTTGGCCTCGGCCGACATGCCCACGCAGTCGAAGATCAACCAGGAGATCGCGGACGCGCACGCGGACGCCGCCCGCCGCGTGGCCGCCGGCGAGGACGTGCCCACTACGCTCTACGACTTCCCGCCGTATCGCTCGAGCCTGCTGCGTCACCCCACCAAGAACCCGCGGCTCGTCGACCCCGAGACCATCGAGTTGTTCTCGCCCGCCTATGGTCAGCGAGACGTCGCGCAGATCGAGTCCGACCTGACGCTCCAGCACCGCGGCGAGCCGCAGGGCGAGCGCATCACGGTCACGGGGCGCCTGCTCGACAGCTGGGGACGCCCTCTGGCCAACCAGCTCGTCGAGATCTGGCAGGCCAACGCGGCCGGTCGCTACATCCACCAGCGCGACCAGCATCCGGCTCCGTTGGATCCGAACTTCACCGGCGCCGGGCGCACGATCACGGGCGACGACGGCGGCTTCACGTTCACCACCATCAAGCCCGGTCCGTACCCGTGGAAGAACCACATCAACGCCTGGCGCCCCGCCCACATCCACTTCTCGCTCTTCGGCGGCGGCTTCACGCAGCGCCTGATCACGCAGATGTACTTCCCCGGCGACCCGCTGTTCGCGCTCGACCCGATCTACAACACGATCCGCGATCAGCGCGATCGCGACCGGCTCATCGCCGCCTACGACCACGACCTCACGGTGCCCGAGTTCTCGATGGGCTACCGCTGGGACATCGTGGTCGACGGTCCTGACGCCACCTGGTTCGAGCCCGAGGGAGAGCACTGAGATGTCCGAAGCCACGCGCCTTCCCGCCACCTCCGGCCAGACGGTCGGGCCCTTCTTCGCGTTCGGGCTCGAGTACCCCAAGATGCACGAGGTCGTCTTCCCGCACTCCAGCGGCGCGATCGTGCTGTCGGGCACGATCTACGACGGAGCCGGGGCTCCGATTCCCGACGCCGTGATCGAGATCTGGGGAGCCGACACCGACGGCACGATCTCCCGCGCGCGCGGGGCTCGTCGCCGCGACGACCACACCTTCACCGGCTTCGGCCGCAGCTTCACGACGGATGAGGGTGCGTACGACTTCTGGACGCGCAACCCCGGTCCGATCGACGGCAAGGCGCCGTTCTTCGCGGCCGTCGTCTTCGCCCGCGGGCTCCCGAACAAGCTGCACACCCGCATCTACCTGCCAGACGACGAGGAACTCCTCGCGGCGGATCCGCTGCTCGCCTCGCTCGAGCCCCACGAGCGCGCTACGCTCATCGCGACGCGCACGCCCGAGGGTGATCTCACCCACGACATCCACCTGCAGGGCGAGAAGGAGACCGTTTTCCTTGCCTTCTGACGAACCCGGGGCGCCCTTCACGGATGTGGGGCTGCTCTCCCCGGTGACGGTGTCGCACGACGCCCTCGTGGCCGACGATTCCGTGGCTGCCGCCCTTGTGACCGCCGAGATCGCGCTGGTGCGGGCCTGGGCGGTCGTCGGTGTCGCTCCGGATGCGGTCTCCGCTGCCGCATCCGAGGAGTTCGGCTGGTCCGGGGGCGGTGCGCTCGTCGACGCCGATTGGCTCGACACCGCACGGCTGGCGAGTGCGGCCGTCGCGGGCGGCAATCCCGTCATCCCGCTCATCGCCCGGCTCGACGATCGCGCGTCGATCCAGGTGCGTCCCTGGCTGCACCGCGGCGCCACGAGCCAGGACATCCTGGACTCGGCGCTGATGCTGGTCTCCCGGCGCGCCGGGCTGCACCTGCTGGGCGTGCTCCGGCAGGTCGAGGCGCAGCTCTCCGGGTTCGCCGTCGTCCACCGCGACACGGTCGCCGCCGCCCGTACGCTGACGCAGCAAGCCGTGCCGACCACCGTCGGCGCCCGCGCCGCGGGGTGGCTGCGCGGTGTCACCCGCGCGCGCGTCCGACTCGGCGAAGCCGTCGGGCAGCTTCCCGCACAGCTGGGCGGCGCGGGCGGCACCCTCGCCTCCTTCGTCGAGATCGGCGGGCCGGATGCGGCATCCGCTCTCCCGTCCGCGTACGCCGCGGAGCTCGCGCTCGCCGCTCCCGACGCGCCGTGGCACGTCTCGCGCTGGCCCGTCACCGAGCTCGGCGATGCGCTCGTGCAGGCGATCGACGCTCTCGGCAAACTCGCGACCGATGTCGCGACCGGCTCGCGCACCGAGATCGCCGAACTCGCGGAGGGCGTCGGTGGCGGTTCGAGTGCGATGCCCCAGAAACGCAACCCCACCGGCGCCGTGCTCGTACGCTCGGCGGCGCTGCGCGCACCGCAGCTGGGAGCCACGCTGCACCTCGCGGCCGCGCTCGCCGGGGACGAACGCCCCGACGGTGCATGGCACGCGGAGTGGCCGACGCTGCGGGAGCTGCTTCGTCTCGCGCTCGGCGCTGCCGAGACGACACGCGCGCTCGTGACCGGACTGCAGATGGACGAGGGCGCTGTGGCCCGTGCGCTCGCCGCGACCGACGGCCTGTTGGTGTCGGAACGGCTGTCCATCGTGCTCGCGCCCGTGATCGGATCCGACGAGGTGCGCCGCATCGTCGGTGCCGCCACCTCGGGCGGCGACCTCCGCGCGCTCGTGCGCGAGGCGCTCGAGGCGGCGCTGGATCGGGTGCCCGGCGCACCGCATCCCGCCGACGACGTCGACGCCCTGCTGGACCCCGCCGCCTACACGGGACTGGCAGGCGCACTCGTCGACCGGGCCGTCGCCGACGCGCCGGCGGATGCCGCCCGAGAGAGCCTCGAAGCGCCGACGGAGGAGTCTGCATGACGCAACCCGCGATCGCCCTGACCGAGCCGACCGGTCCCGCCGAGGCCCCGCTGGTCGTGCTCGGCCCGTCGCTGGGCACATCCACGATCCTGTGGGAGGACGTCGTCCCTCTGCTCGTGGACGACTACCGCGTGGTGAGCTGGGATCTCCCCGGCCACGGAGCTGCGCCCGCCCCGACCGCGCCGTTCACCGTCGCGGAGATCGCCGACGCCGTCGCCGACGCGGTCCGCTCGATCGGCGGCGACCGCATCCTCTACGCCGGAGTGTCGCTCGGCGGCGCGACCGGACTCGAACTGCTCCTGCGTCACCCCGGCCTCGTGCGCGGCGCGGCGATCGTCGCCTCCGGCGCTCAGCTGGGAGATGCGGCGAGCTGGCGGGAACGGGCGGCCCAGGTTCGTGCGCAGTCCACCTCGTCGGTGATCATCGGCTCGGCGCAGCGCTGGTTCGCCCCGGGCTCGATCGAGCGTCGCCCGGAGCTGAGCGGCCGGCTGCTGCACGCGCTGCAGGATGCGGACGACGAGGGCTACGCCACGTGCTGCGAAGCGCTCGCCGCGTACGACGTGCGCCCGCGGCTGGGTGAGATCGCGGCTCCCGTCCTCGCGGTCTTCGGCCGGGACGACCGGGTGGCGCCCGAGGCGAAGAGCGTCGAGATCGCCGAGGGCGTCCGCAGCGGGCGCGTCGCGGTGATCGAGTCCGCCGCGCACCTGCCTCCGGCCGAGGAGCCGGAGCAGACCGCGGCGGTGCTTCGCGAGTTCTTCCGCGAGGTCGCGCGATGAGCCGGCCGAGCGGAGAAGGGCGCAGCGACGAGCAGCGCTATGACGACGGGATGCGGGTGCGCCGCCAGGTGCTCGGCGACGCCCACGTCGATCGCGCGGTCGCCGGCACGGCCCCGGAGACCGCGGACTTCCAGGACCTCATCACGCGCTACGCCTGGGGCGACATCTGGTCGCGGCCGGGGCTGGCCAAGCGCGACCGTTCGATCGCGGTGCTGACCGCGCTCATCGCCCTCGGCCACCACGAGGAGTTCGCGATGCACGTGCGCGCCGCGCAGCGCAACGGACTGACCCGTGACGAGATCGTCGAGGTCGTGCTGCAGTCGGCGATCTACTGCGGCGTTCCTGCGGCCAACACCGCGTTCCGCATCGTGAAGGACGTCTTCGCCGAGGAGTGATCAGTCGGCGGTACCGGGCTGTCCCTGCCGCTGCAGGTCTGCGCGGTACCGTCGCGGCGAGGCGCCGTAGCGTCGGGTGAAGGCGCTCGAGAAGGTGGCCGGGTCGGGGAACCCCCAGCGGGCGGCGATCGTGCCGATGCTCTCGCGGGCGTGGGCAGGGTCGACGAGTTCGTCGCGGATGCGTTCCAGTCGGCGCTCGCGTACGAGGCCCGACACCGTCACGCCGTTGGCGGCGAACACCCGCCGCACCGCGCGGGGTGACAGGTCGTGTGCCCGGGCGATGCGCGAGGCGTCGAGTTCCGCCTCCTGCAGGTGCTCTTCGATCCACAGCACGAGCGAGTGGAACAGCGAGAGCACGGCCGCGGTGCCGGGCGCGCGGCCGTCGGCGAGCACCGCGTGCACGGCGGCCACGAGTGCGTCCGCGACATGACCGGCGGCAGCGTCCGACGGACGTGAATCCGGGGACGCCAGAGTCGACATCACCGCGCGCAGCAGGGGTGTGGTGCCGAGCGAGGAGAGGTCGGCGGCGAGCAGTGTCGTGAGTTCGCCGTGGCGGAGCGCGAGGACGGAGGTCGGGATGCGCACGAGCAGGTACTCGTGCGCGCCCGGAGCGCTGATGCGGTAGCCGTGGGCGCCCGTGTAGAGCACGACGTCGCCGGGCCCCAGCTCGACCGTCCGCTCGCCCTGCGAGACGCTCATCGATCCCGAGACGAGGTAGCCCGCCACGACCCCCTGCCGCTGGCGCGAGGTCTCCCACGGTTCGACTTCGACGGCGCCGCCCGCGACGAGGGCTACTTCCAACGCTCCGAGCGCGAAGCTGGACCGCACCGACGGCGGCTCGCCCGTCATCCCGGAGACGACGATGACGTCGTCGTTGTCCTGCGCGTCCTTCTCGGCGGATGCGGGATTCAGCCACCCGTAGACGAGGTCAGGCCCTTGCGGGTCCTTCGACTCCTCGCGCGGCACCATGATGTGCCCATTCTGCCGGTTGCGCGGGCGCTCAGCCGGTCACCCAGCCGGGGTGGGCGAGAGCTCGCGGAACTCGTTGATGAGCAGCGCCGTGTGGAACCCGTCTGCGACGGCATGGTGGATCTGAACCGCCAGAGGCAGGAGCAGGCGCCCTTCCCGCTCGGCGTAGCGGCCGATGGGATGCGGGGCGTCCGTGCGCCGATTGTCTCAGGTGACAGACCTGTGCTCCGGTGTCAGAGGTTGTCCACATGACGCATAAGTTGCCTGAGCAGAACCAATGTGCAGCAAATGAGCCGAATATGAGTCAGAATGATGTGCGCGCATGCACATCGGTGCAGAACGGCATCGCCGTCCGTTCTCGATGTCGTCGCATCCCTACACTCCGAGGCAGGCCGGACCCGAATGAGCCCGCCCCTCTCTTCGCACACAACAAGGAAGTTGGTTCTCATGTCCTCTCCCCGATCCCTCGTGAGACTGTGGTCGCTGTTCGCGATCGCCGTCGCTCTCGTGCTGGCCGGCGGCGCGACGGCCGCACTCGTGCAGACATCCGCGGGTTCCGTCCAGGTGCGCGACGTCACCTTCACCGGCACGGCCGGCACGAGCGTGTCCGGGCTGCTGTACGTGCCCGCCTCTGCCACTCCCGAGACGCCGGCGCCCGCGGTGCTCGCCGTGCACGGCTACGTCAACTCCCGTGAGATGCAGACGGCGAACGCGGTCGAGTTGAGCCGCCGCGGCTACGTCGTGCTCGCCCTCGACCAGGCAGGCCACGGTCGCTCCGACGCCCCCGCGTTCGGCAACGGCTTCAACGGTCCCGCGGGGCTCGCCTACCTCCGCGGCCTCGACATCGTCGATCCCGACAACATCGGTCTCGAGGGGCACTCGCTCGGCGGATCGACCGTGATGAACGCGGCGGCCGCCTTCCCCGAGGGATATGCATCCATGGTCCTGCTGGATTCGGCCACCGGCTTCTTCGGCCCCGAGGGCACGCCCGACTTCCCGCGCAACACCCTCGTCGTCTTCGCCGAGTGGGAGGAGTTCTCCGGAACCATGTGGGCCTCGCCCAACACGCGGGATCTGACCTCGAGCCCGAAGCTCATGACGATGTTCGGGACCGACGAGCCGGTCGTTCCCGGTCAGCTGTACGGCTCGATCGACGACGGCACCGCTCGGGAACTTCTGCGCCCCGCCAACAACCACCCGGGTGTGACGCACGATCCCGCCGTGACGCAGGAGATCGTGGCATGGTTCGACAAGACCCTCGAGGGCGGTCACGACGCGGCCGGTCAGACCTGGTGGATCAAAGAGCTCGGCACTCTCGTCGCGATGATCGGCGGTGTGCTCGTGATCTTCGCCACGGGCGGACTGCTGCTCGCGACCGGTTTCTTCTCGGCGATCCGTCGGCCCGTGCCGGCGGCCGCGGGAAGCCGGTGGGGCTGGCCGTGGATCGTCTCGGCGATCCTCACCACCGGCATCCCTGCGTTCACCTTCTTCTGGTTCAACACGTGGGGTGTGGCCTGGATCCCGGCGGGCCCCGTGTTCGGGCAGTCCTACTCGACCGGCATCGTCGTGTGGGCGCTGCTGAACGGGATCATCGGGCTGGCGATCTACGCCGTCACCGCCTGGGTGCAGCGTCGTCGCAACCCGCTCGCATCCGTGCGCACGGCCGAGGCCGAGGGTGCGCCGGCGCTTCGGCGCGGCGCGCTGATCGGCCGGGCCGCGGTGCTCTCACTGCTCAGCGTGGGCGCGGCCTACCTGCTCGTGGTGATCTCCGACTGGCTGTTCAAGAGCGACTTCCGCTTCTACGTCCTGCAGCTGCAGCCGCTGACCGCGACGCGCTTCGCGCTGTTCGTGCTGTACCTGCTGCCGTTCACGGCGTTCTTCCTGATGCTCACCTTCACGCTCCACCGGACGCTGCGGTGGACCGGGCGCGCCTCCTCGATGCGCTCGGAGATGATCGCCTCCGCGATCGTGCTGCCCGCAGGCTTCGTCGTGCTGGAGATCATCAACTACGTCCCGCTGTTCGTCAGCGGTGAGCTCGCGCTGCCGGGCGAGTCGCTGCTCACGATCATCGGGTACCCGTTCATCGTCGTGCTGGCGGTCGTCGGCGCTCTGTCGACGTACTTCTTCCACAAGACCGGCACCATCTACGTCGGAGCCTTCGTGTCGGCGCTGCTGGTCACGTGGAACGTCGTCGGCGGCACGGCCGTCCAGGGCGACGTGCAGGAGTGGGGCGGGCTGGCGATGACGGTGCGGGTCGTCCTCCCGCTGCTGCTGGCCCTCGTTCTCGTCGTGGTCGCCGTGCGCCTGCGCCGGCGCTCCGCCGGCAAGAGCGAGATCGACGCCTGATCCGAACGGCGTCGACGCGGGCGGTGGGGGGAGTGCGATCCCCCACCGCCCGCGGTGCGTCAGCCGTCGAGGAACCGCTTCGTCTCGGCCGCGATCTGTGCGGACAACGTGTGGTGCAGGTAGTGGTCGCCGGCCATGACGACGAGCTCGCCGCGGTCGACCGACGCCGCCTGGCGGTCGTGCAGCGCCACCCAGCCCGCCACATCCGTGTCGTTTTCCCGGGCGAACAGCAGGACCGGAAGGGATGCGGGGAATCGAGCGCCGCTGGCATCCTGGAAGTTCCGGCTCGCGCGCTGCATCTCGTCGACCATCGTCGACGCCGTCGTGTTGCGGGCGGCGAGCATGCGCAGCTGCTGCTTCGTCTGCTCGCCGTAGGGGAGTCCCTCGTAGGGATCGGGTGAGATCGCCTGCAGCGCGCGGGTGATGCCGAGGTCGTTCAGCAGCACCATCGCGTCGGTCGGGATCGGTTCGTCCGATCCCGGCTGGTCCGGCACGCTGTTGTCGATGCCCACGAACGCGGTGACCTCGTGGGGGAAGAGCGAGGCGTAGGTGAGCGCGTAGATTCCGGCGATCGAGTGCCCCATGAGCACGTACTGACGCACGCCGAGCTGCTGCAGGGCCTCGTGCACCTCGCGGGAGATGTTCTCCGAGGTGCGGGGAGCGTCAGTGCCGTCGCTGAGCCCCGTGCCGAACGGCTCGACGGCGATCACGCGGTAGTCGTCGTCGAACTGGTCGATGAGCGGGCCGAAATCGAGACCGGGGGCGGCGGTGCCGAGCCCGGGAAGCATCACGATCGTCTGCTCGTGATCGCCGCTGACGACCACGTTCATCTCGCGGCCGTCGACGCTCACTCGCTGTCCGTAGGCGGCGATCTGGGAGGCTTCGGAGTTCGTGGCGACGGCGTTGACGGTCGTCATCGCGCCGACGGCGACCGCCGGGGTGACAAATGTCACCGCATCCTCACGCTCAGTCGCAGCGCCAGGTCTCGAAGGAGGCGGCCACCGTGTCGATCGTCCGCGCGAAACTGCGCTCGATGTCGACGGGGAGCTCGAACGCGCGCGACGTCTCCAGGGAGAGGAAGCCGTGGAGGCTCGCGCGCAGGAATCGGATCGCGTCGATCGCGTCGTCGCCCTCGAGGCCATAGCCCACCAGCACGCCCGCGACCACCTCGAGAACGGACGCGGAGGCCCGCTCGTCCTCCTCGTCACCGGCCGCCGGGGCGGTGATCGTCAGCGGGTACTGGCCCGGGTGGGCGAGCGCCCAATCGCGGTAGGCATGCCCCATCGCGCGGATGGCGTCGCCGCGGGAACGGCCCACCGTCGCGCGGGCGAGCGTGTGCCCGAGCTCGGTCTTGGCGCGCAGCATGACGCCCCGTTCCAGTCCCGAGAGGCCGTCGACGTGCTTGTACAGCGACGGTGCGCGAACGCCGAGGTCGTCCGCAAGCGCGGCGAAGCTCAGCGGCCCCGCATCCGGAGCGTCGAGCAGCGCAGCGGCGCGTTCGATGACGATCGCCGGTGTGAGCCCGGCCCTAGGCACGTTCGCTCGTCTCGTGCAGGAACGCGAGGATGGTGTCGGCCGTGCGCTCGGGCTGCTGGGACTGCGGGTAGTGGCCCGCATCCTCGATCATGACGCTCGTGCCGTGCAGGGTCTCCGCGATCCACGTGGCCTCGACGGCGGGGTCGGCGAAGTCGGGGTCGGCGCTGCCCATGACGACCAGCGCGGGGGCGGTGACGCGTGCGAGGCTCCGTTCGGCGTCGCCGTGGTCGGTGCGCGTGGTGAGGCGGAAGGACCGCGCGTAGCCGGGACGCCGCATCGCCTGGATCATCGCGGTGCGGTAGGTCTCGAAGTCGGCGGGCTTCGCGCCCGAGTACAGGGTGGGCAGGTACGCGTTCCACGCGGCGACGGCCCAGGGGCGGGCCATCAGCATCCGGAAGATCAGGGCCGCGACCCTGCTCTGGTTCGGCGGGATGCGCACGAAAGGCCCGACGAGCACGAGACTCGACACGAGCTCGGGGTGCTCGGCGGCGGCGATCACCGCGGCGCCCGCTGCCATCGAGTTGCCGACGATCGTCGCCGGGGCGCCGAGGTGCCGCACGAGGGCCGCGATGTCGGATGCGGTGGGCACGTCGCCGTAGGCATCGAAGCCCGCGGAGCTGTCGCCGTGACCGCGGAGGTCGGCCGTGGCGACGCGGTAGCCGGCCGCGATCAGCAGGGGAGTGAGGTGTCGGTACGAGGAGCGCAGCTCACCCATTCCTGGCACGAGCAGGAGGAGCGGGCCTGTGCCTGCGACGTCGAAGCCGATCTCGCCGCCGTCGACACGGAGGCGCTGCGTCGTCGTGGTGGGAGACGATGAAGAGGTCATGTAGGGAACAATACATAGCCGTAAAGCTATGCACAATAGCCAAAGTGATCTCTCTCGCCTCGCGTGTTCGAGAGATGCGATGCGCGGCGTTCTCGGCCTCGAGGGCGCGATGCGGGTCCCTTGAGCAGGGGTGAGGGGTGGTGCCCGACGCGGGAGCGGCGTAAACTGTTCGCTAGACGCACTTGCGTTCGCAGAGCGAACACTTCCGAAGGAGGATGTGTGATCGACAAGACCGTCGCCGACATCGCGTCGGCGGTCGCCGGGATCGAGGACGGCTCCACCGTCATGATCGGCGGGTTCGGCCGCGCCGGCCAGCCCGTGGAGCTCATCGACGCCCTCATCGCGCACGGCGCGAGCGACCTCACGATCGTGAACAACAACGCCGGCAACGGCGATACGGGCCTCGCCGCGCTCCTCGCGGCCGGGCGCGTGCGTCGCATCGTGTGCTCGTTCCCCCGGCAGTCGGACTCCTGGGTCTTCGACGACCTCTACCGCTCCGGGCGAATCGAGCTCGAGCTCGTCCCGCAGGGCAACCTCGCCGAACGCATCCGTGCCGCCGGCGCAGGAATCGGCGCGTTCTTCTCACCGACCGGCGTCGGCACCGCGCTCGCCGAGGGCAAGGAGCATCGCGAGATCGACGGGCGCACCTACGTGCTCGAGCACCCGATCCGCGCCGACTACGCGCTGGTCTCGGCGCGCGCGGCGGATCGCTGGGGCAACCTCGTCTACCGCGAGACCGCCCGCAACTTCGGACCCATCATGGCGGCCGCCGCGACGACCACGATCGTCCAGGTCGACGAGATCGTGCCGCGCGGCTCGATCGATCCCGAGACGGTCGTGACACCCGGTCTCTACGTCGACCGTGTCGTCGCGGTCGGCGAACGGCGCTGGCTGAAGGACGGCGTGTTCGTCGGCGGCACCGACCTGGAAGGCCGCCCGCTCGAGAACCAGGAGCAGCGATGACCACCCGCATCCCCCGCGCGGACCTCGCCCGCCGCATCGCCGCCGACATCCCCGACGGCGCTGTCGTGAACCTCGGCATCGGAGCGCCCACGCTCGTCGCCGACCATCTGCCGGCCGACCGCGAGATCGTGCTGCACACCGAGAACGGCCTGCTGGGGATGGGGCCGGCGCCGGAGCCCGGCCGCATCGACCCCGACCTCATCAATGCCGGCAAGCAGGCGGTGACGGCCGTCGCAGGTGCCGCATACTTCCACCACGCCGACTCCTTCGCCATGATGCGCGGCGGGCACCTCGACGTGTGCGTGCTCGGCGCCTTCCAGGTCGCGCAGAACGGTGACCTGGCCAACTGGTCGACGGGGGAGCCCGGGGCCATCCCCGCCGTGGGCGGCGCCATGGATCTCGCGATCGGCGCCAAGTCCGTCTACGTCATGACCGACCTGCTCACCCGCGCCGGCGAGCCGAAGCTCGTCGCCGCCTGCACGTACCCGCTGACCGGTGTGGGCTGCGTCTCGCGCGTCTACACCGATCACGCCGTCTTCGAGATCACGGATGCGGGCTTCGCCGTCATCGAGGCTTTCGGTGACAACACGATCGAGCAGCTGCGCGAGCTCACCGGGCTCGCGCTCATCGACGCGACGGATGCGGCCGCATCCGTGTCCGAGGAGGAGAAATGACCGCGAGCTTCGTCTACGACGCCGTCCGCACGCCGTTCGGCCGGGCCGGGGGCGCGCTCTCCGGCATCCGGCCGGACGATCTCGCGGCCCTCGTGATGCGCACGGCCGTCGAGCGCACCGGCCTCGACCCCGCGCGCATCGACGATGTGATCTTCGGAGACGCGAACCAGGCGGGCGAGGACAACCGCAACGTCGCCCGCTTCGGCGCGCTGCTCGCAGGCTTCCCGACGACCGTCACGGGTGCGACCGTCAACCGCCTGTGCGCGTCGTCTGTGGAGGCCGTCATCCAGGCCTCGCGTGCGATCGAGTCCGGCGATGCCGACATCATCCTGGCCGGCGGCGTCGAATCGATGAGCCGCGCGCCCTTCGTCGTCGAGAAGTCGGCCAAGCCGTGGCCCGCCGTGGGCAACCAGACGCTGTGGAACACGGCGATCGGCTGGCGCATGACCAACCCCGCGCTGCCGAAGCCCTGGACGATCAGTAACGGCGAGTCGGCGGAGAAGATCGCCCGCGAGTGGGGAATCTCCCGCGAGGCGCAGGATACGTTCGCCGCGCGCTCGCACCGCCTGGCCGCCGAGGCCTGGGCTGCCGGCGTCTACGACGGCGAGATCGTGCAGGTTCCCGGTGCGGAGCTCGCCCGCGACGAGAGCATCCGGCCCGACACGTCGGTCGAGAAGCTCGCGGGTCTGCGCGCGTTGTTCGCGTCGGACGGCGACGGCTCGGTCACCGCGGGCAACTCCTCGCCCATCAACGACGGCGCCTCCGCGGTGCTCGTCGCCGCAGAGGGGGCGCTACCGGGCGAACCGCTGGCGCGCATCGCCGCCCGCGCCGCCCACGGCGTCGACCCCGATGTGTTCCCGATCGCGCCCATCGAGGCCGCGAACAAGGCGCTCGCCCGCGCCGGCTTCACGTGGGACGACGTCGACGTCGTCGAGCTGAACGAGGCGTTCGCCTCGCAGAGTCTCGCCTGCATCGCCGGATGGCCCGACCTGGACCCGGAGCGGGTCAACATCCACGGCGGTGCGCTGGCCATCGGCCACCCTCTCGGCGCGTCCGGCGGTCGGATCATCGGCCACGCCGCACACGAGCTCGCCCGCCGCGGCGGAGGTGTCGCGGTCGCCGCCATCTGCATCGGGGTCGGACAGGGCCTCGCGGTCGTCCTCGAGAGGTGACCGGCGCGGATATGGTGAGCGGATGAGTGAGCAGGGCGACGCATCCGGCGAGTTCGTGCAGTCGCTCGCCCGCGGGCTCGCCGTCATCCGCGCGTTCGACGCCGAACACGCAGAGCTCACCCTGAGCGATGTCGCCCGCCGCGCCGAGGTCACGCGCGCGGCCGCTCGCCGCTTCCTGCACACCCTCGTGAGTCTCGGCTACGTGCGCAGCGACGGACGCCTGTTCGCCCTCACGCCGCGGGTGCTCGAGCTCGGCTTCAGCTACCTGTCGTCGCTGTCGTTGCCCGAGGTGCTCCAACCTCACCTCGAACTGCTCTCGCGCGAGGTCGGAGAGAGCGTGTCGGCGGCCGTGCTCGACGGCGCCGACATCGTCTACATCGCCCGCGTGCCGGCACGGCGCATCATGAGCGTGCGCATCACGATCGGCACCCGCTTTCCGGCGTACGCCACGAGCATGGGACGCGTGCTGCTGGCGGCGCTGCCTGCATCCGCGCGCGCCGACGCGCTGGCGCACCTGCATCCGCTCACCGACCGGACCCTGACGGATGCGGCGCGCCTGGGCGCCGAGCTCGACCGTGTCGCAGTCCAGGGGTGGGCCGTGGTGGACGGCGAGCTCGAGGCGGGGCTCCGTTCGATCGCCGTCGGTGTGCGCGATCGCAGCGGGCAGGTCGCGGCCGCGATCAACGTCTCGTCATCGGCGACGCGCGACAGCGTCGAGCATCTCGTCGAACACTACCTGCCGGCGCTGCAGGCCGCCGCGGCGGGGGCGGCGGACGAACTGCGCCGGGTGTGAGCGCCCGCGACGCCGCATAAGCGCCGGTGATGCCAGGGATGGCTCGCGTCAGATTCCGGTGCGTCGTCGTTGCCCACATAGTGAGGTGAGTGCCGGTGGGTCATCTTCGTCGCCCGCGGCATCGAACGAGGAGGTTCTTGTCATGACAGCTCGCATCGCACCGATCGCGCCGCGTCGAGAGGAGCGCGACGCATGAGGATCGCGCGCTGGACACGCCAGGACGGAACGACGGCGGAAGGCTTCGTCGACGGCGATCGCGTCTTGGCCTTTCCCGACGGATCGACGGTTGCGCAGGTGCTGCGACAAGGTCTCGAAAGAGCACACGCCCTCTACGACCGGACGCGCGCCGAGGTGCCGGGGCAGGCGGAGCGGCTGGATGCCGTGAAACTCCTCCCGCCGCTCGTGCCGTCCTCCATCCGCGACTTCGTGGCGTTCGAGGAGCACGTCGAAGGTGTGAGCGCCGGTGTCGAGGGCAAGAGCGATGTGGCGCCCGAATGGTACGAGGCTCCCACCTTCTACTTCACCAATCCGCACATCGTCCACGCGACGGGCGATGTCGTTCCCGTCCCCGAGAGTCGCCGGCTGGACTTCGAGCTCGAAGTGGCCGCGGTCGTCGGTGGTGTCGTGGGCTCGGACGGCGTGAACCTCGATGTGGTTGCCGCGGCCGCGCACATCTTCGGCTACACGGTCATGAACGACTGGTCCGCGCGGGATCTGCAGGCGCGAGAGATGAAGGTGCGGCTCGGACCCGCGAAGGGCAAGGACTTCGGGACCACGCTGGGACCGTGGATCGTGACCGCTGATGAGCTCACGGACGTCATCGACGCCGAGGGTTTTCTCGCCGTCCGCGCCGAGGTCTACGTCAATGGCGATCTGGTCGGCGAGGATCTCGTCTCGAACATGGGATGGACGTTTCCCGAGCTGGTGGCGTACGCCGCGCGTAATTCGATCGTGGTCCCCGGCGATGTGCTGGGTTCGGGCACTGTCGGCAACGGGGGGTGTCTCGGGGAGCTGTGGGGGCGCGGCAGCGGCATTTCCCCGCTGGAGCCCGGCGACGAGGTGCGCATGGTCGTCGAGCGTGTCGGCGAGATCGTGAACGTGGTGGGCGAGCGAATCGCCGCTCCGGTGATCGCCCGCGCCCGCCCGCGTCCCCGCCTGCGCAGACGCTGAGCGGCACGGGGGTGAGCGTGGACCGAAGCCGCACGATCATCCCCCTTTTGTTCAGGCGCCGTCGGCGAACGTCTCTGCGATCCACTCCGCAGTGAACTCGCCCACGTATGCGAGGTTGTCGATGCCGATGTGCTCCGCGCCGCCCTCCTCCTGAGTGAAGATGCGCAGCTCGCGCTTCGGGGAGTTGACGGCTGCCTCGTACTCGTCGTACGCGTACGACACCGGGATCTGCCGATCGCCTTCTCCGTGCGTGACGAGGAAGGGAACGGTGATCTGCTCGACCACTCCCTCGAGTCGCATGTTCTTCGTCTTCGCCAGGAAGTCGGCATCGTCCACGGCGCCGAACACCCAGCGCACGTGGTCCCAGTAATGCGGGACGGGATTCTCCCCCTCGCGCCGACGGCGTGCCTCCTGCACAGCCGCCCAATCGTAGTTCGCACCCCAGGCGACAGCGAGGGCGATGCGCTTCTCGAACGCGGCGGCCCGCGGCACGTAGTAGCCGCCGAGAGACCATCCCACCAAGCCGATCCGCCCCGGATCCACCTCCAGACCCGCCGCGTTCTGCTCGATCCAGTCGACGACCGAGCGTGCCCAGACTTCGGTGTCGTACCGGGCGTGCAGATCGCGCATCCGAAGCGACTCTCCCGATCCCGGCGGGTCCATCATGAGCGTCGAGATCCCACGCCGCGCCAACTCCCGTGGAAATCCGGAGGTGTACATCATCTCCTTCGTCGAGTCCAGACCGTTCCACATCACCACGATCGGATGCGGTCCCTCGCCGGGAGCGCGGTAGAAGTAGCCCGGCAGGGACGCGCCCTCGGGGGCGTCGTCACCGTGATACAGCACCTCCACCGTCTCGACGGGGACGCCGGCGAGCGCGATGTGACGCAGCAGCAGATCGATCGACCGTTGATACGCGGCCTTTCGTCCCTCCCACTTCGGTGACTGGAGCCGTTCGGCCTGAGAGGTGTACAGAGCTGCGCGATAGAGCTTGTCGGCCGCGCTCAGGCGCCAGCCGCGCGACTCATCGGCCTCGGCAGCGGCGAGCAGGCGGTCGGCGACCCCTTGCCACGACGCGTACAAGAGCTCCGTGCCGACGTCGTCGCCGTTCTGGGAGGCCTCGAGGACGGGGCGGGACGCCTTGTCGACGTCGTCGATGAACCCGCCGTTGTTCAGCGAGGCGACGACGGCCATGCTCCAGACGTAGTTGGTGGGGAAGTACATGTACATGCGATGCTCCAGATCGTGTCAGGCGGGGGGTGCGCCGGTACGCAGCGCGTCGGAGAGGAAGGTGGCAGAGCCGGAGAGGGACTGGCCTCCGTCCACGGCGATCTCGGCTCCGGTGACGTACGACGCCGCGTCCGAGAGAAGGAAGACGACGACACCGGCGACCTCGTCGGGATCGCCGCCGCGATGGAGAGGGGTGATCTCTGCGTTCGCACCCTGGAACGCAGGCGGAGCGCTCGCGGTCATCGAGGTTCGGATGTAGCCCGGGTGCACCGCGTTGACGCGGATCCCGCGCGGCCCGAGCTCCGTGACGCAGGTGTGCGTGAGTCCGCGGACGGCCCATTTGCTCGTCGTGTAGGCGGCGGTGTAGTGCCCGGTGAGACCTGCCGCGGAGCCGATGTTGACGATCGAGGTCCCGCGGGACATGCGGGGCAGGAGCGTCTGGATCCCGAGCATCGCTCCCGTCACGTTCGTCGCGAGCACCCGGTCCCAGTCCTCCCGCCCGACTGCTCCGATCCGGGCGCGGTGGGTCACGCCGGCGTTGTTGACCAGGCCCCGCAGCGCCCGATCACCTGCCGACTCGGACAGCTCTCGCCATCCGCGCTCGTCGGTGACGTCGAGCCGGTGATACCGGATGGTGCCGTCCAATCCTCGGGCGCGCGTAAGCAGTTCCGACGCATCCTCGGCGAGGTCGGCCGCGATCACGTCCGCCCCGTTGGCGGCCAGCAGAAGGGCTTCGGCGGCGCCCTGGCCGCCGGCGGCGCCGGTGACCACGAACAGGTTGCCGCGCAAGCCCGGCAGTCGGACGGCGTCGCGCAGCGCGGCGTTGCGGGGCGGCTCGGTCATGCCCGCGGGCCGTGCCGCATCAGGCTGTCGCGGACGTCCGTCGGCAGCGTGGCGAGCACGTCGTCGTCGTAGCGAGCGTCGATCAGCACGAAGGCGACACGCGCGACGCGGTCGCCGCGGTTGGCCCAGGCATGGTCGGTGCCGCGCTGGATGACGATATCGCCGGCGTATGCGGTGACCTCGCTGTCGTCGAGGACAAGGGTGACCTCCCCTTCCAGCACGATGCCGTAGTCGACGGACTCCGTTCGGTGCATGGGGGACTGGAGGCCCTGCGGGTCGAGGTGCGCGGGAAGGAACTCGTTGATGCGGATGCGTGTCCCCCGCGCCGGCGGCGGGACGGTCAGCGCCTCGGCGGTGGGCTCGTCGTACCCCGCCTCGATGACCGCAGGGGCGCCACGGGTGGCCCAGACCTCGTGGAAGGCGACGCCGTCCTCGGGCAGCTCGCGGGTGACCGGCACCGGTGCGTCGCTCAGGACCACAGAAGTTCCGGCGGCGTCGTGTCCCGTCACGATGCGCCGTGGCGGGCGGAAGGCGGCGCCGCGGCGAGCCGCCTCGCTCACGGGGCTGCGACCAGCGCGCCGAGGGCCTGGCCCATGACCCGCCCCGGATCCGCGCCGGGTGTGCCGGGATGCAGCTCCCATTCCGCGAGCTGCATCGAGGCCTCCACGACACCGCGGATGCGCGGCAGGCGCCGTGCATAGAAGTCCGCCAGCTGGGTCTCCCAATCGCCCGCTGCGGTGACATGCTCGGCGAACAGGAGAGCGTCCTCGACGCACTGCGCGGCTCCCTGTGCGATCAGCGGCGGCACGGCGTGCACGACCTCGCCCAGTGCGATGACCCGGCCGCTGTGCCAGGGACCGTCCGCGAAGATCCACTCGATCTCCTGGAAGTTCAAGAACGTGCCCTCGTCGATCGACTCGCGCAAGTAGTCGAACGGGCCATGGAAGTCGGCCATCAGGCGCTTGACCTCCTGCCAGTCGGCGAGGCCGTTGTCGGGCCGCACGGGGGAGCAGAGCACGAAGATGTAGCACAGGTCGTCGCTGACCGGCGTGTAACCGACCTTGTAGGCACCGCCGGTGTGTGCGGGATAGGCGATGCCGCCGGTCATCTCCGGCTGGCGTGTCGTGACGGCACGCCAGATGCCCAGCCCGCTGGGGCCGCGTTGCGCCGAGATGCCGATACCCGCGCGCTTGGCCGACTTGATGCCCTCGGCGATGACGATGGCATCCCACCGCTCGCGCGTTCCGTCCGAAAGCACCGAGATGGCCTCGTCGGGCCCGCTCTCGTAGGAGGCGAGCTCTCGGCCCAGGCGGATCTCGACGCCGAGCGACTCCGCCCGTTCGACGAGGATCTCGTGCAGATCGGCCCGCAGCGCGCCGATCGTCGCGGGGAGGTCGTCGCCGCCCGTGCGAGGGGTCTTCATCTCTGCCATCACGCGGCCATCGGCGAAGTAGAGGGTGAGAGCGTTCTCGGGTTGACCGACCGAGAGGATCCGATCGAGCACCCCCAGTTCGCGAAACACGCGCAGCGCGTTGCCCTGGATCGTGAGTCCGTGGCCCACCCTCGCCCAGCTGCGCGCGCGATCGATCACCACGACGCGCTCGACTCCGCGTTGCGCGAGGGCGATCGCCGTCGTCAGGCCCGTGAACCCGCCGCCGACCACCAGCACTTTCGAAACCGACATCCTCGTCTCCGCTCCGGATGCCGCGATGCATCCTCTGCATGACGCTAGGCGGATCGGCGCGCTGCTCGCCACTGCCGCCTGATGATGCCTGGCATCGCCGGCTCAGGGTTCGAGGGCTCCTGAGGCCACGGTCTCCGCGGCCAGGTCGCGGAACCACCGGTGGCCTTCGTCGCGCGCGTGCGACGGGTGCCACCACAGCCGCTGGATGAGCTCGACGTCCGGGAAGGGCGTGGGCACGAGTACCGTCCCGGTCGCCGCGCGATTGCGCTCGGCGAGGCGACGCGGCAGAACCCCGATCAAGTCGCTGCCCCCGCCGATGATGAGGGGGATCGCGAGCATCGTGGACGTCGTCACCCGCACGTGCGGGAGCGCGCCGACCTCTCGCATCCGGCGTTCGGCGGGCGTGAGATGACCTCGGCCGAAATCGCAGCGGATCAGAGGACTCTGCACGAAGTCGTCGAGGGAGATCCGTCCGTCGGCGACGCGCGGGTTCTTGCGGTCGGCGACCACGACGTACGGGTCCCGGAACAGGTCCATGCCCTCCGCCTCGATGCCGATGCCCGGTGGCGCGACGGCGAAGTCGTGCGCGAGCATGTCATGGTCCGTGTCCACCGGGTCGGCGGGAAGCCGCGGGAAGTCGAAGCGGATCCCGGGTGCGAGCGCATTCGCCAGCGCGAACAGGGGGCGTAGCTCGATGGCGCCGTAGTCGGTGACCTGGATGGTGAAGGAGCGGCGACTGGTTGCCGGCTCGAACGACTCCTCCTGGCCGAGCGCGAGTGCGACCAACGGAAGAGTGCGCTGCACCTGCGGCAGGATCTGGCGTGCGAGCGGCGTCAGTTCGTAGTCGCGACCCACGCGCACGAGCAGTTCGTCGAGGAACAGGGCGCGAAGCCGTGCCAGAGCGGAGGACATCGTCGATTGACCCACGCCGATGCGCTCGCCAGCGCGGGTCACGTTGGCCTCCTCCAGGAGAGCGCGCAGCGAGACGAGAAGATTCAGATCCGGGTCACCGTTGGCCACAGATGCATGGTATCCGGCCCCGACATGGCCAGCGTCGGGCGAGAGTCCTACCCTCGGGGTGGGGCCGCATCGTTGTGGCGCCATCGCTTTCGAGAAAGGGTCGATGATGACGCGACGCCTCGTATCCCACCTGCGCTACGGCGCCCTCGCGGTGCCGAACTTCGACATCGAACGCGACTTCTTCGTCGACCATTGGGGCCTGACCGAGGTGCACGCGGAGGACGGACTGAGCTACCTCGCCGCAGAAGGGTCCACGGAGCCGTTCATTCTGCGGCTGCGCCGCGACGAGAAGCGCGTCGACCTCGTCGGTTTCGCCGTCGCCGACCTCGCCGATCTCGAGACGCTGGCAGCCAAGCTGCATGACGAGGACGTCGTCTTCGTGCACGAGCCGCGTGAGCTCACGGGGTTCGCCGGCGGGTACGGTTTCCGTGTCTTCGACATCGACGGTCGCGTTCTGGAGTTCTCGACCGGTTACGGACTTCGGCAGGCGCGGAAGATCCGTGAACGCGAACCGATCCCGGCCAAGCTCTCGCACATGGTGTTCAACTCGGCGGATCTCAACCGAACGGTGCAGTGGTACGTCGAGCACCTCGATTTCACCGTCTCCGACTCGCTCGTACGCCCGGACGGCGTCGACATGATGCATTTCCTGCGCTGCAACACGAACCATCATTCGATCGCAGTGGCGATGGGGCCGCACCACTCGCTGCACCATCTCTCGTTCGAGATGCGCGGGATCGAGGAGTGGATGCGCGGCGCGGGCAAGATCCTGCGCTCCGGAGCGCGGATGATCTGGGGCCCGGGCCGGCACAATGCCGGTGACAACACGTTCGCGTACTTCCTCGACCCCGCCGGCAACACGATCGAGTACACCACGGAGCTGGCGACGGTCGACGACGACTCGTGGGTCGCGCACAGGCACGACATCAGCCGTCTGTCGACGCAGGATCAGTGGGGGACCGCCCAGGAGATGAGCGAGCTCGTCGCGCGGGAGTCGTTCAACGACATCGACAAGGGGCTGTTCGTCGCCCCGCCCGTCTGACACGGCACGTCCCGCACGCTCTCGACAAGGAGGTTCAGCTCATGACACGCATCTACATCGCCGCCGACCACGGTGGCTACGCCTTGGGCCGTGCGCTCGAGGAGCGGGCGCGTCGCGCCGGCTTCGATGTGGTGTGGCTCGGCGCCGACGCCTACGACGACGGTGACGACTACCCTGCTTACGCGATCAGAGTCGGCGGGGCGGTCGTCGCCGATCAGGACGGCGGGATCGACGCCTTCGGGATCCTCGTCCTGGACGAGGCGCCGGCCGGTGCGGTTGCGGCCAACAAGGTCAATGGCGCGCGCGCCGTGGTCGCCACCGTCTCCGCGCGCGACGCTGCCGCGGCGCGCGGCGTGGTGGACGCGAACGTCCTCGTCATCGGCGGTGTCGCGTTCGAAGAGACGGCCTGGTTGAGTCTGTACGCGTTCGTCACCTCATCCATGGAGCAGACCGTCGAGCGCGGCCGTCAGATCCTTCAGATCGAGGAGTACGAGAACGCGGGAACGATCGAAGGCTGGGCCGTGCAGTTGGAGCCGGAGCAGATCGCGGTCCGTCACGAATGACACGATCGGCGGTGACCTCCCGGCCGGTCGAGAGCCTCCTCAGGCCGGCGACGTGAGCAGGAGCATGCGGCACGTCGAGGGCAGTCGTGCGTCGGGAGGGGCGCCGAGCGCGCCGGACGCGCGATAGTCGCTGCCGAAGGCGATGTCCCAGGACAGCGCCTCGAACACCATGCCGAAGGCGTCGCGCACGGCCGTCTCCGGGTCGGGGTGGGGGTAGTCGGCTGCTCGATCGAGCATGCGCGCGGTGAAGGCATCGGCCATCGATCGGATGCGGGGTGCGCCGCTGGTGCGCATGACCGGATCCACGGCTGCCCGCAGCACGATGGCGCGGACGATCGGTGCGTGTCGACGCAAGTGGAGGATGAGCACGTTCACGGCGCGCTCGACGAACTGCGCCGTCTCCAGAGCGTCCCACTCCGAGTGAGGGGCGAAGGCCGCGTCGAGCTCGGCGCTGAGCGCCGTCAGCACGTGATCGTGGACGGCGCGCACCAGCACGGCCTTGCTCTCGAAGCGGGTGTATACAGCGCCGGGGGATGTCTTCGCGATGCGGCAGACCTCGGCGATCGTCAAGCCCTCGTATCCGTGCGCGGCGAACACGTCGGCCCCGGCGTCGAGCACGCGTTCGAGCGTGCGTCGCGACCGCTCCTGGCGGGGCGGTCGCAGCCCGGGCGTCTCCAGCATCGCCCCAGTGTCGCACCGGCGACGCGAGAGACGGTCGATACGTGGCATCGCCCGCCCAGTATTCAGAATATCAATTCTGAAGTCCAGACTCGGTCTGCGCCGTCCATGCGGACGGCCGCCATGGCTTGAGGACGAAGGAGACCCGTCATGACGACCCAGAGCTTGGAATCACTGCTGACCGAGGCTGGAGGCCCCCTCCGGTTGCTGCGCGCACACAAGTACGCGCGTCCCGACGCACGCGACGAGTTCCAGCCGCAGCAGATCATCCCCGTCATTCCGGGCGAGTTCTCCCTGTGGGAACGTGAGACGCGGGCGTGGCGCGAGCGGGTGGCGTTGTTCGACCAGACCCACCACATGTCGGGGCTGTTCCTGTCGGGGCCCGATGCGATGAGGCTGCTGTCCGATTTCGCCATCAACGACTTCACGACCTTCCGTCCGAACTCCGCCCGCCAGATCGTCTGCGTCACCGAGCGCGGAGACATGATCGGCGACGGGATCGTGTTCCACCTCGCGCCGCGGCAGTTCTCCGTGTTCGGTGCCGGGTTCGTTCAGAACTGGCTCATGTATCAGGCCCAGACCGGCGACTACGACGTCGAGGCGCGGTACGACCGCAAGGCTCCTGTGTACCCCAACGGCTTCGCCCACGACCGTCCGGACTTCCGCTATCAGATTCAAGGGCCGAGAGCTGCCGCGCTGATCGAGAAGTTGAACGGCGGACCGCTCGGCGATGTGAAGTTCTTCCACATGACCGAGATCACGATCGGGGGTGTGCGCTGTCGTGCGCTCCGTCACGGGATGGCCGGCGTCGCCGGCCTCGAGATCTGGGGTCCGTATGAGAAGCGGGAGACCGTGCGAGACGCGATCGTCGCAGCGGGTCGCGAGTTCGAACTCGAGCTCGTGGGCGGGCAGGCCTACCTGATCGGGGCGATCGAGTCCGGGTGGTACCAGGCGGTCCTTCCCGCCATCTACGAGGGGGAGGAGATGCGCGCGTACCGTGAATGGCTGCCCGCCAACGCGGGGGAGGGGATGATCCGCCTGTCCGGAAGCCTCGCGCACGACCGTGTCGAGGGCTACTACCGGTCGCCGTTCGATCTAGGGTACGACCGCCTCATCCACGCCGATCACGACTTCTACGGTCGGGATGCGCTCCTGCGCCGAGCCGCAGACCCGCGACTGACGAAGGTGACGCTCCAGTGGGACCCGGAGGATGCGGCGGCGCTGCTGCGAGAGATGCTCACCCCCGGGGGGCGGGACGTGCGTTTCCTGCACCTTCCGGTCATGTGCGACAAGCTCGACAAGCACTACGACACCCTGACCGTCGACGGTCGTTCCGTCGGCAACTCCGCGTACACGGCCTACACGGCCAACGAGCGGTCCCTGCTGTCGATGGCGCTCGTGGACGACACCGTCCGGGTCGGCGACGAGGTCGTCATCGGCTGGGGCGAGCTCGGCGGCGGCTACGACGGCTATCGCGTCGAGCCCACCGACATCGTGCCCATCAGGGCCATCGTGAGTCCCGCTCCGTACTCGAGGGTCGCGCGAGAGGACTACCGGCGCGACTGAGTCGCGTAGCCCGACACCCGTCGTGCGCATGCCTGGCATCGTCCGGGACGGGTGTCGGCAGACGGCTGCCGCGTCCAGGATGGTGCGCACGACGAAGGAGTTGCCATGCGTTTCGTAGACCTGTCCATGCCGCTGGACGATGTGATCCCTGTAGATCCTCCGTTCCTGCGACCCACGATCGACTACAAGGACCACATCGCCGGTCGCCGAGACATGGAGGCCATGTACGGCATCCGGCCGGATCAGCTGCCGGACGGTCAGGGACTCGCCGCCGAGACGCTCACCTTGACGACGCACTCCGGCACCCATGTGGATGCCCCGTGGCACTACCACCCGACCATGAACCGCGGGGAGAGGGCCTGGACGATCGACGAGGTACCCCTGGACTGGTTCTTCCGGCCCGGCGTCAAGCTCGATCTGCGCCACCTGCCTCAGGGACATCTCGTGACCGCCGCGGACATCGATGCCGAACTCGACCGCATCGGCTACGCGCTCCGTCCGTTCGACATCGTTCTCGCGCACACGATCGCCTCGGCCGCCTACGGGCAGGAGGACTACTACGACACCGGGATCGGATTCGGGCGGGAGGCTACTTTGCACCTCACCGACAGGGGAGTCCGCGTCGTCGGCACGGATGCCTGGGGATGGGACGCGCCCGTCAGCGTCACCCGTCGTGAGTTCGCACGGACGGGCGACCCGTCCATCGTGTGGGAGGGGCACAAGGCGGGCGCCGAGGTCGCCTACTGCCAGATCGAGAAGCTCCAGAACCTCGAGTCGTTGCCGGCGTTCGGCTTCACCGTGGCCTGCTTCCCCGCGAAGGTTCGCGCCGCATCCGCCGGCTGGACGCGTGCGGTGGCGATCTTCGACGAATGAGCTCTGGCGTAGCGGCGCGCGATAGCAGTCATCGCCGGCACCGCGTGGTGGGCGCTTGCCCTCACTGCGTAGCGTGGGGTGCCGCGCCTAGCCGTGACAACGATGTCTTGAGAGGAATCGCCATGTCTTTCGTGTGCAGTGCAATCTGGACCGCCCGGCCGGGTCAGGAAGAGACCGTCAGGGACGCGCTCGAGAAGCTGTCACCTGCCTCGCGCGCGGAGCCGGGCAACCTCTACTACCAGGCGCATCAGAACGCCGAGGAGCCGCACGTGTTCCGCATCTTCGAGGTCTACGTCGATGAGGAGGCATTCGCGGCGCACGGCGCCTCCGCGCACTTCGCCCGATGGGCGCTCGGACAGGCGATTCCTGCGCTCGACACGCGGGAGCGACTGTTCTCCGAGACGCTGGAGTTCTGACGATGGTCCAGTACGCCCGTTTCGTCGGTCCGAACGGCATCCTTCACACGGGACGTGTCCAGCACGGAGCGCTCCAGGACATACCGGGCGATCCCACGGTGCTCGATCTGCTGAGCATGCCTGCGCAGCGCCGCCGTGATCTCGATGTGCGCGCCGGCCGGCAGCAGAAGCTCCCGGTGGGCCGCGCGCAGTACACCGTGCCGGTCGAGCCGCGGGCGATCCGCGACTTCGTGACCTTCGAGGCGCACATCGCCGGGATGAAGAAGGCGGAGGAGGGCAGGGCCGTGCCGCCGCAGTGGTACGAGGCGCCGGCTTTCGTCTTCATGAACCCGTGGTCCGTGGTCCCGACCGGCGCGGAGATCCCGATGCCGTCGCAGACCGAGCAGCTCGACTTCGAGCTGGAGGTGGCGATGGTCGTCAAGCACACCGTTCGGGACGTGTCCCTCGAAGAGGCGCCGCAGCATATCGCAGGCTTCTGCATCATGAACGACTGGAGCGCGCGCGACGTGCAGCGAGGGGAGATGGCGGTGGGGCTCGGGCCGTCCAAGGGCAAGGACTTCGCGACGACGATCGGTCCGTGGCTGACGACGCCCGACGAGCTCGAGAGGTACCGAGAAGGAGACCGGTACGCGCTCGAGATGTCCGTCGCCGTCAACGGAGAGACGGTGGGAACGGACAACCTGCGCAACATGTCGTGGTCGTTCGAGGAGCTCCTGGTGCACGCTTCACGGGATGCGTGGGTCGGTGCGGGCGACATTCTGGCCACCGGCACGGCCTCGCAGGGCGCGCTCGCCGAACGGTGGGCCCGGGCCGGCGGCGATCTCGTGATTCCGCCGCTCCAGGTCGGCGATGTCGTGACGATGACGGTGGAAGGACTCGGCACGATCGAGAATCGCATCGGCGCCTCGACCAGTCCCGGCCATCGCGCGGGCCGCGCCCGCCGCACGTACGGATCCGACCGGCTATAGCCGTACTGTGACGGTAACGTTGCTGTCCGACGCGAAGGAGCGACATATGGGCGACTTGCGAGGCGTCGACCTCAATCTGCTCGTGGTCCTCGATGCCATCCTCACCGAACGCAACCTGACCCGCGCCGGAGAGGCGATCGGGCTGACACAACCCGCCGTGAGCGGCGCCGTGGCGAAGTTGCGCCGGCTGCTCGACGATCCTCTGACCGTGCGCGTGGGCCGCGCTTCCGAGCTCACGCCCCGGGCGCGCGCACTCCAGCCCGTCGTCCGGGAGGCCCTCGCGGAGGTCAACCGAACGCTGAACGTGCGGCCCTCGTTCGACCCGTCGACGAGCGAGCGGCAGTTCCGACTCTCGGCATCCGACTACGCGCTGGCGGTGATGACTGCGCCGTTGCTCGATCTGCTGCGCGAGCATGCACCGGGGGTCTCGATCGACTTCGTGCCGCTCAACGGCATCGATCCCGTCGACCTGCTGCGCGATGACGTCGCCATCGCCTCCGTCGCCCACGGCGTCGCCGGCAAACGTCAATCCCTCTTCTCCGACGAGATGGTCTGCATCGTGCGCCGCGGGCATCCGGGCCTCGTCGACGGGGCCATCGACGCCGATGTCTTGGCGGATTCGCCCTACGTGCAGGTCGCGCTCGCAGCGGGAGTGGTCGTGTTCGCCGACGACGCGCTCGCCGAGGCGGGCGTACGGCCTCACGTGGCCCGCACCGTCCCCGGCTTCCTGCCGGTACCGTTCATGATCGCGCAGTCGGACATGTTCGGCTTCGTCCCGGCGCGACTCGTCGACCGCTATGGGGACATCCTCGATCTGACCGTCGCTCGCGTTCCCGTCCAGCTCCCCGTGCTCGTCGAATCCGTCTTCTGGCACCCGTCCCGATCCGACGATCCGGCCCTGCGTTGGCTGCTGCGCGCCCTGCGCGTCGTCGCCGAACGCGTGGAGTTCGGCAAGGACGCGGAGTTGTCGCTTCCGCAGCACGGGTGGTGAGTGTGCGCGAGATCGGTCAGGAGCGCGGGCGGTGATTCCCCCGACCGCATCCGCGTTGACCCCGGACAAGCTGTTCGATTGCTCCGGGCAGGTGGCGATCGTCACCGGGGCTGCGTCGGGGATCGGGGCGGCGTGCGCGGAAGCGCTCGCCGCCGCCGGTGCACGTGTGGTGATCGCCGACCTGGGCGTCTCGGCACCGGATGCCGAGGCTGCCCGGCTGAGGCGGCTGGGACTGGAAGCGACCGGGATGGTCTGCGATGTGACGGACGATGCTCAGCTGGCCGCGCTCGTGGAGGAGACGATGACCCGTTTCGGTCGCATCGACACGGTCCTCGCCAATGCCGGAGCCGCGCTCGATGATCCGGGCGGCTCCGATGCCGTGGATCGTCTAGACGCCATGTACAGGTTGCACGTGCGATCGGTGAGCCTGCTCGCTGATCTGGCCGTGCCCCACCTCGCCGGCGCGGGCGGCGGTCTCTTCCTCGTGATGTCGAGCCTCGCAGGCCTCAGAGGCAACCGCACGATCGGCGGCTACGGAGTCACGAAGGCAGCCAACGCGCAGATCGTCCGCAACCTCGCCGTGAGCTGGGGAGGCCGTGGCGTGCGTGCCAACGCCATCGCTCCCGGTGTCATCGAGACGAGCTTCGCGCGCGCGATCATCGACGATCCGGACGTCGCTACGGCACGACTCGCGAAGACCCCGCTCGCAAGGTTCGGCAGGCCCGCCGAGGTGGCGGCGGCAGCGGTGTGGCTCGCGTCGCCGGGAGGCGCGTTCGTGAGCGGACAGACCATCGTCATCGACGGCGGAACGCTCGTCGCCGACTGAGCTATCCACGTCATCGAGTCGGGCGATGCCAGTCATCATCCCGGACGCATTCCACACCGTGCCCGCCGCTGGTGGAATGGGCCGACTGGCAAGGACGCCAGCACCCGAACGAGGCGATGAAGCCGCACACTCGGCCCTCGTCTCCTGACACA